>NZ_CP043473.1:3362679-3668377 GCF_008275125.1 Chromobacterium paludis
GCTTGGCGGTGCCGCCAGTGGACAGGATATGCACGCCCAGGGCGGCCAGCTCCTTGGCGAATTCCAGTACGCCGCTCTTGTCGGACACGCTGATCAGCGCTCGTTCGATCTTGGTCATGTTTCTCTACCGCTTTGGCTAAGGATGAAAACAATAAAAACCGGCCCGGACCGCCGACTGCGCATCGGCTAGACTCCCGTCCCCGGCAGCCCGTCCCTCGAATCCCCGCCCCGGCTCGCCGCGCGAGAGGGGCAAAAAAAACCGGCCACCCTGTGACGGTGTGGCCGGTTCTCTTCAAATCAAATCATACGACTTCATCTTTTTGCGGAGGGTGTTGCGGTTCAAGCCCAGCAACTCCGCCGCTCGCGTCTGGTTGCCTTGGGTGTGTATCAGCACCACCTCCAGCAGCGGCTTTTCCACGCAGGCGAGCACCATGTCGTAGATGGCGGACGGCGCCTCGCCGTCCAGGTCTCTGAAATACTGCTCCATGGCCAGCCGCACCGATTGCGAGATGTGATCGTTGTTTTGCATATTCTTATTTGATGTCCAGATTGTGGGTCCCCATGCGCCTGGCGCCGTCTCAAGCGGCGCAGGCCTCGCCCTCTGCCGCGGCGCCTTCGCCCGGCTTGTCCTCATCTTCGACTACATAGCTTAGACGATCGCCGGCGTCGCCAAGGCGGGAGAAATACGCGCCCACCGCCTGCCTTTGCTCATCGGTGCTTTCCAGCTGGTACATCTGTTGGCGGAAGGCGTTGCTCCCGGCCAGGCCCTTGGTGTACCAGGCGATGTGCTTGCGCGCGATGCGGCAGCCCGAGTACTCGCCGTAAAAATCGTAAAGCTCGTCCAGATGGCCCAGCATCAGTTCGCGGATCTCGCCCACGGTCGGCGGCGGCAAGGTTTCCCCGGTTTCCAGGTAATGCTGGATCTCGCGGAAAATCCACGGCCGGCCCTGCGCCGCGCGGCCTATCATGATCGCGTCGGCGCCGGTGTAGTCCAGCACCTGCTTGGCCTTGGCCGGCGAATCGATGTCGCCGTTGGCGATCACCGGTATCGAGATCGCCTGCTTCACCGCGCGTATCGTGTCGTACTCCGCCTCGCCGCGGTACATGTCCTCGCGGGTGCGGCCGTGCAGCGCCAATGCCGCGATGCCGGCTTCCTCGGCCATCTTGGCCACCGCCAGCGCGGTCTTCACTTCGCGGCTCCAGCCGGTGCGCGTCTTCAGCGTCACCGGCACGTCCACCGCCTTGACCACCGCCTCCAGGATGCGGCCGACGTTGTCGAGGTCGCGCAGCAAGGCCGAACCGGCCGCCACATTGCACACCTTCTTCGCCGGACACCCCATATTGATGTCTATGATCTGCGCGCCGTGCTCCACATTGAGCCGCGCGGCATCGGCCAGCATTTGCGGCTCGCCGCCGGCGATCTGCACCACGATGGGTTCGACTTCGCCTTCATGGTTGGCGCGGCGCAGCGTCTTCGGCGTGGTCCACAGCGCCTTGTTGGCGGTGATCATCTCGGAGACGGCCATGCCGGCGCCCAGGCGCTTGCACAGCATGCGGAAGGGCCTGTCCGTCACCCCGGCCATCGGCGCTACGATCAGCCGGTTTTTCAGTTGGTACGGTCCTATCTGCATGACAAATACGGGTAATCGCGGGAAGGGTCGGTATTGTATAGTGATTCGCGGCCGGCGGGAAAAATTTTTGCTTATTTTTTAAGCAAGTTCGATAGCCGCGAGTAATGAGGGGGAAGTCAGTCGATAAGCCGGGTTCTGTCGTTGGACAATCATTCCTCTAGGCCTGCCGTTGCCGACAGGCTCAAGCAACCTACCCGGGGACAACGCGAGCCACGTTAGCGCCCCCCTATTTGGTCTTGCTCCGGATGGGGTTTAGCCTGCCGTCCGTGTTGCCACGTCCGCGGTGCGCTCTTACCGCAAGCGGGTTGCCCCGCCCGTCCAGGCCGGCTTGCGCCTCCCGGTACACCTTTTCACCCTTGCCTGTGCCCTGTTGCCAAAGCCATCGGCGGTTCAGCTCTCTGTTCCACTTTCCGTCGCCTCGCGGCGCCCGGCCGTTAGCCGGCATCCTGCTCTGCGGAGCCCGGACTTTCCTCCCCGCCCTTGCGGGCGCGGCGATTGTCTGACTGACTTCCGGCCGCGATTTTAGCCGAAAATCGCCGCCGCTGCCCGACAATTTTCCATGACATTCAGGATAATCCCGTATACTGGCTATCCCTTCCCGAAGTATCCGGACCCGTGATGGAGTTGAATCAAGCCCGTCTGTCGCGCCTGCAACTGTTCGGCACCCTGGCCATCGTGTTTGCCCTGGCGCTGACCCTGACCAGCTACTTCCTGATAATGAGCTGGCGCGACTTTCAGTCCGGACGGCAGAACATCGAGGTGGAAGCCGCCGCGCGGGCCCGCGACAGCCTGCAAGCCTATACCGACCACGCCGCCCTGCTCTTGTCGGCGCTGCGCGAGCGCACCAACGACACCATGCGCCACCAGCTGCAGGAACAGGTGGAGCAGGCCTGGAAGCTGGCCGACGCCATCTGGCGCCGCGAAAACGGCCGCCAAAGCCCGCAGCAAGTGCAGCAGCTGATCATCGCGGCGCTGCGTCCGCTGCGCTATTTCGACGGCCGCGGCTATTTCTTCATCGACACCCTGGACGGCCGCTGCGTGCTGCTGCCCACCGCGCCGGAACGCGAGGGCAGCTCACTGCTGGAAAACCGCGACGACCGCGGCCGCTACATCATGAAGAATCTGATTGATTCAGTGTCCGGTCCCGCCGGCCGCGGCTTCACCACCTACCGCTGGTACCTGCCCGGCGCCAGCCACATGGACGACAAGATCACCTACGCCCGCCGCTTCCCGCACTTCAACTGGCTGATAGGCAGCGGCGAATACATCAGCAACGTCGAGACCGACCTGCAGCAGCAAGGCCTGGACACGCTGTCGCGCATGCGCCTGAGCGCGGGCAACGGCGAGCTGATGATCGTGGACAAACAGGGCATCATCCGGCTCTATCCCAGCCAACCCTCGCTGGTGGGCCGCCAATACGCGGTGCTGCCGCCGGCGGAGCGCGAGCGCGTGCTGCAGCTGATCCAGCTGGGCAAGCGCGGCGGTTTTGTCGAATACAGCCGTCCCGACGACCTGGGCCAGGCCGGCGACCGCTACCTCGCCTATGCCCGCCAATTGCCGGGCTGGAACTGGACCCTGGTCACCAGCCAACGGGTGCAGACGATACAGGACGACAGCTTGCAGGCCGCGCTGCGACTGAAAACCCGGCTGGCCGAGCGCATTGCCACCACGCTGGCCATGACCCTGGTGGCCATGCTGTGCGCCGGCCTGCTGTGCTGGTATTTCGTGCGCTGGGTCAGCGAGCTGGTGCGCCGCTATCAGCATGACCTGGCGCAAAGCCATCTGTCGCTGAAGGAGCAGTCGCGCGAACTGCAGTTGAGCCGCTTCATGGTGGACAACGCCACCGACATGGTGGCCCTGCGCAGCCGCGAGGGCGAGATCGTTTACTGCAATCTGGCGCTGCGCCACCGGCCCGAGCTGCTGGAGCGCTTGTTCGACCACCCGGAAGCGCCGCTGCCGCTCACCTTCGAAGCCCGCCACGGCGAAGGCGACGCCGTCCTGCACCTGGAAATCACCCTCAATCCGCTGCACTACGAGGGCGGCAGCTATCTCTGCGCCACCGCGCGCGACATCAGCGCCCGCCGCCAGACCGAAAGCCAGCTGCGCCTGGCCGCCCAAGTGTTCGAGTCCAGCAACGAAGCCATCCTGATCGCCGATCCGGACAACTGCATCCTCACCGTCAACCGCGCCTTCAGCCATATCACCGGCTATCAGGAAGGCGAGGTGCGCGGCCAGAAGCCGTCCCTGCTGTTCTCAGAACGCCACGACCCGGGTTTCTTCCAGCAAATGTGGCAGACGCTGCAGCAGCGCGGCCAGTGGGCCGGCGAAGTATGGAACCGCCGCAAGAGCGGCGAGGACTACCCGTGCTGGGTCAACATCAGCCTGCTGCAAGACGGCCAGGGCGCGGTCAGCCACATCATCGCCCTGTTCTCGGACATCTCGGAGCGCAAGGAGCACGAGGCGCGGGTGCAGCACATGGCCGAATACGACGCGCTGACCGACCTGCCCAACCGCGTGCTGGTCAACGACCGCCTGCACCAGGCCATCCGCCAGGCCGAACTGCTGCATAACCAGCTGGCCGTGCTGTTCGTCGACCTGGACCACTTCAAGAACATCAACGACACCCTGGGCCACAGCGCCGGCGATGAATTGCTGAAGCACGTGGCGCGCCGGCTGGCCTCCTCGGTGCGCGGCGTGGACACCGTGGGCCGCACCGGCGGCGACGAATTCGTGCTGATCCTGCCTTCCATCAACCAGCCCAGCGAGGCGGCGCTGATCTGCGAACGCATCTTGCGCGCGCTGCAGCAGCCGTTCCAGATCGGCGCCCACTCGCTGGTGGTCAGCTGCAGCATAGGCATCAGCCTGATGCCGGACGACGGCTGCGACATCCAGACCCTGCTGATGAACGCGGACCTGGCCATGTACCATGCCAAGGCCCACGGCCGGAACACCTTCCGTTTCTACACCCGCGAAATGAACACCCAGGTGGCGGAGCGGCTGCTGATGGAAAACCGGCTGCGCCGCGCCATGGAGCTGGGCCATCTCTACTTGGTGTACCAGCCGCAGTACGACATGGCCGGCCGGCGGCTGCTGGGCTGCGAGGCGCTGTTGCGCTGGCGCGACCCGGAACAGGGCCTGATCATGCCCAACCGCTTCATTCCGGTGGCCGAAGACACCGGCCTGATCGTGCCCTTGGGCCGCTGGGTGCTGAACGAGGCCTGCCGCCAGGCCAGCCAATGGCTGGCCGACGGGCTGGGGCCGATACGCGTGGCGGTCAACGTGTCCGCCCACCAGCTGATGCGGCATGACTTCATCGACGATGTGCGCGAGGCCCTGCAGCAACACAAGCTGCCCGGCCATTGCCTGGAACTGGAAGTGACGGAAAGCACGCTGATGACCGATGCCGACCTGGCCTCGCGCCAGCTGGCGGTGATCAAGGCCATGGGGGTGCGGCTGTCGGTGGATGACTTTGGCACCGGCTATTCCAGCCTGGCCTACCTGAAGCGCTTCGCGCCGGACACGGTCAAGATAGACCGCTCCTTCATCACCGACCTGCCCGGAGACGAGGAAAACGCCGCCATCGTCAGCGCCATCGTCCACCTGGCCGGCGCGCTGGGCATGGAGACGCTGGCCGAGGGCGTGGAAAGCGAATCCCAGCAGAGTTTCCTGAAGAAACTGGGTTGCGAGGCGATGCAGGGCTATCTGCTGGGTTCGCCGCTGAGCGAGGAAGCGATGACGCAGCGGCTGGCGCAGTCGCAGGACACGCTGCAGGTTTGAGCGCCTAGCGCCCGCCGCGCGAGAACTCGCCCTTCTCCTCCGCCAGCCACTGCCCCACGCCCCATACCAGCAACACCAGCGCGGCGGCCAGCCCAACGTCGATCAGGCGGACGGCGGCCATGCCGCCAACCAGGCTCAGATGCAGCGCCGCCAGCGCGCTGCGGGCGGCGAAAGCCGGCCGGTAGGCGCGAAACAGCGCCAGCGTCAGCATGGTTGCGGCGCCCAGCAGCATCAGCAGCGCGGGCGTAGGATGCAGCGCCAGCGCGGCCAGCATGCCGGCCGGCACGCCCAGCAGGGCGCCGCTGCAGCGTTGCCAGCACTTGGCGCGCACCGCGGCGAAACCGCCCACGCACACGCTGGCGCCGGACCATACCAGCCACTGGCCGCAGGGCAGCTGGAAATGCGCCGCCAGCCAGGCCAGCAGCCCGACGCAAACGAAGGCGACGCCGGTTTCCGGCGCGGCGCCTGGCTTGTCGGCCATTCCGGCCCGCCGACCGGCCACCCCGTGCAGCCAACACGCCGCCAACGCGCCCGCCGCCAGCCACGGCACGGCAGGCAACAGCGCGGCCATGCCCTGCTCGCTTGATTGCGCCGCCTCACAGCCCAGGTACAAGGCGGGAATGAAGGTGAAATTGGCGGCGGAGCGCCAACGCGCCTGGCGCGCGCCCAGCCGGCACGCCGCCTCGGCGGCCGCGCCGCAGCCCAGGGCAAAGGCCAGCGGCCAACGCCATAAGCCGGCCATGAAGAAGCAGCCCGCCAGCGCCAGCGCGGCCTGGAGCAAACCCGCCCGCCAGCCCAGCGCGCCGCGCTCCATCGCGATCAGGCAGCACACCGCCAGCATGCCGCCCTGCAAGGCCGCCTCCCCGCCCCCGGCCAAGGCCAACAACAGCGCCGGCGCGACCAGCGCCAGCAGGCGGGCGGCCAGATAGCCGTCGCAATGCTCGCTCAGCAGCCGGCGCCAGTCAGTCATCACCGCGCTTCCAGCTGCTCCAGCGACACGATGTCGGCGATGGTGGCCAACTGGCGCATGGACAGCTGGTGCTCCTCTTCCGTCGCCGCGGCGCAGGCCGGCTCCAGCACCAGCACCCGGTAGTCGCGGTCATGCGCGTCGCGCGCCGCCGCTTGCACCGCCCAGGTGCTGCTGACGCCGGCGATCACCAGCCGCTCGATGCGCTGCGCGCGCAGCACCGCCTCCAACGAGGTAGCGTAGAACGGGCTGATGCGATGCTTGACCACGATGACGTCCTGCGGCCGCACGTCCAGATCGGCATGGAAATCCGTCCCCGCCCCGCCTAGATTGAGCGCCTGGAATTCGCTGGCGCGGCTGAACATCGGCGAACCCTGCGGCATCTCGGCATAGGACGGCGAGAACCCCACCTTGACGTGGATGACCGGCCAGCCGCGCGCGCGCGCCAGCGCGATGGCGCGATTGGCCACGGCGATCACGTCGCGCTCGGCGGCATGGCCGGCGCAGCGCGCGATGCGGCCTTCCGGGTGAATGATGTCGTGGATGTAGTCCAAGGTCAGCAGTGCGGTTTTCATCGGGACGTCCTTTCTACCAAGATGGGGGTCAATCGGCGGCGGCCAGCCGCTCCAGCAGTTCTCCGGCGCGCAGCAGCGTGGCGCGCTCCTCCTCGCTCAGGCTGTCCAGCGCGCGCTGCAGCCAGCCGTCGCGCAGCTGCCGGTTGCGCGACAGCGCGGCGCGCCCGGCCTCGGACAAGCCCACGCGCACGCGGCGGCCGTCCTGCGCGTCGGGACGGCGCAGGATCAGTCCCGCGTCCTCCAATTCACGCAGCGCGCCGGCCAGATTGGACGAGCGCATGTTTTCCTTGCGGGCGAGCTCGGACGGCGTGATGTCGCCGCCGGCGCGGTCTATCGCGCCAAGCACGGTCAGCAGGCCAAACGGCAGCACATCCTGGCTGCCCTGGCTGCGCAGCCGCCGCGTCATGCTCATCAGCTGCAGGCGCAGCCGGGTGGCGTCTTGAGTGGAAATGATTTCATTCATATAGCTATACTAACATAGCTATATTTACATAGCAATTTAGCCAAATGAAAGGCCGCCCGCCAGGGCGGCCCCACAGCCGCATCGCTGATGTCGCGGGCCCAGGCCCAGTCCTCAATCGAAGCGCAAGGTGTAACGCGACTCCGCCGACAGCGCCGTGCCGGCGCGCAAAATCACCGACCAGCCCTTGGACAGCTGGTAAGCCAGCTTCACCGCCTGGTCCGCGCTGCTGATGCCGTACTCGTAGCCAAGATACAGCTCGCGCGTCAGCTGGCGGCCCACCGTCACCACCTGCTCGGCCGGGCTGACCGTGCCGTTGGCCAGGGTCTTTTCCTGGCGGCTGGAGACGCCCAAGTCGTCGAACAGGCCGATGTGGTCGTTCAGCGAGCCGGCCAGCATCAGGCCGGCCGAGGCGGCCAGGTCGTTGTTGTCGCGGTCGCCGCTGGCGGCGCGGCCCAACACCAGCCAGGCCAGCTTGTCCTTGTCCGTCATCGGGTCGTCGGCGATCAGCCTCACCTTGGGCGCAGCCACCGACCCCGTCACCTCCACCCCGGCGCCCACCGGCGACAGCCGGCGCTTGGCCTGCACATTGAGCAGCGGATTGTCCAAGGGTCCGTTGAAGGTGATGGCGCCGAAAGTGATGTCCAGGTCCTGGCCATAAGCCTTGTAGCGGCCCTTCTCCACCTTGACCTGGCCCTTGGCCGCCGGCGCCTCTCCGGGATTGGCGCTGACGTGCACCAAGCCGGACAGCTCGACGTCCAAGCCCTGGCCGGTGAAACGGAAGCGCTCGCCCAGGTCCAGATCCAGCGCCACCGTCAGCGGCATGCTGGCGAAGGCGGACGGTTCCGGCGGCGCGCGGCCCACCACCACCACGTCGGGGCCCAGGTCCGGCGCGCCCAGTTTGGGCAGGCCGACGCGGCCCTGGTCGGCGCGGATGCGGCCGCTCAGCGACAGCTTGCCGCCGACGAAGGCCAACTCGCTCTGGCCGGACACCACCAAGCGGCGATTGGGCTTGTCGAACACGCTGAAGCGCTGCAAGGTCACCTTGAGCCGGGCATCGGGCTGGGCCTCGCTGAGGTCCAGCGTGCCGCTGGCGCTGACTTCGCCCTTGCCGCCGGTGAAGCGCAGCTGCTGCATGAGCAGCGTGCGGCCGTCCACCCGCGCCGCCAGGCTGCCGTTCGCCAGCGCGATGCCGGTGCGGTGGTCCTCCAGCTTGAGCTGCTCGCCGCGGATCGGCCCCTGGGCCTGCGGCTGGGCAAGCGGACCGCTGAGCGCGAGATCAGCGCTCAAGCTGCCGCCCAGCTCCAATCCCGGGCCGGCCAGCTCGGCCAGCGTGGACAAGGCCGGCAGGCTGGCGCGCAGCGTGGCGGACAGCGGCGTATGGCCGTCGATGCGTCCGCCGTTCCAGGGCAGGCTGCCCTGGCCCTGCAGCTGCGCGAAGCGGCTGTCCAACTTGACATCGAAAGCCACGGTGCGGCCATCCAGACGGGCGTCCAGCCGCGCGGCCTTCAGCCCCAGCGGCGCGCTGCGATTCTTGTCCAGCGGCAGTTGCACATCGCCGCCGCTGCGCCACAACGCCAGCTGACCCTGCCCGCTCGACGCCAGGCCCCAGTCGGCGTCAAATTGCAGGTTCTGCTCCAACGGCAGCTTCAGCAACGGGCCCAGCTCAGACAATTTGATGCCGCGGGCGCTGCCGTGCCCGGCCAGCGCGCCATTGGCCTGACGCGTGAAATCCGTCAGGCTCAGGCTGCCGCCCAACAGCGCCAGCCGTGTCGCCCCCAGCTTCACCATGCCATCGCCGCCTAGGGCCATGGACACCGGCGCCAGCAGGCTAAGCCCCGGCTTGCCGCTCAATTCCAGCTTCTGCAAGCTGCCCTGCCAGCCATTGTTCTGGTCCAGGCCGCCTGCGGCGGCCAGTTGCAGGCCATAGGCCAACTGCTCCAGCTGGAAACGGCCGTCCACTTGCAGGCTGTGGCGGGCGCGGGTGCCGCCGGCGCGCGCGTGCAGCTGCTCGGCGCGCAGATCGCCGGCCTGCAGCGCGGCCACGTCCAGGCTCAACTGAAAGGGGCTGGCCTGGTCGGCCTTGACATTGCCGGCAAAACGCAAGGATTGAAGCGCCACCCCACCCGGCAACCTGAGCTTGTCGGCTTGCAGCTTGGCGTCCAACAGCGGCGCCTTGGGCAAGCCGGCCAGCTCGCCCTGGCCCTGCACCGCGCCGGCGAAGCCCGGCCCCAACGGCGACAGATTGGGCGCATGGATGGCCAGTTTCAGCTTGTCGCCGGGCGCGCCGTAGCTCCCGCTGGCCTGCAGCCGGTTATCGGCCAGCCTCAAGTCCAGCAACAGCTGCTTCAGCCGCTGCTGGCCAAACAACAGATTGGCGCTGCCGGACAAGGGTTCGCCGGACAGCTTGCTGGGCGCAAGCTGCAGCTTGGCGCCGATCTCCATCGGCTCGGCCAGCTGGCCGGCCATTTTCAGGGTGGCGTTCAGGTCGCCTTTGGGCAGGCGCGCCTGCACGCGCGAGGGGTCGGCGCGGCTGAGTTTGCCATTGAGTTCGAACAGCTGGCGGCCGGACAGCCCCAGCTTGCCGTTGAGGCTGAGCGCGCCGCCGTCCGCGCCCAGCTCCAGCTTTTTCAGCAATAGCGCGGGCTGCTTGCCGCCGCTCATTTCTGCCAGCGCGTCGGCGCGCAGCAGCTTGCCTTTCAATTGCGCGGCGATGCGCGGCTCGGCCGGCGCGCCCTCTACCGTGACGCGGCCGCTGATCGCGTCGTCGGGCGCGTCGGCGTGCAGCTGGCGCAGCGCCAGCTTGTCCAGGTCCAGCGCCAGCTTGAGCTGCTTGGGCTTCAGCTCGCCCGCCACGCCCAGCCGGCCGCCGGCCAGTTCGGCATGGCTGTTGTACAGCTCCAGCGCCTGCTCATCGGCGCGGAACTCGCCCACCAGCAGCGACAGCGGCAGCTTGTGCGAGGACAGCGCGCCCGGCTCGGCGTTGACCAGGGTCAGGCCGCCCTTGACGCGCTGGCCGGCGTCCGGCTCCGCGAACACGGCAAAGCTGAGCCGGGCCTTGGGCCAGCTGGGCAGGATGGCCTGCGGGTTGATGTTGCCGACGCGCGCATCCAGCCGCACCAGGCGGTTGAACGGGTTGGCGTCGAACGGTTGCAGCGCGCCGGACAGGTCCACGCTGACGCCCTTGCCGTCCAGTTCGCCCAGAAACGCCGGTTTCAGCAGATTGCCGGACAGATCCAGCCGCGCCTTCACCGCCGCCTGTTCCAGCTGGCCGCTGGCGCGCAGCTCGCCGGACAAGGCGAACGGCGTGGCCGCGGCCAGGCTCAGTCCGGCGGAGGCCTCGCCCCACGGCGTTTCCAGCTGGCGCAGCTGCAGGCGGTGGCGCGCGCCGTCGTAGTCATAGCCGGCGCGCAGCCGATACAGGCGAAAGTGGGCCGGCTCCAGGCTCAGGCTGGCCAGGGACAGCTCGCCCACGCTGACATGCAGCGGCAAGGCCAGCGAGCGCGGTGCCTCCAGCGGCGCCGGTTTTTTCTCCGGCGCGGGCTTGCTGGCCAGGCGCACATGGCCCAGGGCCAGCCGGTCTATCTTCAGCTCGCCGCGCCACAGCGCCGACGGCTGCCAGTCCAGCCGCAGCGACTCGACGTCTAGGTCCTCGCCAGTGGCGCGCAGGCGGACATCCTGCAGCTGAAAGCCCTGCCACAAGGTCCCGCGGACCGAAGCCACGCTGAACTGGCCGCCGCTGAGCCGCGCGGCCTGCTTGAGCGACCAGGCGAAACCGGCCGGACTGGCGCTAAGCCAGCCAAGCGCAGCCAGCAGCAGGGCGAGCAACAGCGCCAGCGCGCCAAAGGCATGGCGCCAGCGGCGCGGCCGGGGCGGCCGGGGCGGCGGCGCGGCTTCCGCCGGCTCGGGGGGGGAATTGCGGTTATCGCTCATGATGTTTTAAAAGGCCAGGCCCAGGCTGAGATTCCAACGGATCTTGCCGTCGCTCTCCGCCTTGGCGATATCGAAAGACAGCGGCGCCACCGGGCTCATCCAGCGCAGACCGACGCCGTTGGCGTGCATGGGCTGGAAGCCCTTCCAGCTGTCGCCGGCATTGCCGGCGTCGGAAAACAGCGCCAGATACCAGGCCGGCTTGAGCGGGATCTGGTATTCCACGCTGCCGGTGGCCACCACGCGGCCGCCCAGCACCGAGGCGTTGGGGCCGGGCAGGCCCAGGCTCTGGTAGTCGTAGCCGCGCACGCTGTTGGCGCCGCCGGCGCGGAACAGCAAAGCGGACGGCACCTCGGCGCCATCCTTGGCCCACACCTGGCCCAGCTCGATGCGGCCGACGAAAGTGCCGTACTTGGGGAAGGGCGACCAATAGCCCACCGCACGGCCATAGCCTCGCACAATCGAGGTGGAGGAGCCCAGCAGGCCCAGCGAGCCGGACAGGCGCCCGTCCAGCAGGTAGCCGCTGCGCGGCCGCATCGGATCGTCCACCGCGCGCTGGGTCCAGCCATACACCAGCTGGGTGACATGGGTGTCGCGCGAGGTGATGCCGCCGGCTTCTTCGCTTTCTTTCAAAAACTCCACGCCCAGGCGCGACTCGATATTGCCGCGGCTGCGCACGCGCCAGGCGCCGGCATCCACGGTATTGGTCTTCAAGCCCTGCACGTCTTCGGACTTGAATGAGCTGGTGAGGGAGTGGGAATAGCCGTCGCGCGCGCGCGGGAAACCCAGGCCGAAGCTGACTGACTGTTGCTCGCGCTTCCAGTCCAGCAGCATGGAACCGGTATAGCCGCGCTTGAAGATGTTGTAGTGATCGTAGCCGACGCGCACGCCGGGGCCGACGTCGGAATCGTAGGTCAGACCCAGCTCCAGCTTCTGCCGCGGCAGCTCCACCACGTCCACGTTCACCGGCACCTTGTCGTCCACCACGTGATCGAAATCGGCGCTGACGATGACCGAGGAGAACTGCGGCGTCTGGTCCAGCGCGGCCTGGTAGGCCAGCAGCTTGTCCTGGCTGTACGGCGAACCGTTGTTGAAATCGGCCAGGCCGGTCACCAGCTTCCACGGATAGCGCTGCAGGCCGGCCACCTTGATGCGGCCAAAGCGGATCAGCGGCCCGCTGTCCACCGCCACATCCAGCGTGGCGCGGTTGCTGGCCGGATCTATCCTGGCTTCGCTCTTGACGATGCGCGCCCTGGGAAAGCGGTCGGCCTGCACCTTGCGCAGGATGGCGCGCTTGCTGGCAGCCCAGTCTTCCTGCCGATACGGCGCCCCCAAGGGCAGCGCCCACGCCTCCAGCACCTGGGCGAAACGCTGCTGGTAATCGTCCTGATGGCGGATGGCGCCGTCCAGCCGGAGGGTGACATCATCGATCAAGACCGGCGGTCCCGGCTCCACCTTGAGCACCACGCGATTTCCCGCCTCCCGCGCCGCCTCCACCCGGGCGTGGAAATAGCCCTCGGTCTCCAGCAGCTTCCGCGCCTCGTCCGGCGCGCCCTTGACCAGCGCGTCCAGCCAGGACGAGTCGATGTCCGGGTCCTTTTGCCCACTCACCAGCTCCAGATTGTCGCGCAGCAGCGACGCCAGCCCGGCCGGCGCCTGGATGTCCACCGTGTAATCCAAGGCATGGGCAGGAGCGGCGAGCAAGGCAGCCACCAGCGCCAGCGGCGCGCGACGAAGGATGGGGAGGGGAAAGAAAAAAACGCTTGGCATGGTCGAATTCACAGGGCGATGCAGCATGGTAACGGAACTCGCCAAGGCTGGCGACTCGTTCCACGCGGGGGAAACAAGCCTTGTCAGACCGCTGCGACAGCCCGGGAGTTCAGCGCTGGCGCAACAATGACGCGGGGGTTAAACATCTCCGGCATCGGACACACGTCTCCCATCCTGCGGGCTGTGCCGCCCGGCACTCCGCAGCCGGCCTCTTTATGCAAGTTTGATGCGCTGCGACCAGACTTCTACAGGAATTTAATGGCCCCATCACTACAGTGCGGACTGAGGATGGACTTCAACCACTCGCAACGGAGCGATGCCCATGTCCGCGCTGATCAAGGAAACCAGCCTGCCGGCAGAACCGGAGCCAGGAAGCCGCAAGCGGCTCATGCATTTTCTGACTCACGAAAAACGCTGCTGGCGCCGTCTGGCCTATTGGCTGAGGCAGTTTCAAACCGAAAACCGTCCGCCGCCGCGCTGCTACGCTTGGCGCGCCGCGCCGGACGACTACCCGCAAGACCACGAAGACCTGATGCTGCACTGAACCGAGGGCCGCGCGCCTTATGTCCGCGCCAGCCTGCCGGGCAGCTCCGCCATGTCGACAAAGGTTGCCGCCGCGCCGGCCGACATCAGGTTCTCTCGCGGCGTCAGCGCGGCATAGCCCCATACCGTCATGCCGGCGGCCGCGCCGGCTCGCACGCCGGTCGGCGTATCCTCTATCACCAGGCAACGCGCCGGGGCGACGCCCAGGCTGCGCGACGCATGCAAAAACACGTCCGGCGCCGGCTTGGGCAAGGCCACGTCCTGCGCGCTGAACATCCGCGTCTCGAAGCGCGGCAGCAGCCCCGTCAGGCCCAGCGTGCTCCGCATCTTGCCATGACTGCCGTTGGACGCCACGCAAAACGGCAGCGGCAAGGCCGCCAACATGGCCGGCACGCCGGGCACTACCGTCAAGCCCGCCTCCAGCGCCGCCTGGCTGCGCCGACGATAGGCGGCCTCAAAGCCCGCGGGAGGCGGCATGCCCAGCCTTTCCTCTATCTGCCGCAGGCATTGCGCCATGGACAGGCCGACAAACTGATCGAACATGTCCTGCAAGGTCACGGCCAGGCCCAGCTCGTTGAGCATGGCGGCAAACACGCGGTTGGTCAGGCGTTCGCTGTCCACCAGCACACCGTCGCAGTCAAAAATCACCAGATCGAAAACGGACATCAAGATCTTCCGGCAAAAATCCGATCATGCCATTGACGTGGAGAAAGAGCTGGCGGCAGGAACGCCGAGCGCCCCTCGCCACGCTGGCGGAGCGCCCATACTCCGCCTTATTCAAAGCGCCACCACGATTTTCCCGCCAGCGGCTTGCTGGTCCAGCAGCCGATGCGCGGCCTGAATCTCCTCGAAAGGAAACACGCTGGCGGGCTTGGCTGGAATGCCGCCGCTTTCCGCCCACTCGATGATTTGCTGAAACGGGATCTCGCCAAGCGGATACTCCGCGCCGCCAAAAACCAGGGCGCTGGCGAAAAAGCTCAGATGGCGGCCGCTAGGCAAGTGAGCCATGGGATCGAATGCGGCAAGCGGCTCATGCCCGCCTAAAAAGCCCGCCACGCACACGCGGCCGTTCCGCTTGGCCAAGCGCAGCGAATCCAGCATGGTGGACGTGCCGACCAGATCCAGCACCTTGTCCACGCCTTGGGCTTTGGCATCCGCCATCTGGCTGGATAACGAAGGCGATTCCACCCAGACTTCATCCGCGCCCAAGCGGCGCGCGGCTTCGAACCTGGATGCCTGTCTGACCGTGGCGATGACGCTGGCGCCGCGCAGCTTTGCCAGCGCAAGCGCAGCCTGCCCCAGCGCGGAGAGCGCCCCGCGGATCAGCAGCGTGTCGTCCTTTTGCAGCGCCAGATTGTCATGCAAGCATGTCCAGGCCGTGGCGTACGATTCGGGCAAGGCCGCCAGCTCGGCCCAGCTCAGCGAGGTCTGGATCGGCACGACATGGCTGGCCGGCACGCTGACCCATTCCGCATAGCTGCCGTTGCGGCTGCGTCCCATGCCGCCCATCAAGGCGATGACCGCCTGGCCATGGCTGAGCCGCCCGCTGGGGTCATGCTCCACCTCCCCCGCGCACTCAATGCCGGAAATGGCAGCAACCTCGCCCCATACGCCTTGGCGGAAATACTGTTCCGCACGGTTCAGGCCGAAGGCGCGCACCCTTAGCAATACGTCGCCGTTTGCGGCGATAGGCTTGGGCACGTCCTGAATCTGCAATTGTTCCGGTCCGCCGTATTGCTGTCTCACGATGGCGCGCATCATGTCTGCTCCTCTGTGTTCAATGGATGGTGAGGGCAGTCTAGCGAGGCCTTTGTTTTATAAAAATTTAAAAGATTGGCAAAAGAATGTAAGATTTAATAACAATGGATTTTACCCTACATGAACTCGCGTGCCTGGATGCGGTGCTGAGCGAGGGCAGTTTTCAGGCGGCTGCGCAGAAGCTGCATCGCAGCCACCCCGCCATACATACTGCGGTCAAGAATCTGGAACAGCGCATCGGCTTGGTTTTGCTGGACCGGACCCATTATCGCGTCCGGCTGACGCCGGCCGGAGAGGCTTTTCATCGCCAAGCGCAGGCGCTGTTGCGTCAAGCCGCCGGCTTGAATGCGATATGCGAGCAGCTGCAACGGGGCGAGGAAACCGACCTGCGCGTGGTCATCGGCGATGTGACCCCGACGACGGAGGCCTTGAGCCTGCTGAAGCGTTTTTTCCAGAACTGGCCGCGCACCCGGCTGCATTTGCACTTCGAGGTGATTGGCGGGCCGTGGGAGCGTTTGCTGGCAGAAGAAGCGGACCTGATCCTGCACCATATCGACAAATCCGATACCCGCTTTGAATGGGTCGATCTGTTTCCGGTGGACGTGGTGCCGGTGATCGCGCCCAGCTTGCTGGCGGGCCGAACGCCTGCCGAGATGCGCCCGGACGCGATGCGCGAACTCGTTCAAGTGATCATCCGGGACTCCGCCCGCGCGCCAGGCAGGGATTACTTTCTGATCCAGGATGCCGCCAACTGGACCGTGGCGGACCAACATACCAAAAAGGGCCTGATTCTGGAGGGCATGGGATGGGGCCATATGCCGCTGCATCTGGTGCGCGATGAGCTGGCCAGCGGGGCCTTGCTGTCGCTGGAAGGACGCCATTTCCATCGCAGCCGCTTGGACATTGTCGCGGCAAGGCTCAGCAGCCGCGCCCCAGGGCCGGTGGCAGCCGCCTTATGGGATTATCTGTCGAATGCGCGAAGCCAGTGAGGGGGCGCTTATCCTCGTATCCTTTGGATCCTTATCCGTTCGGTCCCACGCAATCGGCTTACCACATCATTCAAACAGATAACGCACGGGCACCGCAGCCATCCTCCCGGCCAAATGCTCCAGTGATGAAATCTGCCGATACGCCATCGCCTCCCCCTCCGGCCAAGCGTGAAAACCGCTCAGCCAGACCGGCATCATGCCCGCGCGCGACGCGCCCAACACATCGTTGAATGGGTGATCGCCCACATACCAACATGACTCCAACGGCACGCCGAGGGCTTCAGCCGCCAGCCGGAAAATCGCCGCATCCGGCTTGCTCGCGCCAGCGGACTCCGAGCTGACCGTCAGTTCGATGGCCGACGCGAACGGCAAACACGCCACTTTCTCCAGCCGGGTTCGATGGCTGCCGTTAGAGATCACTCCGATGCGGACGCCATTCTCACGCAAATAGGCCACCGCTTCCGCTGCGCCGGGCATCGCCGCGGTGCAAACGGCGTTGTAGCGCTCCCAATGCGCCAGCAACGCGTCCTGCTCCACTTCTTGCCGCCAGGCTATCTCCGTCTTCAAACCATGGGACACCGCTTGCTTGATTGAAACGAACGGCGAGCCGGCCGGCAGGTAGCCGCCGTTATCGCAACGCTTGATCACCTGTGCGGCCTGCTCCGCCCCGCCGGAAGCGATGGCATGGTCGAAATCGCGCCAGAATTGGAGGGCGTAAAGATCGATGCTGTCGTTCCGGTGCACCAGGGTGTTGTCCAGATCGAAGAAAACGGCTTGCGGCAGTGTCATAGCGGAAACTAGAGGTGAAGTGGGAACGATGGCGTGCGTGCGAACCGCATCGCCTTGGAAGCAGGAAAGGCAGCATAAGCACTATGTTGGGCTCCGGAAATCGCGCCCAAGCTTACATGGCAACTCTTATCTCAAACACGCTTGGCATGGCCTGTCGCCAAACGTTCTCTACCCAAACCGATATGCTAAACCACCGCCTGGAACAGCAGGCAATCATCGGCGCTCCAGACATGCTCATCGTCTGACTGATACCCCCGCAGCCACAACACACCCTCGATGCGGCGCAGATAAAAGCCCTTGGGCACGGCAGAATCATCGCACAGCGCAGCGGAGGCCACGGTAAGCGATCCAAACGGCGCCTTGCCGCGCGTGGCCGGCTGCCCGATCGCGCCTTCCGCCTGATCCCGCCATTGCATGCGCAGGTGCGGACCGGTTTCCACAGGACACAGGCTCAGGCCAAGCGCGGCGGCATGCCGGACGATGAGAGGCCAAGTGCCGCCCTGCGCCAGCCCCAAGTCCGCCACGGACAACGCCACGCAGCGCATGGATTGAGCCTCTCCACTTGTGTCGAATCGGGCATCGTCGAACAAGGCATGGGCAAGCGGGTTCAGGCTGACGCCGCCTCTCTCCAGTTCCTCCAGCAGCGCGGCCTTACTGACACCGCCTATCCGTATCGAATGCTCCACGCCCAGTCCCCGCACACGCTGGTCAGCAACCATTTTATTCCTACCTCCGCAGCCAAAATCCAAACATCATATCACTCAAGCAAAATAGAAGAGCAAGCCGCCAGGCTTGCTCTCTTTTTCCCGGCTGCAATCCATTCGATGCCGGACCCCGCGCAAGTTGGCGCTGGGCAGCAAAGCTAGGGGCGCCGCGCCTTGCACCTGCGATGGCATTGATTTGCCGTATTTCCCAGCCCAAATAAAAAGGGCAAGCCCCCAGGCTTGCCCTTTCTTCGTTCGAAAGCGATCAATCAAGACCGCCAATCAAATCAATCTTACTTCTTGCGTTGCGGCGGCAGGTCCGTGCAGGTGCCGTGCGCCACTTCCGCGGCCATGCCGATGGACTCGCCCATGGTCGGGTGCGGGTGGATGGTCTTGCCAATGTCGGTCGCGTCGCAACCCATCTCGATCGCCAGGCACACCTCGCCGATCATGTCGCCGGCGTGCGGGCCGACGATGCCGCCGCCGATGATCTGGTGGCTTTCGGCGTCGAAGATCAGCTTGGTGAAGCCTTCGTCGCGGCCGTTGGCGATGGCGCGGCCGGAGGCGGCCCACGGGAACACGCCCTTCTCGATCTTCAGGCCTTGCTTCTTGGCTTCGTCTTCGGTCACGCCCACCCAGGCCACTTCCGGATCGGTGTAGGCCACGCCCGGGATCACGCGGGCGTCGAAGTAGGACTTCATGCCGGCGCAGTTTTCCGCCGCCACGTGGCCTTCATGCACGCCCTTGTGCGCCAGCATCGGCTGGCCGACGATGTCGCCGATGGCGAAGATGTGCGGCACATTGGTGCGCTGCTGCTTGTCCACCTGGATGAAACCGCGGTCGGTCACCGCGATGCCGGCGTTTTCCGCGCCGATCAGCTTGCCGTTCGGCGCGCGGCCGGTGGCGTACAGCACCAGATCGTAGCGTTGCGGCTCTTTCGGGGCTTGCGCGCCTTCAAAAGTCACCCACACGCCGTCGTCCTTCGGCTCCACGGCCACGGTCTTGGTGTTCAGCATGATGTTGTCGAAACGGTGGGCGTTCCACTTCTGCCATACCTTGACCAGGTCGCGGTCGGCGCCTTGCATCAGGCCGTCCAGCATTTCCACCACGTCCAGGCGCGCGCCCAGCGTGGAGTAGACGGTGCCCATTTCCAGGCCGATGATGCCACCGCCGATGATCAGCATGCGGTCGGCCACGCCCTTCAGCTCCAGCGCGCCGGTGGAGTCCACCACGCGCGGGTCGTTCGGGATGAACGGCAGCTTCACCACGCGGGAGCCGGCGGCGATGATGGCGTGCTTGAACTTGACGATCTTCTTCTCGCCGGACTCTTCGCGGCCCTTGCCGGTGGTCAGCGAGACTTCGATGTGGTGCGGGTCGATGAAGTGGCCGTTGCCGCGCACGATCTCCACCTTGCGCGCCTTGGCCATGCCGCCCAGGCCGCCGGTCAGCTTGGCGATGACCTTTTCCTTGTAGCCGCGCAGCATGTCGATGTCCACTTCCGGCTTGCCGAACTTGATGCCGTTGGCGGCCAGGTGGCTCACTTCGTCGATCACCGCGGCGTTGTGCAGCAGCGCCTTGGACGGGATGCAACCCACGTTCAGGCACACGCCGCCCAGGGTGGCGTAACGCTCGACGATGACCACTTTCAGGCCCAGGTCGGCCGCGCGGAAGGCGGCGGAGTAACCGCCAGGGCCGCCGCCCAGCACCATCACGTCGCATTCGATGTCGGCGCCGCCGCTATGGCTGGCGGCCACCGGAGCGGCTTGCGGGGCGAAGCCGGCTTGGGTGGTAGCGGAGGCCACACCCACGGTTTCCACCGGTTTCACTTCGGACGAGGCCGGAGCCGCGGCGGCTGCGCCGGCGGCTTCCAGAATGACCACCAGGTCGCCCTCGGACACTTTGCTGCCCACGCTCACGCGCACTTCCTTGACGGTGCCGGCGGCTTCAGCCGGCACTTCCATGGTGGCTTTGTCGGTTTCCAGCGTGATCAGGCTGGCTTCTTTTTCGATCACGTCGCCCGGCTTGACGAACACTTCGATCACGTCCACGTTGTTGTGGCCGCCGATGTCCGGGACTTTCAATTCGATCAGATTGCTCATGGCTTTCCATCCGCAATATTGGGAGGCCGGCGCGGGGCCGGCCGCCTCGAGTCTGGGCTTGATGCCGTAGGGCGGAAGCCCGCCAAGCGGGCGCTCCGCCTACCTATCCGGTAACAAATGGCGGAACGCCTCGGCAAGCCGAGGCTTCCGCCCTACGGTTACAGGATCAGACGGCGCACGTCGGTCAGCAGCTTGCCCAGGTGCACGGTGAAGCGGGCCGCGGCCGCGCCGTCGATCACGCGGTGATCGAAGGACAGGGAGAGCGGGCACATCAGGCGCGGCGCGAATTCCTTGCCGTTCCACACCGGCTTGATCTGCGACTTGCAGACGCCAAGGATGGCCACTTCCGGCGCGTTGACGATAGGCGTGAAGCTGGTGCCGCCGATGCCGCCCAGGGACGAGATGGTGAAGGTCGCGCCCTGCATGTCGGTCGGCTTCAGCTTGCCTTCGCGGGCCAGCTTGGACAGGTCGGTCAGTTCCTGGGCGATCTGGCGCAGGCCCTTCTTGTCCGCGTCCTTGATTACCGGCACCACCAGGCCGTTAGGCGTGTCGGCGGCGAAACCGATGTGGTAGTACTGCTTCAGCACCAGGTTGTCGCCGTCCAGCGAGCTGTTGAAGGTCGGGAAGGCCTTCAGCGCCTCGGCGGCGGCCTTGATGATGAAGGCCAGCGGGCTGATCTTCAGGCCGGACTTTTCCCATTCCTTGCCCACGGTCTTGCGGAAGTCTTCCAGCTCGGTGATGTCGCACTCGTCGTTGAACGTGACGTGCGGGATCATCACCCAGTTGCGCGACAGGTTGGCGCCGGAGATCTTCTGGATGCGGGACAGCGGCTTGGTTTCGATCGGGCCGAACTTGGCGAAGTCCACCTTCGGCCACGGCAGCAGGTCCAGACCCGCGCCGGAGCCGGCCGGCGCGGCGGCCGGAGCCAGAATAGCCGGGTTCTGCATCACGCCCTTGACGAAGGCCTTGACGTCGTCTTCGGTGATGCGGCCCTTGCGGCCGTTGCCCTTCACCTTGCCCAGGTCCACGCCCAGCTCGCGCGCCAGGCGGCGCACGGACGGACCGGCGTGGGCCTTGGAGAAGGCGATTTCGTCGATGGCGGCGGACACGGCGGCGGCTACCGGCGCCACGGCCGGCGCGGCTGCAGGCGCGGCGGCGACCTGGGCCGGAGCGGCCGGGGCTGCTGCCGGAACCGGCGCAGCGGCTGCCGGGGCGGAGGCGGCTGCGACAGCGCCTTCCACCACGACGATCAGGTCGCCTTCGCTGACCTTGTCGCCCACCTTGATCTTCACTTCCACCACCTTGCCGGCGGCGGTAGCCGGCACTTCCATGGTGGCCTTGTCGGTTTCCAGCGTGATCAGGCTGTCGTCGACGGCGATGTCGTCGCCCACTTTGACAGTCACTTCGATCACGTCGACGCCGTTATGGCCGCCGATGTCCGGCACGCGGATTTCGCTGCGGCCGGAAGCCGCCGGCGCGGCAGCAGGAGCGGCGGCCACCGGAGCCGGGGCAGCGGCCGGAGCGGCTGCGGGTGCCGGCGCGGCTGCTGCCGGGGCCGGAGCGGACGCGGCGGCGCCCACTTCCAGGATGGCGATCACGTCGCCTTCGGAAATCTTGCCGCCCACGGCGACTTTCACTTCCTTGATCACGCCGGCGGCTTCGGCCGGCACTTCCATGGTGGCCTTGTCGGTTTCCAGGGTGATCAGGGAGTCGTCCACGGACACGGTCTGGCCCGGGGCGATGAATACTTCGATGATGTCTACGTTGCTGTGACCGCCGATGTCGGGCACTTTCAGTTCGATCAGATTGCTCATGAGCTTTCCATTCGTAGGGCGGAAACCCCTCTCGGGGCATTCCGCCGGATATCCGCTACAGATTCGCTTGCCTTGCCAAAACGGAAGCTCCCGGCCTGGGCCGGGGCTTCCGTTCAGGAATTACACCTTCCAGCTCGGCAGCTTGTCGGTCTTGATGCCGTACTTGGCGATGGCCTCGGCCACCTTGGCGCCGTCGATCTTGCCGTCGCGGGCCAGGGCGGACAGGGCCGCCAGCGCCACGTGGTAGCGATCCACCTCGAAGAAGGAGCGCAGGTTGGCGCGGCTGTCCGAGCGGCCGAAGCCGTCGGTGCCCAGCACGACGTAGCGGCCCGGCACGTAGGCGCGGATCTGGTCGGCGTAGTTGCGGATGTAGTCGGTCGCGGCGATCACCGGGCCGTTGCGGCCGGCCAGCTGCTGTTCGACGTAGGAGGAACGGGCCTCGGCGGTCGGGTTCAGCAGGTTGTGGCGCTCGGCTTCCATGCCGTCGCGGCGCAGCTGGTTGAAGGAGGTCACGCTCCAGATGTCGGCGCCGATGCCGAAGTCGGCCTTCAGCAGATCGGCCGCGGCCATCACTTCGCGCAGGATGGTGCCGGAGCCCATCAGCTGCACCTTGATCTTGGCGTCGCCGCCGTCCTGCAGCAGGTACATGCCCTTCAGGATGCCCTCTTCCGCGCCTGCCGGCATCGCCGGGTGAACGTAGTTTTCGTTCATCAGGGTCAGGTAGTAGAAGACGTCCTCTTGTTCCGCGTACATGCGGCGCATGCCGTCCTGCACGATCACGGCCAGCTCGTAGGCGAAGGTCGGGTCGTAGCTGATGCAGTTCGGGATCAGGCCGGCCTGGATGTGGCTGTGGCCGTCTTCGTGCTGCAGGCCTTCGCCGTTCAGCGTGGTACGGCCGGCGGTGCCGCCCAGCAGGAAGCCGCGGGCGCGCATGTCGCCGGCAGCCCAGGCCAGATCGCCGATGCGCTGGAAGCCGAACATCGAGTAGTAGATGTAGAACGGAATCATCGGCTGGCTGCTGTTGGCGTAGCTGGTCGCCGCGGCGATCCAGTCGGCCATCGCGCCCGGCTCGTTGATGCCTTCCTGCAGAATCTGGCCGTCCTTGGATTCCTTGTAGAACATCAGCTGGTCATGGTCCTGCGGCACGTAGTTCTGACCCTGGGTGGACCAGATGCCGTACTGGCGGAACATGCCTTCCATGCCGAAGGTGCGGGATTCGTCCGGCACGATGGGCACGATGCGCTTGCCGATGTTCTTGTCCTTCATGATGGTGCCCAGCATGCGGACGAAGGCCATCGTGGTGGAGAACTCGCGGTCGCCCGAGCTTTGCAGCTGCGCGTCGAAGGCGGACAGTTCCGGCACGGCCAGCGGGTGGTTCACCGGCTTGCGGGCCGGCAGGTAGCCGCCCAGCGCCGCGCGGCGTTCGCGCATGTACTTCATTTCCGGGCTGTCTTCCGGCGGCAGGTAGTACGGGACCTTGGCCAGGTCTTCGTCGGACACCGGGATGCCGAAGCGGTCGCGGAAGTTGCGCAGGCTTTCCAGGTCCATCTTCTTGGCCTGGTGGGCGATGTTCTTGGCTTCGCCGGACGCGCCCATGCCGTAACCCTTGATGGTTTTGGCCAGGATCACGGTCGGACGGCCGTTGGCGTTGTGGGTGGCCTCGTGGTAAGCCGCGTACACCTTGTGCGGGTCATGGCCGCCGCGATTGAGGTTCCACACCTCTTCGTCGGACATATTGGCCACCATTTCGCGCAGCTCCGGGTACTTGCCGAAGAAGTGCTCGCGCACGTAAGCGCCGTCCTTGGACTTGAAGGTCTGGTAGTCGCCGTCCACGCACTCGTCCATGCGCTTCTTCAAGAGGCCCTTGGTGTCCATGGCCAGCAGCGGGTCCCAGCGGGAGCCCCAGATCACTTTCAGCACGTTCCAGCCGGAACCGCGGAAGTCGCCTTCCAGCTCCTGGATGATCTTGCCGTTGCCGCGCACCGGGCCGTCCAGACGCTGCAGGTTGCAGTTGATCACGAACACCAGGTTGTCCAGGCCTTCGCGCGCGGCCATGGCGATGGCGCCCAGCGATTCCGGCTCGTCCATTTCGCCGTCGCCGCAGAAGCACCACACCTTGCGGCCCATGGTCTTGGCCAGGCCGCGGCTTTCCAGGTACTTCAGGAAGCGGGCCTGGTAGATGGCCATCAACGGGCCCAGGCCCATGGATACGGTGGGGAACTGCCAGAAGTCCTTCATCAGCCACGGGTGCGGGTAGGAAGACAGGCCCTTGCCGTCCACTTCCTGGCGGAAGCTGTCCAGCTGCTCGGCGGACAGGCGGCCTTCCATGAAGGCGCGGGCGTACACGCCCGGCGCGATGTGGCCTTGGAAATAGATCAGATCGCCGTCTTGCTCGTCGTTCTGGGCGCGCCAGAAGTGGTTGAAGCCGACGTCGTACAGCGTGGCGGAGGATTGGAAGGACGCGATGTGGCCGCCCAGCTCCAGATCTTTCTTGCCGGCGCGCAGCACCATGGCGGCGGCGTTCCAGCGGTTGATCGAGCGGATGCGATGCTCCATCTCGTGATTGCCCGGGGATTTGGCTTCTTTACCCACCGGGATGGTGTTCTGGTACGCGGTGGTAGCGTCGAACGGCAGGTGGGCGCCGCGGCGGCGGGTGCGCTCCACCATCTTTTCCAGCAGGAAGTGGGCGCGTTCCGCGCCTTCGTTGTCCAGCACCGATTCCAGCGCTTCAGTCCACTCCTGGGTTTCCAACGGGTCGATATCGTCAGGGAAAGTTGCAGCCATCTCTGGTCCTCACAGCGGGTGACAGTCGGGGACCGAGTCATGCTGGCCGGCCCCGCATTATGTTTTTGACTCGCAAGCGAGCCAAATATTTGATTTGCGATTATAAACGAACGGATTCGCAAATAAAAATGTTCATTTGCGAATGATCAACGCGAGACCTTGCCAGTGTACGACTGGAAGGATTCGAAAAGGAATAGCCAGGACGGCGATTGACGAGCGCAAGGCGCAAAAACCATCCATGGTGCAACGCATCATGTTGTTTTTTTGCGATAAATCGCTCGTATTTGAAACATTTGTTTCAATTGCGCTCAGCCTTGCGCTCCTCCTTGGCCAGGGGGCCAAGCTCGCGCAACCGCGCTTCCACCATGGATCGGAGGTAAAAATCGTCGCCCTTGGCCTTGCTGGCCAGCTGGAACTGCTCCTGCGCCGCGCTATAGCGTTGTTCGTAATAGAACGCATTGCCCAAGGCCGCGTGGTAGCGCAGCGGGTCTTGGTCGGCATACAGCTTGGCCTCGCGCCGGTACAGCGCCGGATCATCGCGCTTGTTGTCCAGCAACTGGCGCAGCAACGACTGCGCCGTCTTGCGGTCATTGCTGTCCAGGGCCACGTCGACCTGGGCCAGCAGCAGCGGCTCGCTGCGCGGGAACACGGCCAGTCCGGCGCGCGCCGCCTTCGCCGCGCCGGCCCAGTCGCGGCTGTCGCGGGCGATCTCCACTTCCAGGCCATACAGCATGGCGTTGTCCGGCAGCTTGGCCCTCGCCTTGGCCAGCGCCTCGGTTGCGCCGGCGCGGTCGTGCTGCAACAGTTTGGCGCGCGCCAGGCCATACCAGTTGGCGCCCTCGCTCAGATACAGGCCGCGCGCCAAGGTGTTGTTGTAATACGAAACAGCTTCCTCCGGCGCCATGGTGAGGGTGCGCAGCTTCTCCCGCACCAAGAGGTAATCCGTGCTGTCGGCGCGCATTTTCACCGGATAGCTCAGCGCGCGGTTTTCCGCCTCGCTGATCCGCTCCACCGTTACCGGGTGAGTGCGCAAGAAGGCGAAGGCGGAGGTGTCGCTATAGCGGCTGGCCTGGTCCAGCCGCTGGAAGAAAGAGGCCATATTGCGCACGTCGAAACCGGCCGCCGCCATGTATTGCATGCCGACGCGGTCGGCCTCGCGTTCGAAATCGCGCGAAAACGCCAACTGGCGCGAGATGGACAGCCCCATGCCGGCCGACACGGCGCCCACGGCCCCTTCGCCGTTGCCCGCCTTGGCCGCCAGCGCGGCGGCGACGATGGTGCCCAGCAAGAGCAGCGGGCTGGTGGCGCTGTTGGCCGCCTGCATGCGCGCGATATGGCGCTGGGCGACGTGGGCGGTTTCATGGCCCAGCACGCCGGCCAGTTCGCCCTCGCTTTGCGTGGCCAGCAGCAGGCCGATGTTGACGCCCACATAACCGCCAGGCATGGCGAAAGCGTTGATGCCGGGGTCAGCCACGCAGAAATAGGTGAAGTGCACGCCAGGCACCGCGGCGGCGGCGGCCAGGCGGCTGCCGATATCGTTGAGATAGCCATTGACCTCGGCGTCGTCCAGCACGTCGCCGGCCTCGCGCATGGCGCGCCAAGCGTTGCGTCCGATGCGCGCCTCGTCGGACAGGGAAAGGGAGGCGTCGGAGACCTCTCCCAGATCGGGCAGGTCGGCGCGGACGGACAGCGGCTGCGCCAGGACCGAGGCGAGCAGCGCGCACAAGAGGCTGCGTTTCATCATGGGGCTTATGATAGCCCCGTTGCGATGAAAGTTGCATTGGCCGCGCCGCGCGCATTGCTAAACAATTGTTGGCTCGCCATTCATGACGAAAGGATTATCGGCTAGACTGGTGCTTTCCCCCAGCCGCCCAGCCCGCCATGCCCATGCTGCCCGCCGCCCCTCCTCGCCTGACCCTGGACCATGGCCGCGCGGCCTTTGGCGTCTATCAGGGCATCGTGCCCGATCCGGACTGGCGCGGCCTGGCGCTGACGCCTGCGCAAAAACTGACGCGGCGGCTGCACCACAAGCGCTGGCAATACGCCGCGCTGGCGCACCGCGACTTCTTCATCGGTTTCGCCATCATCGACGTCGGCTGGACCGGCGCCGCCTTCGCCTATCTGTTCGACCGCCGTCGCCGCGAAGTAATTGCCGCCGCCAGCGCCAGCGGCCTGCCGGGCCTGGGCGCCCGGGTGCAGGACAGGGTGTTCGGCGACGCGCGCTTCAAGCTGCCCGGCCATGATTTCCGCTGCCGCCGCGACGGCCATGTATTGCGGCTGGCCCTGGACAGCCGCGCGCTGCAGCTGGACGCCGAGATCGACCTCTCCGCCGCGACGCCCGTGCTGGCCGCCGTCGCGCCGGCCAACTACCTGGCCCACAGCACGCACAAGAGCGGCGGCGTGCCGGTTCGCGGCGAAGCCCGCTGCGCTGCCGGCAGCTTCGACCTGGCCGGCGCCGTGGCCTCGCTCGACTACTCCAACGGCCTCTTGGCCCGCGAAACGCAATGGCGCTGGGCCAGCGCGCACGCCATGGGGCTGGGCTTCAATCTGCAGCAAGGCTTCATGGGCGACGCGGAGAACGCGGTCTGGCTGGGCGGCAGACTCTGGCGCGTGGGCGCGGCCGCTTTCGACTACCGGGCCGACGACCCGCTCGCGCCCTGGCGCGTCAGCACGGCGGACGGCTTGGTGGACCTGACCTTCACCCCCGAGGGCGCGCGGCGCGAGGACAAGAACCTGCTGATCGCCGCCAGCCGCTACGTGCAGCCCATAGGCCGCTTCGACGGCGAACTGATCGACCCGGACAGCGGCCAGCGCCATGCGGTGCGCGATCTGGTCGGCGTCACCGAGGACCATCTGTCGCGCTGGTGAGGCGCGCCGCAGCGCGGGACGAAACATGCTGTTGCTGTTGAAATTACTGCTGGTGCCGACCCTGATCTGGCTGATCAGCCTGGCGGCGAAAAAATGGGGGCCGGGCGTGGCCGGCGCGCTGGCCGGCTTCCCGGTCATCACCGGCTCCATTCTGTTCATTCTGAGCCTGGAACATGACGCCGCTTTCGTGCGCGAGGCGTCGCTGTCGGCCGCGCTGGGCACCAGCGCCAATATCGCCTTCGGCATCTGCTATGGCTGGATGGCGCTGCGCCGGCGCTGGCCGCTATGCCTGTTGGGCGGCTTGGCCGCCTACGCCCTGGCCGTGGGCATAGGCCACTGGGTCCGGCCCAGCGGCTGGCAAAGCGCCGCCTTCGGCCTGCTCTTCCTGCCGCTGGCCGGCAGGCTGTTTCCCGCGCCGCCCGCCGCGATGGCCGCCCCGCCGCGCGACGCCGGCATGCTCCCGCGCATGCTGGCCGGCGCGGGCCTGGTGTTGGCCATCACCAGCCTGTCCGCCCGACTGGGCCCCAGCCTCAGCGGCTTGCTGGCGGTGTTTCCGGTGCTGGGCAGCGTGCTGGCGGTATTCAGCCACATCGGCTCCGGCCCCGCCGCCACGATCCGGCTGCTGCGCGGCATGGTGCGCGGTTTCTACGCCTTCGTCGCCTTTTGCATATCGCTGGCCTTGGCGCTTGGCGCGCTGCCCTCCGCCCCGGCCTTCTTCCTCGCCCTCTGCGCGGCGATGGCCGTGCAGGGCGCCGCGATGTGGCTGAGCCGCCATCGCCATTGAAACGCAAACCGCCCCGCGGCCTGGGGCGGCGGGGCGGTCTGGCCGGAGCGCGCGAGACTCAGCGCGCGCCTATGGGCAGCACGGTGCGGCCGTACTGCTCGTTCAGCACGGTGGCCATCGCCAGGTAGATGGCGCTGGCGCCGCAGACGATGCCCTCGAAGCCCGCGATCATGCCGATCAGGGCGCTGCCGGTGAAGTCGCGCGCGGCCAGCAGGAAGAACAGGACCGTCAGCGACGCGAACACGAATTGCTTGACCCGCGGATAACGCATGGTGCCGGCCAGCATGAACAAGGTGAACACGCCCCACATCAGCAAGTAACAGCCCATATAGCCTTCCGGCGTGGGGTCGGCCAGCCCGGTCTTGGGCAGCGTCAGCAACAGCACCAGGCTCAGCCAGAACAGGCCGTAAGACAGAAAAGCGGTCACGCCGAAGGTATTGCCGCGGCGATACTCCATGATGCCGGCCACGATCTGCGCCAGGCCGCCGTAACACAGGCCCATGGCCAGAATCATGGCGCTGATAGGATAGAAACCGGCGTTGTGGATATTGAGCAGGATGGTGGTCATGCCGAAGCCCATCAGCCCCAGCGGCGCCGGATTGGCCAGTTTTTCACTCACAGAACATTCCATATAAGTATGTGTTGATATTTTTAAAGAGGCGCGATTCTAGGCAGAAGCGGCTCCGCGGACAAGCGATCAGATCAAATCGTCGCAACTGAGATAAAATTGAAGCACACGCGCCGCCGCCTGCGCGCGCGGCGCCTACGGCGCGATTTTTGCCCCTCCCGCCAGCGACTGGTGGTAGCATGCCGCCCGAACTAGAGCAAAACCTCCAGAGCGAATTCCCCTCTGCGCCCGTCGGACGCACAGGAGAATCCGTCCCGATATCCGCACAGGAAGCCCTACCCATGGACCGACTGAATACCCTGCTCGAACACAACCGGGCTTTCGTGGAAAACCGCGAGTACGAGCAATTCAAGACCGACAAATTTCCCGGCAAGGGCCTGGCCATCCTGGCCTGCATGGACGCCCGTCTGGTGGAATTGCTGCCCAAGGCCATGGGCCTGAAGAACGGCGACGTCAAGCTGATCAAGAACGCTGGCGCGCTAATCACCCACCAATGGGGTTCGGTGATGCGCAGCCTGATCGTCGCGGTGTATGAGCTGCGCGCCGAGGAAATCTGCGTGGTGGCGCATCACGATTGCGGCATGCGCGCCATCGACCCGCACAAAGTGCTGAGCCACGCCCAGGAGCGCGGCGTCAGCGCAGAGACCATCGCCACGCTGCGCGGCGCCGGCATCGACCTGGACACCTGGCTCAAGGGCTTCGACAACGTGGCCGACAGCGTGCGCCACTCGGTGCAGACCATACGCAATCACCCGCTGATGCCCAAAGACATCCCGGTGCACGGCATGGTGATCCATCCCTCCACCGGCCGCCTGGAAGTCATCGTCAACGGCTACGGCGCAGAACCCACCGCTGCGGAATGACCTCTCGCATCGGCGTCTTCGGCGGCACCTTCGACCCCATCCATCATGCGCACCTGCGCATGGCGCGCGCCTTCGCCGCCGAGCTGGACCTGGACCAAGTCCGGCTGATCCCCGCCGGACAACCGTATCACCGCGGCCGCGGCCCGCTCGCCAGCCCCGGACAGCGGCTGGACATGGTCCAGCTGGCCATCGCCGGCGACGCCGCGCTCAGCGTCGATGACCGCGAAGTCCGCCGCGCCAAACCCGCCTACACCGTGGACACGCTGCGCGAACTGCGCCGCGAGCTGGGCGAAGCCGCCGAACTGTGGTTCCTGATAGGCGGCGACTCGCTGGCCGCGCTGGACAGCTGGAAAGACTGGCGCGAGCTGTTCCGCCTGGCCAACCTGGCCGTCGCCATGCGGCCCGGCTTCGATCCGAGCGATCTGCCTGCCGAAGTTTTCCGCGAATGGCGGACTCGCCAAGTCTCTGATTTTTCAAATCGAACGGCTTCCGGTACAATCCGCCCCCTGGCCCTGCCCCCGCTCGACCTGTCCGCCACCGCGCTGCGCGCGCGCCTGGCCGCCGGCGACGCGGTGGACGGCTTGATCGCGCCCGCCGTGCTGGCCTATATCCGCCAACACGGCCTATACCGGTAAGGCTGCGCCTTACCCGCTCTTTATTGGTACCTCTTGCCGGCTCCTGCGCCTGCTAAGTACCGGCACAGGAAAAGGAATCATGGAAATCCAAGAAATCAGCAAACTGGCAGTGGAAGCCCTGGAAGACGTCAAGGGCAAGGACATCATCGAGCTGGATACCAGCAATCTCACCTCGCTGTTCCAGCGCATGATCGTCGCCACCGGCGACTCCAACCGCCAGGTGAAGGCGCTGGCCAACAGCGTGCAAGTGAAACTGAAGGAAGCCGGCGTGGACATCGTCGGCAGCGAAGGCCACGAAAGCGGCGAGTGGGTGCTGGTGGACGCCGGCGACGTGGTGGTGCACGTGATGCTGCCCGCCGTGCGCGACTACTACGACATCGAGGCGCTGTGGGGCGGCCAGAAGCCCAGCTTCGCCGCGGGCCACGGCAAGCCGTGGTCTGCCGTCTAATCGGCTGACCGAATGGGCGGGCGCCAAGCCCGCCCTTTGTTTTTCTTCCCTCCCCCGCTCCCCATGAAGATCACCATACTCGCCGTCGGCACCAAGATGCCGCGCTGGGTCGACGAGGCCTATTCCGACTACGCCAAACGCTTCGGCCGCGACATCACGCTGGAACTGAAAGAAATCAAGCCGGAGAAACGCGGCGGCGGCGTCACCGCCGAGAAGGGCATCGCCGCCGAACACGAGCGGCTGATCGCCGCCATCCCGCCGCGCGCGCGGCTGGTGGTGATGGACGAACGCGGCAAAAACTGGACTTCGGTCAAGCTGGCCGAAGGCCTGAAAGACTGGATGGCCGGCGGCGACGACGTGGTCTTCATCATCGGCGGCGCCGACGGCCTGTCGCAGGAGTTGAAGCAGCGCGCCGACGTACTGCTGCAGTTATCCGCGATGACCTTGCCGCACGGCATGGTGCGCGTGATGCTGGCCGAACAGATCTACCGCGCCTACTCGATACTCAACAACCACCCGTATCACCGCGAGTAGGCCACCCTGCTTGCAGCTTGCCGTCGTCAGGCGCGTCCCGGCGCGGCGATGGCACGCCAGCGACCAATACGCAACACCAGCACCGCGGCAACCAGGCACAAGCCGCCGGAAATCATCGTCGCCACGGTATAGCTGCCCAGGCTGTTGCGCAGCATGCCGGCGCCCAGCGCGGCGAAGGCCCCACCCAGTTGGTGGCCCGCGACGATCCAGCCAAACACCACCGGCGCCTGCTCGCTGCCGAACACCCCGGTAGTCAGCTTCACCGTGGGCGGCACCGTCGCCACCCAGTCCAGGCCGTAAAACAGCGTGAACAAAGGCAGGCCATAGAAATACTCCAGCCCGAAGGCATGCGGCAGATAAAGCAGAGCCAGCCCGCGCAGGCCGTAATACACGCATAGCAGCGCTTGCGGCGCGAAGCGGTCGGACAGCCAGCCCGACAAGGTGGTGCCCACTAGGTCGAACATGCCCATCGCCGCCAGCAGGCCGGCGCCGCGTACCGGCGTCAGGCCGTAGTCGCCGCACATGGCGATGAAGTGGGTGCCGATATAGCCGTTGGTGCTGGCGCCGCACACGAAAAAGCTGGCGAACAGCAGCCAGAAGTCGCCTTAGCGGCTGGCGGTTTTCAACGCGCCGAAGGCGATAACGATGGGGTTGTGATGCATCGCGGCCGGCGGCGGCGCGTCGACCGGCTCGCCCAGCGGCCGCAAACCCAAGCTGGCCGGCCGTTCCGGCAACAACAGCCATACCAGCGGCCACACGCAGACGATGCAGCCGGCGATCAGCCATACCGCGCCGCGCCAGCCATGCTGTCCGGTCAACCAAGCCATCAGCGGCAGGAACACCAGCTGGCCGGTGGCGGAACTGGCCGTCAGCAAACCCATGGCCAAACCGCGATGCCGGACGAACCAGCGGTTCACCACCGAGGCGCCCAGCGTCATCGCCGTGGCGCCGGTGGCGCAGCCGACCATCACGCCCCACAGCAGCTGCAGCTGCCAATTGCTGCGCATCAGGCTGGACAAGGCCACGCTGCCGGCCAGCAACGCCAAGGCGCACAGCACGGTGCGCCTGAGGCCGAAACGCAGCATCGCGGCGGCGGCGAAAGGCCCCATCAGGCCGAACAAGGCCAGATTGATCGACAAAGCCAAAGAGATGGCGGCGCGGCTCCAGCCGAACTCTTGCTCCAGCGGCACCATCATCACGCTGGGCGCGGCGCGAATGGCCGCAGTGGCCAGCATCACCAGGAAAGTGACGCCGACGGCGATCCAGGCATAGTGAAACCGTCCGCCGGTCCAGTCGCGCAAACCGTTCATACGATATCCCGTTAGCGAAAAACCATTGCTCTCAGACTAGCAACAAGTCGGGCGCGACGACACGCCTGCGCCGCTTATCCACAGCCTGGCGGCGATTTTGAAACTTACCCACACTCGACCGGCTGGCGGGAGCGGATTTCGAATCCCTGCCGCTCAAAACGCTGCCCGACCGCAACAGCGCTTCGCCGTCTATCGCATCGCTGCCGCAAGCTCAGCCCGCCCTATCGTCAGGCCTTTCCGAGAAGATGGCTCTCAGGCTTTGCACCGTGGATGTCATTGCCGCGCGCTCGGCGTCCGTTAAAGCTTTTTCGCAATACACCCGGCTGAGAAACAGCATGGCATCGTTTCCATCGGGCTCATTGGCATAGCCTGGATGGGCGGAGATTTTCTCAAGCAGGCTCTGCGTAATGGGCGCGACATGAAAATGACAGCTACAGCCCCTTGAAAAGCCGAGTTTGCAAAAAATAACCTTGTAAGGACGATAGGCCCGCCGCAGCAGCGTTTCGGCTGTTTTAAGCGCGCCGCCCAATTCTTGCAATGCCGCCGCGCTCAGCTCATGCAACTCGGCGACCCGCTCCTTGGAAGAGAGGGCGGTCTCAAACTCCAAGTGCAACACCCTGATAAGGTGTTGCCATGGCCTCACATTACCAACAACTTTGCGCTGAAGAGCGCGCCTGCATCATGCAGATGGCCGCACAAGGTCAAAGCCTCCGCCAGATCGCTAGGCTGCTGCGGCGCGCGCCCAGCTCCATCAGCCGCGAGATTCGTCGTAATTCGATCAATCCCACCGCTTACGACGCCGCCGCCGCCGGTCGTCAAGCTAGGCAGCGACAGCGCCTCCCTCGGCGTTCTCGCAAGCTCCTGCCGCACAACGCCGCCTTCCTGCTGGTGGCTGAACTCCTGCGCCAAGGCTGGTCTCCGCAACAGATCCAGGGCAGACTGCGTGAACATTATCCTGAAGATCCTGCCTACCACGTGTCACACGAAACCATCTATGCCGCCATTTACGCCATGCCTCGCGGCGAGCTGCGCAAAGAACTGATTCGCTGCCTCCGCCAGGGCCAGGATGGCCGGCGCAAGCGCAGTCAAGGCGAGGATAGACGCGGCAAGCTGCCTGATATGGTCAGCATTCATGAGCGTCCGCCCGAGGCTGAAGATCGGTTGATCCCAGGCCATTGGGAGGCGGACTTGATCAAAGGGGCTGGCAATCGCTCGGCAGTGGCAACGCTGGTGGAGCGCAGCAGCCGGCTGGTGCTGTTGGCCAAAATGCCGGATGCGAGCGCGGCATCTGCGTTGGAGGCATTAACTCAGATGCTGAATCGAATACCGGAGCCCGCCTTGCGCAAAACGCTAACCTACGACCAAGGCAAAGAGATGAGCCGGCACAAAGAGCTGACGGCGCGGACCGGCATTCAAGTCTACTTCGCCGATCCGCACAGCCCCTGGCAGCGTGGCAGCAATGAAAACGCCAACGGCTTGATCCGAGAGTATTTGCCCAAGGGAACAGACTTGTCGGTTCATAGCCAGGAAGAGCTGGATGCGATAGCGCACCGGCTCAACACCCGGCCTCGCGCAGTGCTGGGTTTCAAGATGCCGATCGAGGTGTTTGCTGAACACTTGGACGCTGTGATTGAATCACGACAGGCTGTTAAACATTAACCCTGTTGCACTTGGTTCTTGAAACCGCCGAGTATTAAATAGCCTGGATAACGGGCATCTCGCCTATGGCTCGCCTCCCAATGTTCGGTCTCAAAAATCAGCAGCTCGCTCATGCCCGCTCCCTTGCTGTTGATCAAGATGCCCAAGCGCGACCCGCTCATTTCGCCGTGCGACGCCACCCTCATCCCGCCGATCCGATCCATCCGCCGCGAACACTCCGCGCATAAAGCCCAAAAACGCCTCCAGCCTAGCCGACAAGCCGCGCGACGACGGCCACAGCAGCCGCAGCGCGATGCGCTCGCCGTTTTCACTGTTCAATATGGGCCGCAGGCTGCCGTCGTCCAGCTCGCGGCGGATGGAAACATCCGGCAGGCAGGCGATGCCCTGCCCCTGCACGGCGAAATCCAGCCGCGCGTGCACACTGTTGCACACCAGCGCGCGCGGCAGATCCTCACCGACCAAGGGCCAGCTTTCCAGTTTGCCGCTATTGGGCGAGCGGTAATGGATCAGCCGATGTTGCGCCAACTGCTCGGGACGATCAGGGCGGCCATAGCGCGCCAGATAGCTCGGCGCGGCCACGATCAGCCGGCGAAACCCCGGCAGCGACAGGCTGCGCAGCTTACTGTCATCCTCCTCGCCAACCCGGATCACCGCATCGAAGCCCTCCTCGATCAGGTCGACATTGCGCTCGCTGTAATCCAGCTCCAACGCGATATCGGGGTAGCGCAGCTGGAACGCCGCCAGAGGCTCGATCAGCACGCCGCCGATAGGCGGCAGGCTGAGCCGCAATACGCCTCCCGGCAGGCGGCTGGCGCGCTCCAGCTCCGCGCGCATCGCTTCAGCCTCGGCCAGCATGCTCCGGCCGCGGCGCAATACCGTTTCTCCTTCCGCAGTCAGGGCCAGCGCGCGAGTGCTGCGCTGCAATAAGCGCATGCCCATTTCCCCTTCCAAGCGGCTGATGCGCTTACCCACCGCGGACGCGGAAACCCCCAGCAGCCTTCCCGCGCCGACAAAGCTGCCTTGCTCCGCCACCGCGATGAAAACCGATAAATCACTCAATGAAGCCAACACCGCGTCCTCCTTTCCATTGCGGGCAGTGTAGCGCCATTCATGACAAATGGCTCCGGGCAGTCTGGAGGGCTGGCCACCTGTTTCCTGCGTCATGCGGCGTTTAGGCTAGCGCATCCCATCATTGATAGGACTCGCCATGTCTTCCCCCCGCTTACTTAGCCCCGCTCTGTTGACGCTGGCCGTCGCCGCCTTTGCCATCGGCACCACCGAATTCATCATCATGGGTCTGCTGCCCATCATGGCGGGCGATCTGCACATCCCTAAGTCGCGCGCCGGCTATCTGGTATCGGCCTATGCTTTGGGCGTCGTGGCGAGTGGACCGGTATTGGCCGGTCTCATCGCCCGTTTGGAGAAAAAACGCGCGCTGATGGGCTTGATGTCGATTTTCGTCGCCGGCAATCTCGCCTGCCTGCTCGCGCCCAGCCTGATGCCTTTATTGCTGGCGCGGGTGCTGACCGCGTTTTGCCACGCCAGCTTCATCGGCACGGCCGCGGTGATGGCGGCGCGGCTGGCTCCGCCCGGCATGGCCGGGCGGGCGATGGCGCTGATGTTTTCCGGTATGACGCTGGCCAATGTGCTGGGGGTGCCGGCCGGCACGCTGATTGGTCAAGTCAGCCGCTGGCGCGCGTCCTTCGCCGCGGTGATGGCGCTCGGCATCGTCACGCTGTTGCTGATTGGCTGGCAGGTCCCGGCACAGTCCGGCAGCCCGGCAAGCGCTGCCAAACCACCGCGTTTGCCGGGCGTGGTTTGGTTCGCGCTGTTATGCAGTGTGCTCGCCGCCAGCAGCATGTTTGCCTTTTTCACCTATCTGCTGCCCGTGTTGAACCAGATCAGCGGCTTGCCGCAGGCATACGCCAGCCCGGTCTTGCTGTTGTGCGGAATGGGTTTGGTGTTGGGGGGTTGGCTGGGCGGCCGCTTGACCGACTGGAACCTGAGCCGCGGCCTGGTACTGACGTTGCTGCTGCTATGCGCCAGCCTGCTCGGCTTTTATCTGCTCGCCGAGTGGCTAGGCCTGGCCCTGCTGCTGATGGCGACATGGGGAAGCATGGCGTTTGCCTTGTGCATGTTGTTGCAGGCGCTGGTCATCCGTCTGGCGGGGCCGGCCGCCGCCCGCGCCTCCACCTTCAATGTCGGCGCCTTCAATCTGAGCAACGCGCTGGGGGCCTGGCTGGCCGGCTGGCTGCTGGATCAAGGCGGGTCGTTGGCGCGGCTCAGCCTACTCGCCGCGGCGCTGGCGGCCTTGACCTTGCTGGCTACGCTTGGAGTACTGCATGCTCGCGCCGCTCGAGGCATGCGCCTCGCCAGTGCGTAAAAAACGGGCCGCATCTGCGGCCCGTCTTGATGATGGACATCGGCTCAGGCGGCCAGCCGGGTGGCCAGCGCCCGCATGGTCTGCCAGGGCTCGCCCGGCTCCACGCCCTTGATCTGGCGGTCGATGCGCGCGCATTCGGACAAAGCGTCCATCAGTTTGCGCGGGCCGATGCGGCGCAGCGCCGGCTCCGCCAGCTTCTGCTTCTCACCCCACAGCCTCAGCTCGCGCGCCATATCCCGCGGCTGGCGGCCGTCTTTCAGGCCTTGGCGCAGCTTCAGCAGCATGCGCACATCCTCCGCCAAGGACCACAACACCAGCACCGGCGCTTCGCCCTCGGCCATCAGCCCGTCCAACATCCGCGTCAGGCGCGGCGTGTCGCCGGCCAGCCAGGATTCGGACAGCTGGAACACGTCGAAGCGCGCCACATTCGCCACCGCGGCCTGCAAGTCGGCCAGGCTCAGCTCGCCCTTGGGGTAGAGCAGCGCCAGCTTGTCCACCTCCTGGCGCGCGGCCAACAGATTGCCCTCCACCCGGTCGACGAAGAACGCCAGCGCCTCCGGCCCCAGCTGCTGGCCTTGCGCCTTCAGTCGACGGTTGATCCAGGCCGGCAGCTCGCCGCGGCTGACCGGCCGCGCCTCCACCACTTGCGCCGCCTTGTCCAGCGCGGTGAACCACTTGCTCTGCTGCTGCGCCTTGTCCAGCTTGGGCAGCGTGATCAGGGTGAGGGTGTCCTGCGGCGGCTGGGCGGCCAGGCGCTGCAAGGCCTCCGCGCCTTCCGTGCCCGGCTTGCCGCCGGGAATGCGGATTTCCAGCAGTTTCAGCGAGGCGAACAGCGACACGCTGGACATGGAGTCCGTGAGCTGCGACCAGTCGAAACCGGCCTCCACCGTCAGCACCTCGCGTTCCTGGTAGCCGGCCGCCTGCGCGGCGCGGCGCACGGCGTCGGCAGCCTCCAGCGCCAACAGGGCCTCCTCGCCATGCACCAGATACAGCGGCGCCAGGCCCTTGCCCAGCGCCGCGCTCAGCGCGTCAGGGCTGAGGGACGGCATCGGGCTTCACGCTCTGCGCGCCGGCCGGTCCGGCGGCCGGGACTTTCAGATACGCCAGACGGCGCACGATCTGCTCGGCCGCGTCGCGGCGGGCGTCAGCCCACAACAGGTCTTCCTCCTGCTGCTTGCCCAGCACCTGATTATCCGAGTAGTTCATGCTGCGGCGCACCGTCGCCGTCATGTCCGGCTCCACCGGCACGCCGTTCAACACCAGCCTGACCGTGGCGGTGTAGGTCAGCTGGTACTCGTTGATGCGGCCGCCGGTGTTGATGGTGAGAATGTCCTTGGACTGGTTCTCGCTCACCACGCTCAGCACCGCCTGCGCGCCCTTGGCCTGCTCCAGCACGGCCAGCTTGGGCTGGCGCATCAGCACGGTGCGCAGGTCAGACTCCAGGCCCTTGCCGCCCGCGTCCAGGTAAACGGTGGAGAACGGCAACGGTTTGATCGACGCGCCCAGGCCGCGCAAATGGAAGCCGCAGGCCGTGAGCAGCAAGGCGAAGACGGCCAGCAGCGCGTATCGCAGCGTATGTTTCATGGTATTTCCCCCAGGGCGGACCCGCCGCCAAGCCAAAACGGCGCGGGACAGCCATGCCGCCCCGCGCCGCGCGTCAGGATAGGATTAAACGACGATGTTCACCAGGCGGCCCGGCACCACGATGATCTTCTTGGCCGGCTTGCCTTCCATGAACTTGATCACGTTTTCGTGCGCCAGCGCGGCGGCTTCGATCGCGTCCTTGGAGGCGTCCGCGGCCACGGTCACGCTGCCGCGCAGCTTGCCCGCCACTTGCACCATCAGCTCGATCTCGCTCTTCACCAGCGCGGCTTCGTCCACGTTGGGCCAGGCCTGGGCCAGCAGCTCGGTGCCCGGCTTCAGCTCGCTCCAGATGCCGTCGCAAACGTGGGGCACGATGGGCGACAGCAGCAGCGTCACGGCTTCCAACACTTCCTGCGCCACGGCGCGACCGGTCTCGCCCGAGGTGTCGGCCTTGTCGTAGGCGTTCAAGAGCTCCATCACCGCGGCGATGGCGGTGTTGAATTGCTGGCGGCGGCCGTAGTCGTCGGCCACTTTCTGGATGGTGCTGTGCAGCTTGAAGCGCAGCTCCTTCTGGCTGGCGTTCAGCTCGCCCGCGCTGTACGGCACCACCACGCCGGCTTCGACATGTTCGCGCGCGCTCTTCCACAGACGCTTGAGGAAGCGGAACGCGCCCTCCACGCCGGCGTCGGACCATTCCAGGCTCTGCTCCGGCGGCGCGGCGAACATCATGAACAGGCGCGCGGTGTCGGCGCCGTATTTCTCGATGAACTCCTGCGGGTCCACGCCGTTGTTCTTGGACTTGGACATCTTCTCGATGCCGCCCACCACCACCGGCAGGCCGTCCGCGCGGTGCGTGGCCGCCACGATCTTGCCCTTGGCGTCGCGCGTAAGGTCCACGTCCTGCGGAGCGATCCAGTCCTTGGCGCCGTTGGGCAGGTCGCGATAGAAGGTTTCGCACACCACCATGCCCTGGGTCAGCAGGCTCTTGAACGGCTCATCCGACGACACCAGGCCTTCGTCGCGCATCAGCTTGTGGAAGAAGCGCGCGTACAAGAGGTGCAGGATGGCGTGTTCGATGCCGCCCACGTATTGGTCGACTTGCAGCCAGTAGTCGGCGGCCTTCTTGTCCACCATCGCGGTGTCGCACTTCGGGCTAGCGTAGCGGGCGTAGTACCAGCTGGACTCCACGAAGGTGTCCATGGTGTCGGTTTCGCGCTTGGCCGCGCCGCCGCACTTCGGGCAGCTGGTTTCGTAGAATTCCGGCATCTTGGCCAGCGGGCTGCCGGCGCCGTCCGGGTGCACGTTTTCCGGCAACGTCACCGGCAGGTCTTTTTCCGGCACCGGCACATCGCCGCAGCTGGCGCAGTGGATGATGGGGATCGGGCAGCCCCAGTAGCGCTGGCGGCTGATGCCCCAGTCGCGCAGGCGGTACTGGGTCTTCTTCTGGCCCTGGTTTTTGGCCTGCAGGTCGCCAATGATGGCGTCGAAGGCGGCTTGATAACCCAGGCCGTCGTACTTGCCCGAGTTGACCGTCTTCACGCTGTCATCCTTGGCGCCGTACCATTCCTGCCAGTTGGCGGCGTCGTATTCGGCGTCGCCGGACGCCAGCGTAATCACCTGCTTGATCGGCAGCTGGTATTTGTTGGCGAACTCGAAGTCGCGCTCGTCGTGCGCCGGCACGGCCATCACCGCGCCTTCGCCGTAGCCCCACAGCACATAGTTGGCCACCCATACCGGCAAGCGTTCGCCGGTCAGCGGGTGGATCACGAACAGGCCGGTCGGCATGCCCTTCTTTTCCATTTTGGCCACGTCGGCCTCGGCCACGGAGCCGGACTTGCACTCGGCGATGAAGGCCTGCAGCTCGGCATTGCCGGCCGCGGCCTGGGTGGCCAGCGGGTGTTCAGCGGCGACGGCGACATAGGTGGCGCCCATCAGCGTGTCCGGGCGGGTGGTGTAAACCTTCAGCTCGCCCGCGTGGCCGATGCTGGCCTCGTCATACGGGAACACCACGTCGGAGCCGTAGCTCTTGCCTATCCAGTTGCGCTGCATGGTTTTGACCTGCTCCGGCCAGCCGTCCAGCTGGTCCAGGTCCGCCAGCAGCTGCTCGGCGTAGTCGGTGATGCGGAAGTAGTACATCGGGATTTCGCGCTTTTCCACCAGCGCGCCGGAGCGCCAGCCGCGGCCGTCCACCACTTGCTCGTTGGCCAGCACGGTCTGGTCCACCGGGTCCCAGTTGACCACGCCGTTCTTCTTGTAGATCACGCCCTTTTCAAACAGGCGGGTGAACAGCCACTGCTCCCAGCGGTAATAGTCCGGCTTGCAGGTGGCCAGCTCGCGTTCCCAGTCCAGGGCGAAGCCCAGGCTGTCCAGCTGCGTTTTCATGTATTCGATGTTGGCGTAAGTCCACGCCGCCGGCGCGCCGCCGTTCTTCATCGCCGCGTTCTCGGCCGGCAGGCCGAAGGCGTCCCAACCCATCGGTTGCAGCACGTTGAAGCCCTGCAGGCGCTTGAAGCGGGCCAGCACGTCGGTGATGGTGTAGTTGCGCACGTGGCCCATGTGCAGCTTGCCGGACGGATACGGGAACATCGACAGCGCGTAGTACTTGGGACGCGAAGCGTCTTCAACGGCCTTGAAGGCGGCGGTTTTCAGCCATTTCTGCTGCGCGGCGGCTTCCAGCTCGCGCGGGGAGTAGTGTTCTTGCATGTCCGGAGTCTTTTATTCAGTGGAATTCGAGTCGAATGGCTCGATTATATCGACAAAAGCAGGAAAAAGGGCAGGCCGGCAAACGGACAGGATGTCCGATTTCCGTACAAAAACAAGGCGTTCACAGCAGCCGCCACAACATCTCGCAGGCCATCACCGCCATCAACACGGCAAACGCCTTTTTCAAGCGCGGCACCGGTAATCGGTGCGCGGCCCGCGCGCCCAGCGGCGCCAGCAGCACCGTCATCAGCATCAAGGCCAGCATGGCCGGCAGGTAAACAAAACCGGCGCTGCCCCAAGGCAGGCCTGCGGCATGCCAGCCGCTGATCAAATAGCCCGCCGCGCCGGAAATGGCGATGGGCCAACCCAGCGCCGCGCTGGTGCCGATGGCGGTGTGCACCGGCACATTGCACCAGGCCATGAAGGGCACGCTCATCGAGCCGCCGCCGATGCCCACCCAGCTGGAAATCATGCCGATGACGCTGCCGGCCGCGCCCTGCCCGACCCGCCCCGGCATCTCGCGCCCGGCCTTAGGCTGCTTGCCTATCAGCATCTGCGCCGCCACCGCGTAGGCATAGATCACGAAAAACCAGGCCAGCGCGCGGCCCGGAATCCAGCCCGCCAGCAAGCTGCCTGCCAAGGTGCCCAGCACCATGGCCGGCGCCATGCCGCGCACGACGCGCCAGTCCACCGCGCCCTTCTTGTGATGAGCCCGCACGCTGGAGGCGCTGGTGAACACCATCACCGCCAACGAGGTGCCCACGGCCAGATGCTGCGCGTGCTCGCCGCCCAGCCCCGCCGCAGCCAGCACCCCGCCCAGCACCGGCACGATGATCAGCCCGCCGCCCACGCCCAATAGTCCAGCCATGAAGCCGGCGACGGCGCCGCAGGCGAGCAAGGCGGCCCAAAGTTCCCACGACAACATGCTCACTCCCGCTTTATCCGATCTTCATTTCATCATGCCTGAACTCCAGCGGAAAGCCCCCACGGCATCAACGTCTTGCCCAGCGCCAAACGAGGCACAGTGCGGTCAGCACTGCCAACGTATTAGCTGGGTAGTTCCATACCGCATAAGCGCCAACGATAGCCAACGCCAGCAAACCAAGCAGAATCAGTACTGCCATGATGCGTCCCCCCTTGGCCACCTCATGCGGCGGATGCTCGAGCCGATGAAAATCCGTCTCGGGCATCGATGCTTGCTCTCCCCATGTGAGGTGGGCATGCTCGCCAGCATCAACATGGGTCAATGCAGCCGCGACCTTGGCCTGCCAGTCCTGCAACTGCCGATGCCAAGCCTCGAGCCGCTCACGCTCCGCCTCATCCAGGCTCCAATAAAGACTCGCATCATTCTTCGGGTGGGTGTAGTTATCATGCCAGGAGTCGAGCGAGTCCAGCTCACGCAGCAGCAAGTATCCGGTCGCATTGCCATCGGTGAACGGCGCCAATGGCAAACGCTGCCATTCGCCCCATCCGCCAGTATTCCCCGGCATGCGGGGGTTGCTATCGCAGACTGGCCAGGCATCTGCGCCCATGCCGCCACCCAGCTGCTCTCGAGCCTCACGTCGCCATGCACGCCAGTCAGGCTCGGCCAAGACGATCTCTTTTCCCAGCCTTCCATGGCTCCAATGGCAATCCAGCCCCGCCACCCATGCGGCGCGGCTTGATTCGTTGCCACCCATATTGATGGTGGATGCCTCCGGATAGCCGGCCCACAGTTCGTTCCCTTCAGGAAAGCGAACGACGATGCCGCCATCACAGTCAACCGGGACCGGCGTCAAGTAGCGGCCTATTTCATCCGCCAAAACAAGATGCAGCCCAAGTGCGCCGCGCCGCCGCAGCCAGAGCAGCCACTGCACGAAATCGCCGGCTATCAGTTGTCTCGATGCGGCCATGCGGAATTGCATGGCCACATCGCAGAACAAGCCATGCTGGTACCATTCCCCCATACCCAGCCGATCAGCCAGGAAGGCATTACCATAGGCGCACAGCGCCAGGCGCCTCTTGACCTCGCCCCTCATCCGCCTAGGTCCCCAGCAGATCCATCAGATAGGCCCACTCCAGCTCCGTCACCGGCGTGATGGACAGCCGGTTGCCGCGCTTGAGCACGGTCATGCCCTCCAGCGGCGGGTGCTGCCGCAGCTCGGCCGGGGACAGCAGCCGCGTCTTTTTGACGAAGCGCACGTCCACGCACTGCCAGCGCGGATTGGCCGGATCGGACTTCGGGTCGTGATAGGGGCTGGCGGGATCGAACTGGCTGGAGTCGGGGTGCGCCGGCGCCGCCACTTCCGCCAGGCCGGCGATGCCCGGCTCCGGGCAGGACGAGTGCCAAAACAGCACCGGATCGCCGGGCCGCATCTCGTCGCGCATGAAATTGCGCGCCTGGTAATTGCGCACGCCTGTCCATTCGAAAAACCGCTCGGGATGGGCCGCCAGGTGATCAATCGAGGTTTCGTCCGGTTCGGACTTCATCAGCCAGTAGCGCATGGGCAATATCTGTTAATCGCAAGGGATGAAGGGAAAAACTTGCTCAATCTTACTGGAAAGATTGGCTCGTATGCTGGTTTCGGTCAGGCGGGCAGTCGGCCCTGCCTTATGAAAGGAGAGCGAGCATGAGATGCGGGATACTGGCCGTTCTGGCGATGGCCAGCCTGAGCGGCTGCGTGGTGGAGCCACCGCGCGTGGCGCCCTTGGTGGTGCGCCCGGCCATCGTGGTGCCGGCGGCGCCGGTTTATTACTACGGCTACGGTCCGCGCCACGGTTGGCGTTAGGCGCGGTTACGCAGCCACAGCCAGCCCAGCGGCAAAGCCGCGTTGGCCAGCGCGCCTAGCCAATACAGCGCCAGAAACGGTTGCTTGCGGGTCTTGTGGCGGAAGGCGCGCTGCGCGAACCAGGCAGCAGGCCAGCCGCCCGCCAGATGCAGCCACTGCAGCCTGGCCTCCGGAATGCGCCACTGGCCGCGACTCGCCGCGCGCTTGTCCAGCCCATAGGCCAGCCAGGTAGGCAGCGCCAGCACGCCATAGGGCAGCCACCACCACCAGGACAGGCTCCCCAGCAGACAGGCCACCAGCAGGGGCAGCAGCAATAGCAGAATCATGCCCCGCCCTCCGGCAGCGGCAGGCGGCGCAAGCCGGACTCGGTCAATAGATAATCCAGCCTGACGTCCCAGGCTTCGCGCGGCACCGCGTCCACCAGCTGGCAATCGAAGGCCACGCCCACCAACAGGGGCCGCCCGCCGAGGGGGTGGCGGCGGCGAAAAGCCAAAGTGGTATCGTAAAAACCACCGCCTTGCCCCATGCGGTAACCTTCGCGGTCCACCGCCAGCAAGGGCACGAAGATCAGGTCCAGCTTCTCCGCGCGCAGCCTGTGTCCGTCGTATTCCAGGATGCGGTAGCGCGGATGCAGATACCAGCGCTCCGCCGCCCCCAACCGGGTAAACCACAGCCGGCGGCCGCGGCGCGGGATTTGCGGCAGATAGACGCCGGCGCCGCGCCACAGCGCGGCATTCAGCAATTCGGAGAGATCCAGCTCGGAACCGGCGGCCAAATAGCCGCCTATGCGCTTGCCGCGCCTCAGCAGGCGCGAGGCGTGGCGGGCGATGGCGCGGGCGGCTTCGGCGCGGACGGCCGGCGGCAAGGCCATGCGGGCGCGACGAATCTGGCGCCGCAGCGCCTGCTTGTCCAGTAGGGGAAGGATGGAGGTCATCGGAGGGGGGAGACCCCCGCGAGTGCCGTTCGGGCTAAATTCGCTTGTACCCTGTTTCCAGGAGGGGCCGCCTGCCAGACATTTCGGGCGCGTCCGATAAAGGACGCGTCACACCCATGTCTCACGCTGGCAGCCAAAAGCGAACGCATTGGTACAAAGGAATTGTGTGCCGTCACGAACACCGCAGGGGATAAACTGACCTTTGGTGCGCCAGGGCCGCGGTTAGAACAGCGGCTGCTGGCTTTGGCTCAGCGCCTGATCGGCCGCCTCGCTCATGCCGCGTATTTTACGCTGAAACGCCGCCATCTCCAAGCCCTCCCCGACTTTTGTCTTCAGCAGGTCATGCGCGATGTTCAGCGCGGCCATGATGGCGATCTTGTCGGCGTCCATCACCTTGCCGTGCTGCTGGATGGCGCCGATCTTGCCTTCCAGCAGGCGCACCGCCTCGCGCAGGGTTTCCTGTTCGCCGGCCGGGGTGCCGATGGTGAAATGGCGGCCCAACAGTTCGATGTCCATCTGGACCACGTCGCTCATTGCTCATCCTCCGGCGCGGCCGGCAGGCGCGCCACCAGCGCGGCCACCCGGCTTCGGGTTTCGTTGACGCGGAAATGCAGCTCGGCGTTTTCCTTCAGCGCCTCGGACAGCGCCTCGGCAAAACGGCCGTTCTGGGTTTCCAGCTCCCGGATGCGGGCGATCAGCGCCGCGACGCGGGATTCGAGATATTCCAGTTCATTGTCCATGGCGGCGAGCATAGCGGGCCGCTACCGGGCCGTCAAACCCAGCCGCTGCCGCGCCGTGTCCAGCCGCTCGCACAGCGCCGCCGCGCCATCCACCAGCCGCGGCCCCGGAATGCTGATGGCGTCATCGGACAGCGTGAACAAGGCGCCTTGCGCCACGGCCGGCAGCGTTTTCCAGCGCCGCCACATCGCCAGCGAGGCCTCATCCGTGGCGACGATGGCCTGTGGCTGCGCCGCCACGACCGAGGCCGTGGACACTTGCGGCGCCGGCAGCGGCAGGTCGGCGAACACATTGACGCCGCCGCAGGCGCGGATCAGCGAGTCGATATAGCTCTTGCCGCTGATGGTGAAAATGGGGGATGGGCTCAGTTGGTAAAACACGCGCACCGGGGCGCGGCCGCCATAGCGCTGCTGCAAGGCGGCCAAGCGCTGTCGATACTGCAGCGCCGCGCGCTCGGCCTCGGCCTGCGTGCCGGCCAGGCGGCCCAGCTTGTCGATTTCCAGCGCCACGTCGCCCGGCTGCAGCGGGTGGCTGATGAATACCGGCACGCCCAGTCGCTTCAGCCTTTCCAGTTCGCGCGGGGCGCCGCCGTCCTGCCACGCCACCACCAAGTCTGGCTGTTGCCGCAGCACCGCCTCCAGACTGAAGCCGGTGAAGCTGCCCACGCGCGGCAGTTGCTTGGCGGCAGCCGGATGGTCGCTGTACTCGACCGTGGCCACGACCTGCTTGCCGGCCCCGGCGGCAAACAACAGCTCGGTGGCGTGCGGGGCCAGACTGATGATGCGCCGCGCCGGCTTGGCCAGCGTCACCGTCTGTCCGGTCGCATCCTGGACGCTGATCGCCGCTTGCGCGCTTGCGGCCAGCGCCAGCCCGCACAAAACCAGCCAAAGCTTCATGCCGCGCCGCCTTTCAGGGCCAGCGGCAGGCCGCAGGCCACCAGCGTCACCCGGTCGCAGCGCGCCGCCACCAGTTGGTTGAGCCGCCCCAACTCATCGACGAAGCGGCGGGTTTCGGCATCGCCCGCCACCACGCCCCAGCCCACCTCGTTGGACACCAGCAGCGCCTCGCCTTTGAGCCGGCCCAGCACGGCCAGCAGGGCGTCGCGCTCGACGGCGAATTCGGCTTCGTCGAAGCCGTCGGCGCCGAAGAAGCGCATCAGCCACATGCCCAGACAATCGACCACCAGCAACCCGCCCGAATGGTCATGCGCGGCCATGGCGGCGGCCAATCCGCGTCCGGCCTCGGCCAGCCCCCAGTGCTTGGGACGCTGGGCGCGGTGCCTATCGACGCGACGGGCGAACTCGGCGTCGCGCACCTCGGCGGTGGCCATGTAACACACGGCGCCGCCATGCTGGCGGGCCAGGTCTTCCGCATGCCGGCTCTTGCCGCTGCGGGCGCCGCCGGTGATCAAATGGGGCATGAATGCTCTCCCGCTTTACTGCTGGTAACGCACGCCCAAGAAGGCGCCCAGGCCGCCGGTATTATAGCCCTGGGCGGTTTGGTACTCGCGGTCGAACAGGTTGTCGACACGGGCGGTGGCCGTCCAGTTCTTGGCGAAGCGATAGTTGGCATACGCGTTGCTCACGCCGTAGCCGTGCAGATTGACGTTGTAAAGGTTGTCGTAGCGGACCGAGACAATTTGCTGTTCGATGCCGGCCGTCCAGCGCCCCCAGTCGCGGCTGGCGGTGAAGTTGGCGCTCTGGCGCGGCCGGAAGGCCAGCCACTGTCCGGTCTTGTCGTCGCGCGCGTCCAGCAGGGTGAGATTGGCGGCCAGATCGACTTCCGCCAGCCGGGTCTGGCCTTCCACGGTCAGACCGCGAATGGTGGCGCGATTGACATTGAACATGGTGCCCACGCCATTGCCCAGCAGGCCGTAGGAAATCAGATTGCTGACCCGGTTGCGGAAGCCGGTCAGACGGAACAGGCGGCCCTGGCTGCGGTATTCCAGGCCGAGTTCGCCATTGATCGAGTTCTCAGGCTGCAGCTTGGGGTTGCCCTGATAAAAACCATCGAACGGGTAATACAGGTCATTAAAGGTAGGCGCCTTGTACGCCGTGCCGTAACCCGCCCGCGCCAGCCAGCCGTCGGCGAAACGGTAACCGTAATCAACCTTGCCCGTGGTCTTGCCGCCAAACTGGTCGTCGTGATCGCGCCGCACGCTGGCCTGAAACAGGTTGGCGCCCCGCTCCAGCTGATAAGTGACAAAGCCGGCATTCTGGCTGCGCGTGGCCTTAGTGAAGACGCTGGTGCTGTCCACTTTCTGCTCATTGTGGCTCGCGCCCAGCGCGAATACGCCCCAGGCGGTGTTCAGATCGTTCTGCCAGCTCCATTCGTTCTGCGTGGTCTGATACAGGCTGTCGCGCCGTCCGCCCGAGGCGTCGCTGAAGGTTTCCTGCTTGTCCTGGCTATGGCTGTAGCGCAGCGTGCTGGTCCAAATATCGGTGATGCGGTTGCGCGACTCCAGGCTTTGCCCGGTGAGGCGGCTGTCGGTCCAGTCCTGGCCGATGGCATGCTGGTCGAAATCGGCGCGGGCAAAGTTCTGGAACAGCCGCAGCGTCAACTCATGGCCCGGCGCCAGCGTCTGCGTCACATTGGCGGTGTAGCTGTCGCGGCGATAGCCATCGTTGTCGGGATTGTACGCGTACAGATTCTTGGAGTTGGTGGCCGAGAAGCCGCTGGATTGCCCGTGGCTCAACTGCACGCTGTAAGCGGTGTCGCCGCTCTTGCCTGCCACGCCGGCGGTCAATTTCCCGGTGTTGCGGCTACCCGCTTCCACGCTGGCATTAAAGCGCGGCGCGCCCGTGCCCTTGCGGGTGAGGATCTGGATCACGCCGCCGATGGCGTCGGCGCCGTACAGGCTGGAGGCCGGGCCACGCAGGATCTCGATGCGCTCCACCTGATCCAGCGGAATATTTTGCAACGCCGTGGTGCCCGTCGTCGCCGACGAGATGCGCACGCCGTCCACCAGCACCACGGTGTGGTTGGCATTGGTGCCGCGCAGGAACACGCTGCTGTTGGCGCCTGGGCCGCCATTGCCGGTGACCATGATCGCCGCCTGGCGCGACAGCACCTGCTGCATGGTTTGCGCGCCGCTTTGTTCGATTTCGTCGCGGGTGATCACGGTGGCGTCGGCCAGGGTCTTGGACAGCGGTTGGGCGATGCGGCTCGCCGTCACGATCACGGGATCGCCGGCAAATTCCGGCTCGTTGGCGGCGTGAGCCGCGGCAATGCAGGCCAGCGCCACGGCAAGGGCGCAGGTTTGAGGCTTGAACATGAAACACACTCCAAGGATGGATGGCTTCCCCGCCAAGGGATATCGTCAGAGTGCGAAGAGGGCTGTGGAACGGGACGCGGCAAGCCGAAACGTCTGTCGGATCGCCTCCCCGCGATACTCCAGTCAACGCCCGGCTTCCGGCCGGGCTTGCAGGCCGGTCTCCGGGCTGGGCCATGCCGGCGACGCGCCTTCCCGTCCCATTGGACAGTGACATCTTGCGTCGCCTGGGCGCGCTTCGCGCCAGGCCTTACCGTTGCGGGGGCAGCGCCGGTTTCTCACCGGCTTCCCGTTTCATCCGCGCGCCTTGCGGCGGGCTGCGGACACCTGCAGGCGGCGATTATAACCCGCCAGGCTTTTGGCGGCACTCGCCACGCAGTAATATGCTTAGAGTCCGCTGATAGCGCACATGCTATCGCTACCGCTTAATCCTCCCTTCGCAGCAGGCCAGACCATGAACAGCAGCCAACCCCTGGATCTTTCCGCCCGTGACGCCGCCCGCGCCCGCCAGGCCACGCTAACCAAACCGCCCGGCAGCCTGGGCCTGCTGGAAGAGCTGGCCTGCCGCTTCGCCGCCTGGCAAGGACGCCCCCAGCCGGCGCCGCTGCGGCCCGCCATCACCGTGTTCGCCGGCGATCATGGCGTCACCGCCGAGGGCGTATCGGCTTTCCCGTCCGCCGTCACCACCGAGATGGTGCGCAACTTCGCCAACGGCGGCGCCGCCATCTGCGTGCTGGCGCGCGCGCTGGACGCGCGGCTGGAAGTGGTGGACGTGGGCGTGGCCGGCGACGTGTCGGCCCTGCCCATCGTCCACGCCAAGGTCCGCGCCGGCAGCCGCAACCTGGCCAAGGAATCGGCCATGAGCACGCTGGAGGTGGAGGCCGCGCTGGAAGCCGGCCGCGCCGCCGCCCGCCGCGCGGTGGAGACCGGTGCCAATCTATTGATCGCCGGCGACATGGGCATAGGCAACACCACGGCTTCGGCCGCGCTGATTTGCCGCCTAACCGGCGCGGCGCCGGAATTGGTGGTGGGCCGCGGCACCGGCATCGACGACGCCGGCCTGGCCAACAAGCTGCGCGTGGTGAAGACCGCGCTGGCGCGGGTGGCCTGGGAAAACCTCAGCGGCCTGGACACCCTGGCCGAGTTGGGCGGGCTGGAAATCGCCGCCATCGCCGGCTTCTATCTGGAAGGCGCGCGCCTGGGCGTGCCCTCGCTGGTGGACGGCTTCATCGCCAGCGCCGCCGCGCTGTGCGCCAAGTCGCTGGAGCCCTCGCTGCACGATTGGCTGTTGGCCAGCCACCGTTCGGCGGAATCTGGACATGCGCTGGCGCTAACCGCGCTGCAGCTGCAGCCGCTGGTGGACCTGGGCATGCGCCTGGGCGAGGGTTCCGGCGCCGCCGTCTGCGTGCCGCTGCTGCAGATGGCAGTGAAGCTGCACCAGGAGATGGCCACCTTCGCCGAGGCCGGCATCAGCGGCAAGTCGGCATGAACCCGTACACGCTGACCCTGCTGCGCCACGGCGACATCGAGCACGATGGCCGGCTGATCGGCCTGACCGACCTGCCGCTGACCGAGCGGGGCCAGCGGCAGCTGGCCGCCAGCTGGGGCCGCCTCAGCAGCCTGGCGCCGGTCACCGCCATCGCCAGCTCGCCCCTGCAGCGCTGCCGCGAGTTCGCGGTCAAGCATGCGCTGGACGGCTCCCTGACGCTGAAAGTGGACCCGCGCTTCGCCGAGATGGACTTTGGGGACTGGGACGGCCAGCCAGTGGCCGAGCTGGAGCAAGCCCACCCCGGCTGGGGGGGAGCGCTGGCGGAAGGCAGGCTGAGCCCGCCCGGCGGGGAGAGCTTCGAGCAATTCCGCACCCGCGTGCTGGGCGGCCTGGCCGAGTGGATGACCGAGGCGCGCGGCAGCCACCGCCTGCTGGTGACCCACGGCGGCGTCATCACCGTGCTGATGGCGGAGCTGTTGGGCACCGAGTTCTCGGTGGCCAAACTGATGACGGTGCAGCGCGGCGGCTTCGCCCAGTTGTCCATGCTGGAAGGCCACCCGGCCTACCTGCTGCGGCTGGAGTCGCCATGCGGGGATTGATCCTGGCGGTGCAGTTCCTGACCCGCCTGCCCACGCCGCAGCTGGCGGAATTCAAGCCGGAATGGCTGGCCGCCAGCGCGCGCTGGTTTCCCGCTGTCGGCCTCATCGTCGGCGCGCTGCTGCTGGCGGCGTTGCGGCTGGGCGGCGGCGTCGATCCCTGGCTGGCGGCGCTGCTGGCCCTGTTGGCCTGGGTGGGCGTCACCGGCGGCCTGCACCTGGATGGCCTGGCGGACCTGTCCGATGCGCTGGGCGCCGCCCACCGCTCGCGCGAACGCTTCTTCGAAGTATTGAAAGACCCGCACCTGGGCAGCTTTGGCGTCCTCTCCCTGATTCTGGCCGTCGTCGCCAAGCTGGTCCTGCTGATGTTGCTGGCAAGACAAGGCGGCAGCGCGTGGGGGCTGCTGCTGGTCCCGGCCTGGGCGCGCGGCTTCGCCGTGGCCTGGTCCGCCACGCTGCCGGCCATCGCGCCGGGCAGCGGCGAGCGTTTCGCCTGGCAACGCGACTGGACCGGCATGAGCCTGAACCTGGCGGTCTTGCTGGCCTTGTCCGCCTGGCTGGCGCCGGCCTTGCTGCTGGCGCCGCTGGCCGGCCTGGGTTGGCGGCGATTCCTGCGGCGACGCCTGGGCGGCATGACCGGCGACTGCCTGGGCGCGGGCGTGGAGATTTGCGAGATCGCGATGCTGGGCTTGCTGCTGATTCTGCCCGCTCAGCTTCCCGCGCTCTGACGGAGCACCCGCTTAAGGCAATCGGGACGTCAGCGTGCCGGGATGCTTGCGCACCAGCGACCACGGCAGCAAGCTCCAGCCGGGGTCGTCGCAAGCGCGCTCCACCCTCGGGAAATAAGCCCCGATCTGCACGCCTTCCGGCGTCAAATACCAGCTAGCGGGATTCCAGTTCTCTACGTCTCGATAGTCGCAATCACTGCCATCCTCCCCTTCCATCTCGTTCGGATACAGTTCGCCGAAGGTCCTCACCAGCCAAGGTCGCAGCACCTTGCTTTCATAGCTGGCATCCCGCAATTTCCCTTTGGCATCCCGAGCATCCTGAGGCTTGCCGCGACCCAGCCACAGCACATCCTCAAGCTGCATATCTCGTCCGCTGGCCACCTCCAGATTCAACGTGGAGTTGCTGAAATCGGGGTGCGCCCCGCCGCAGAAATAGCTGGTTTCCACACTCATGCTTAACACGCTTGGCGTCAACAAGTGCGGGATCACTTCTTGCGTATATTCGGCCATCCCTCTACCGCGATCATTAGCCTCACAATCAAATGACGCGGCTACCGCGCGCCACTGCCACTGCTCCAGCGCCTGGTTCAACCGGGCCATCGTCGCTCCAGGGTATCCGCTGGCAAGCCGAAACCAGCGAACTCTACTTTCGGGTTCTACCCACCACGCCAAGCGATATCCCTGGAAAACCTTCACCCCCGCCGGTTTCAAGCGCAATCCCGCCACGCGGGCGTGATTGTAGGCGCTTAGTCCATCAGCGCCTTCTTCCGCGCCGTAGCCAGATTCTTTGGATTTAGCCAGCAAACTCAGCTTGACCGGCAGCCCGCGCTTGGCTTTCGGCCCGCGCCATTCGCCTACCCAGCCTGCGCCCTCGGGACGCAAGACCAGATCGACCCGGCTCTCGTCATAGCCAAGGTTCTCGCCCAGACGCAGCGCCCCCTGCTTGTCCCGCTTGCCCGTCAGTGCGATATCGCTGTGGTATTTGCGATAGAAATAGCGGCCATCCACCGTGCCGTCATCGTTTACGCTCCATTCCATCACCACCGGCGCGCCGCCCACCTCGCCCTGCCACACATCGGCATGCGCCTGCAGCGCCATCATTCCGCCGACAAGCGCACCCACCGCTTTCCACGCCGTCATGCCTTCCCTTTCATTCAAAAAAACAGCGCCGCCCCCCGCAAGGGAACCGGCGCTGATTGGGTCAAGGCTAAGCTTGCTTACAGCTTGCCTTCCACCTTCTTGTTGCGCATCAGGCACAGCATGTCACAGGCGATGTGGGCGGCGGCGATGGCGGTGATTTCGCTCTGGTCATAGCTTGGCGCCACTTCCACCACGTCCATGCCGACGATGTTCAGATCGCCCAGATTGCGGATGATCTTCAGCGCCTGCGCGGTGCTCAGGCCGCCCGGCACCGGCGTGCCGGTGCCGGGCGCGGCGGACGGGTCCAGGCAGTCGATGTCGAAGGTCACATAGACCGGCGCATCGCCTATGGTCTTCTTGATCTCGGCGATGGTGGCGTCCACGCCGTTGTCGTGCACCCACGGCGCGCCCAGCACGTTCAGGCCCATGAAGTCGTCGTTCCAGGTGCGGATGCCCACTTGCACCGATTTTTTCGGATCGATCAGGCCTTCCTTCACCGCCTTGTAGAACATGGTGCCATGGTTCAGGCTGTCCGGGCTGTCGTCCGGCCAGGTGTCGCAGTGGGCGTCGAAGTGCAGCAGCGCCAGCGGCTTGCCGTACTTCTCGGCGTGCGCGATCAGCAGCGGGTAGGTGACGAAGTGGTCGCCGCCGAAGGTCAGCATCTTGGCGCCGGAGGCCAGGATGGTGCTGGCGTGTTCGATGATGGACGGCTTGATGGTCAGCGGATTGTGCGCGTCGAACCAGCAGTCGCCATAATCGACCACGGCCAGGTCCTCGAACGGATCGAAGCCCCACGGGTAGGGCTTCAGCTCGGCCAGCTGCACGCTGGCGGCGCGGATGGCTTGCGGCCCCATGCGCGCGCCGGAACGGAAGGTGACAGACAGGTCCAGCGGAATGCCGGACACCACCACGTCCACGCCTTCCAGATTGCGCGTGTAGTTGCGGCGCATGAAGGACAGCACGCCGGCGTAGGTGTTTTCGATGGAGGAGCCGTACAGGCCCTGACGGCGGATGGCGCCGTCGCCGTAGATCATTTCATCACTCATGCCACTCTCCAGGCGAGAGTACGCTGCCTGCGGCCAAGATATTGATTCCGCATGATTTTCGCAGCGATTGCCGTCCATCTTGCACAGCCGACGGCTTGAGGCTGCCGCGCCCCGTGGCGCGGAAAACCCGAAGTGTGCCGCGATGGCGCGCTTCGTTCAAGTAAAGACTAGACGACGATGCCCGCTCTGCGCGCCGCGCCGCGGCTGCGCCACCAGCGCCAGCGCAACTTGACGTCGTACCAGGCGGGCCTGAGCCCCAGCAGGAACAGGAACAGCGCCAAGGGCAAGGTAAAGCCGAAACCCAGGTGCTTGAAGCCCAGCGCGCCGACCACGCCGCCGACGAAGAAGGCCAGCAGGATCAACACATAGACGCGGAATTTCTTGCGATTGGAGCGGATGGCCGCCACGCGCGGATTCGCCTGCCGGTTGAAATAGCTCATCTTGGCCAGCTCGATGCCGATGTCGGTGGCGATGCCGGTCATATGCGTGCTGCGCAGCAGGCCGCCGGACAGCTTGGTGACGATGGTGTTGTGCATGCCCATGATGAAGCACAGCAACATCACCGTCGGCGGCGTGAACAGGCCCTTGTGCAGCGACAGCCCCGCGCCCAGCAGGCCGAACAACAGCAGCAACAAAGCCTCCTCCATCATCGACACCCCGTAGCCGCCGCGCAGCCGCTGCCGCCGCGCCCACAGGATCAGCCAGGTGCTGTGCATGGCGCCGCCGATGAAGCAGCACAGCATGACCAACAGCGACAAGGCCAGGCGGATCTCGCCGGTGGCCCAGGCGTCGGCCATGCCGGAGACGATGCCGGACACATGCGAGGTATAGCGGTGCACGGCCAGAAAGCCGCCGGCGTTGAGGGCGCCGGCGATGAAGGCCATGGACCAGCCCAGCTGGCGCAATACCTTGTCGTTGAAGCGGCCGCGGTCTAGCAGCCGCGTGATGTGGAAATGTCTGGCCATGGGTCTGAATAAGCAAAACGGCGACCTGTCGTCGCCGCTTCGATATTGCGCCGCAGCATGCCGCCTTGGCAAGCCGTCGGATCAAACTTTGCCCGAAAAGCGCTGCGCTCAGCAGCCCTTCAGCGCGATGCCCGGCGTCAGCCGCTTCTGCAGCGCCTTCAGATGCTCGGCCTGCGCCGCGTCCAGGTCCTTGAAGGTCAACGTGCTCATCTTGGCCGGCTCGCTCTTGGACTTGATCACCGCCTTGTCGTAGCCGGCCGCCTTCAGCCGCGCCGCCAAGGTCTTGGCGGCCTCTTCCCGGCCGAACAGGCCCAGCGACAGATTGCCTTTGAACTCGTCGCCGCTGACGATGTAATTGTCGAAGCCTTTGTCTTTCAGCTCGGCTGACAGCGTCTTGGTCTCGGACTGCGTGGCCAACGGCGGGTAGTACACCCAGAACTTGCCGGAGCCCTTGTTCTCTACCTGGCTGTCTTCCTGCAGCTGGCCGGACTTCAGCTTCAACTGCGGCACGCCGCCCTTGACCCGCGCCAGCAGGCTGTCATTCAGCGCGCCCCAGCGGTAGCAGGCGGCCGGCTTGTCCGGCGCCGCGGCGGCTGGCTTGTCCGCAGCCTTGCCATGCGATGGCTCCGGTGCTTTCTTGTCAGCCCTATCCGCCGGTTTGTCCTGGGTTTTGGCCGCCGGCGTGGAAGCCTCGTTCTTGGCGACGGGCTTGGCCTGGCCCTTGGCTTCGCTGGCCGCGGTCTTGCCAGCCGCGGGCGCGGAGGCTGCGGCGGCCGGCGCGCTGGCCTGGACGGCGGAAGCATCGCTCTTCCAGTTGGGCGGCAGCAGTTTCACCAGACCAGGACTCACCTCCTGGGCATGGATGTCCATGGGCGGACGCTGCTTCAGCGCGCCATACATGGCTACCAACAGGTTGAGCACTACCACCAGCGCCACAAGCCACTTCATCACGAGTTCGCCACTTTCAATAGTCCGATCAGCACCAGATTATCCACGATCTGCAACGGCGCCGCGAGCCAAGGCGCGATGCGCGCCGCGTCGCCGCCGGTCAGGATCACCGTGGCCGGGGCACGGCCGGTGCGAGCGGCCAGCTTGCGGCGCTGCCCTTCTATCGCGCCCGCCAGCGCCGCCATTGCCCCGCTGGCCAGCGCGTCCTGCGTGCCCTGCGGAAAATCCACCACCTCGCCGGCCTGCCGGTTCAGATTGGCCGTGCCCTGCGCCAGGCTTTGCAGCATCAGGCCATGGCCGGCCAGGATCAGCCCGCCCAAATAATCTCCCTCGGCCGTCAGCGCCTCCACGGTCAGCGCCGTGCCGGCGCAGGCGACGATGACATCGCCGGCGCAAACCTCGCGCGCCGCCAACACCGCCAGCCAGCGGTCGGCGCCCTGCTCCGCGGTGTTGCGATAATGGTTACACACCTCGCCGAAACGGCGGTCCGAATGCACGCGATGCAGCGGACACGGCGCGGCCGCGGCCAGCGCAGCAGCCACTTCGCCGCGCGCCACCGATGACATCCAAGCGCCCTCCAGCGGCAAACCACGCCAGACCTCGGCCAGGCCCGCCAGTTCATGGTGCTCGGCCGCGCCCTGCGCCACGCAGTGCTCGCCCTGGTAGACCGCCCATTTGACCCGGCTATTGCCGGCATCGATCAATAATTTCATCGGCGCTCCCTCAAGCTGACTTCGCCGATGTGGAAAGTCCGCATGCCCTGCGCCGTTTCCAGCTGCAGAGCGCCATTGTCCGCCACGCCGCAGGCGACGCCGTCCAGCGGCTCGCCATGCGAAAACGCCAGCCGCACCGGCGCGTTTTGGTGGGCGGACAGCCGCCACCACTCCTCGCGCAGCGGCGCGAAACCGTCGCGGTCAAAATCACGCAGCACAAGCTCCAGCTCATTGAGCAGGGCCGCCAGCACCTGGTTGCGGTCCGGCGTCAGGCCCGCCTGCGCCAGCGTGGCCACCGGCTGATCCACTTCGCCCGGGTCAGCCACATTGACGCCTATCCCTATCACCACGGCGGCCGGCCCCAGCGCGTCGCCGGACAGCTCGATCAGGATGCCAGCCAGCTTGCGGCCGTCCAGCAAAACATCGTTGGGCCACTTCAGCGCCACCGGCGCGCCCAGGGCGCGCAAGGCGCGCGCCAAGGCCACGCCCACGGCCAAAGACAGGCCGGCCAGCTCCGCGACACCGCGATTGAAGCGCCACAATAGCGAAAACGTCAGCCCCGCCCCCAGCCTCGCTTGCCAGCGCCGGCCCAGGCGGCCGCGCCCGGCAGTCTGCTGCTCGCAGGCCAAGACCAAGCCATGCAGGCCGCCGTTGCCGGCGCGCGCCATCAGCTGGCTATTGGTGGAATCGGTGCGCTCAGCCACCGCCAGGGTATACGTTTCCGCCGCCGTATCACTCAAGGCCGCGCGAACCGAGGCCACATCCAGCCAGGCAAACGGCTGGGCCAGCTTGTAGCCCTGGCCGCGCACGCTGAACACGGTCAGGCCCAGTTCGCTCTCAATGGCATGCACTGCCTGCCACACCAAGGTGCGCGAGCAACCCAGCGCCTGGGCGATGTCCTCGCCGGAATGGAAGCGTCCATCAGACAAATGGCGCAGCACCGCGAACGCGTGTTCGCTCACGCTTTTCCCTCTGCCGCGCGTATTTTGTTCAGCGTCTGGGTGGTGGAGGTATCAAACAGGAAGGGGATGGAATGGACCTGACCGCCGCGCGCCAGCGTCTCGGCGCTGCCGACGATCTTGTCCACCGCCCAGTCGCCGCCCTTGACCAAGATATCCGGCCGGACCTGCTCGATCAGCTCAGCCGGCGTGTCCGCATCAAACCAGGTCACCAGGCTGACGCTCTCCAGCGCCGCCAGGACTGCGGCTCGGTTCTGCTCGTTGTTGATCGGCCTGTCATCGCCCTTGCCCAGGCGCTTGACCGATGCATCGGTATTCAGTCCCAGCACCAAACTGGCGCCCAAGGCGCGCGCCTGGGCCAAGTAGGTCACGTGCCCACGGTGCAGGATGTCAAAACAGCCGTTGGTGAATACCAAAGGCCGCGGCAAAGCGGCTAGTTTCTCGGCCAGCTGCTCTGGCGCGCAGATCTTGTCTTCAAATGACGGCAAGGGATAGGTCATGCTTGTCCTTATTCATGCCGGCCGGCGCCGCGCAAATCGCGCGCCCATCGTCCAGCCAGCAAACAGCGCTAAGTTGCGAAGCATACCACCGTCACCGCTTGCGCCCAACACCCGCAAAACGCAAAGCCCCGGCAGGGCATCCTGTCGGGGCGGGTTGGGGTCGGCGCGCGGCGCCAATGCACAAAGCCCAGCTCGTTTGAGCTGGGCTTTGTCTTATGGGGCGTCTGGCGGTGTCCTACTTTCACATGGCGAATGCCACACTATCATCGGCGCTAAGATGTTTCACGGTCCTGTTCGGGATGGGAAGGCGTGGGACCATCTCGCTAAGGCCACCAGACATAAACTTGTACAAACTCAAGAAGCCTGAACCAGAGAGGTTCTCTGATTCTGAATATTCGGTATTCAATTGTGTCGCACACACTCTATCTCGCGTCTTGGTTCCCCAAGCCACTCAAATGATAGGATCAAGCCTCACGAGCAATTAGTATCGGTTAGCTTCACGCCTCACAGCGCTTCCACACCCGACCTATCAACGTCCTGGTCTCGAACGACTCTTCAGGGAGGTCAAGCCTCCAGGGAAGTCTCATCTTCAGGCAAGTTTCCCGCTTAGATGCTTTCAGCGGTTATCTCTTCCGAACTTAGCTACCCGGCAATGCCACTGGCGTGACAACCGGTACACCAGAGGTTCGTCCACTCCGGTCCTCTCGTACTAGGAGCAGCCCCCGTCAAACTTCCAACGCCCACTGCAGATAGGGACCAAACTGTCTCACGACGTTTTGAACCCAGCTCACGTACCACTTTAAATGGCGAACAGCCATACCCTTGGGACCGGCTACAGCCCCAGGATGTGATGAGCCGACATCGAGGTGCCAAACACCGCCGTCGATGTGAACTCTTGGGCGGTATCAGCCTGTTATCCCCGGAGTACCTTTTATCCGTTGAGCGATGGCCCTTCCATTCAGAACCACCGGATCACTATGTCCTGCTTTCGCACCTGCTCGACTTGTCGGTCTCGCAGTTAAGCTACCTTTTGCCATTGCACTATCAGCACGATTTCCGACCGTACCTAGGTAACCTTCGAACTCCTCCGTTACACTTTGGGAGGAGACCGCCCCAGTCAAACTGCCTACCATGCACTGTCCCCAATCCGGATCACGGACCAAGGTTAGAACCTCAAACACACCAGGGTGGTATTTCAAGGACGGCTCCATCAGAACTAGCGTCCTGACTTCAAAGCCTCCCACCTATCCTACACAAGTCTGTTCAAAGTCCAATGCAAAGCTACAGTAAAGGTTCACGGGGTCTTTCCGTCTAGCAGCGGGGAGATTGCATCTTCACAAACACTTCAACTTCGCTGAGTCTCAGGAGGAGACAGTGTGGCCATCGTTACGCCATTCGTGCGGGTCGGAACTTACCCGACAAGGAATTTCGCTACCTTAGGACCGTTATAGTTACGGCCGCCGTTTACCGGGGCTTCGATCAAGAGCTTGCACCCCATCACTTAACCTTCCGGCACCGGGCAGGCGTCACACCGTATACGTCCACTTTCGTGTTGGCACAGTGCTGTGTTTTTGTTAAACAGTCGCAGCCACCGATTCTCTGCGACCTGTCAAAGCTTCGTGAGCAAGTCACTACACCTCAACAGGCATACCTTCTCCCGAAGTTACGGTATCAATTTGCCGAGTTCCTTCTCCTGAGTTCTCTCAAGCGCCTTAGAATTCTCATCCTGCCCACCTGTGTCGGTTTGCGGTACGGTTCTTATGTAGCTGAAGCTTAGTGGCTTTTCCTGGAAGCGTGGTATCAGTCACTTCAGGTCCGTAGACCCTCGTTATCACTTCTCGGCCTTAAGGGGCGGCGGATTTGCCTACCACCCCAGCCTACCGGCTTGAACAGACTATTCCAACAGTCTGCTGACCTAACCTTCTCCGTCCCCACATCGCACTACATAAAAGTACGGGAATTTTAACCCGTTTCCCATCGACTACGCTTTTCAGCCTCGCCTTAGGGGCCGACTCACCCTACGCCGATGAACGTTGCGTAGGAAACCTTGGGCTTTCGGCGAGCGGGCTTTTCACCCGCTTTATCGCTACTCATGTCAGCATTCGCACTTCTGATATCTCCAGCATCCCTTACGAGACACCTTCACAGACCTACAGAACGCTCCCCTACCACGCACAGTAAACTGTGCATCCGCAGCTTCGGTTATCAGTTTGAGCCCCGTTACATCTTCCGCGCAGGACGACTCGACCAGTGAGCTATTACGCTTTCTTTAAATGATGGCTGCTTCTAAGCCAACATCCTGGCTGTCTAGGCCTTCCCACTTCGTTTACCACTTAACTGATCATTTGGGACCTTAGCTGGCGGTCTGGGTTGTTTCCCTCTTGACGATGGACGTTAGCACCCACCGTCTGTCTCCCATGCTTGCACTTTCCGGTATTCAGAGTTTGCCATGGTTTGGTAAATCGCAATGACCCCCTAGCCATAACAGTGCTTTACCCCCGGAAGTGATACATGAGGCACTACCTAAATAGTTTTCGGGGAGAACCAGCTATCTCCGAGTTTGTTTAGCCTTTCACCCCTATCCACAGCTCATCCCCTAGTTTTGCAACACTAGTGGGTTCGGACCTCCAGTGCGTGTTACCGCACCTTCATCCTGGCCATGGATAGATCACTCGGTTTCGGGTCTACGCCCAGCAACTCAATCGCCCTATTCGGACTCGGTTTCCCTACGCCTCCCCTATTCGGTTAAGCTTGCTACTGAACGTAAGTCGCTGACCCATTATACAAAAGGTACGCAGTCACGGAACAAGTCCGCTCCCACTGTTTGTATGCATCCGGTTTCAGGTTCTATTTCACTCCCCTCCCGGGGTTCTTTTCGCCTTTCCCTCACGGTACTGGTTCACTATCGGTCGATCATGAGTATTTAGCCTTGGAGGATGGTCCCCCCATCTTCAGACAGGATTTCTCGTGTCCCGCCCTACTTCTCGACTGCTTAGTTCTTGCGATGCGTTTTCGTGTACGGGGCTATCACCCACTACGGCTGGACTTTCCATTCCATTCCACTAACGCAACTCATAACACAGTCAGGCTGTTCCGCGTTCGCTCGCCACTACTTACGGAATCTCGGTTGATTTCTTTTCCTCGAGTTACTTAGATGTTTCAGTTCACTCGGTTCGCCTCCTCTGACCTATGGATTCAGTCAGGGATCTCCTTGCGGAGGGGTTTCCCCATTCGGACATCGCGGGATCAAAGCTCTATTGCCAGCTCCCCCGCGCTTTTCGCAGGCTTACACGTCCTTCATCGCCTATGATCGCCAAGGCATCCACCAGATGCACTTAGTCGCTTGACCCTATCATTTCAGTAACCTAAATTACCGCAACAACAGAGAGTGTTTGTGCGACGACTGCACCGCCCCTTTTGATATGGCGACGCAGCCTTAGATACAATCAAATACCCAAGATGACGATTTGTTGATGCACAGAATTAACTCTGCATCTTCATCTCGCCGTCTTTATATATTCGGCTTCTTCAGTTTGTTAAAGATCGGGCGTTTATACAACGCAAACAGAATCCAACTCTTCCGAATTCGATTTTGTTTGCGATGGTGGAGGATGACGGGATCGAACCGACGACCCCCTGCTTGCAAAGCAGGTGCTCTCCCAACTGAGCTAATCCCCCTCTTTTTGGGTGATGCTGCGTTGCTCAGTCGCTCATGTGCATAAGCACATGTCGCTCCTTCGCGCCTTGCCTGACCCAAAAAATACTGGTGGGTCTGGTAGGACTCGAACCTACGACCCCTGCGTTATCAACACAGTGCTCTAACCAGCTGAGCTACAAACCCAGTAGTCGTTTGATACCACATCCTTTTCGATCAAAATCAAGCAGATCCAGGCGAAAGCTGACGACGTGTACATCGAGTACACGAGGAAGCTTTCAACGCAGAGCTGCGCCGATTTTCATCGAAAATGCCCTTAACTTGAATAACCGATAGGCTGTAAGTACTTGGCGATCGCCTTCTCTAGAAAGGAGGTGATCCAGCCGCAGGTTCCCCTACGGCTACCTTGTTACGACTTCACCCCAGTCATGAATCCCACCGTGGTAAGCGGCCTCCTTGCGGTTAGCCTACCCACTTCTGGTGAAACTCACTCCCATGGTGTGACGGGCGGTGTGTACAAGACCCGGGAACGTATTCACCGCAGCATGCTGATCTGCGATTACTAGCGATTCCGACTTCACGCACTCGAGTTGCAGAGTGCGATCCGGACTACGATCGGTTTTCTGAGATTAGCTCCACCTCGCGGCTTGGCAACCCTCTGTACCGACCATTGTATGACGTGTGAAGCCCTGCCCATAAGGGCCATGAGGACTTGACGTCATCCCCACCTTCCTCCGGTTTGTCACCGGCAGTCTCATTAGAGTGCCCAACTGAATGATGGCAACTAATGACAAGGGTTGCGCTCGTTGCGGGACTTAACCCAACATCTCACGACACGAGCTGACGACAGCCATGCAGCACCTGTGTTACGGCTCCCTTTCGGGCACCAAGATATCTCTACCAAGTTCCGTACATGTCAAGAGCAGGTAAGGTTTTTCGCGTTGCATCGAATTAATCCACATCATCCACCGCTTGTGCGGGTCCCCGTCAATTCCTTTGAGTTTTAACCTTGCGGCCGTACTCCCCAGGCGGTCAACTTCACGCGTTAGCTACGCTACCAAGGATTCAAACCCCCAACAGCTAGTTGACATCGTTTAGGGCGTGGACTACCAGGGTATCTAATCCTGTTTGCTCCCCACGCTTTCGTGCATGAGCGTCAGTGTCATCCCAGGGGGCTGCCTTCGCCATCGGTATTCCTCCACATCTCTACGCATTTCACTGCTACACGTGGAATTCTACCCCCCTCTGACGCACTCTAGTCGTGCAGTCTCCAATGCCGTTCCCAGGTTAAGCCCGGGGCTTTCACATCAGACTTGCACAACCGCCTGCGCACGCTTTACGCCCAGTAATTCCGATTAACGCTTGCACCCTACGTATTACCGCGGCTGCTGGCACGTAGTTAGCCGGTGCTTATTCTTCAGGTACTGTCATCCCCCAGCGGTATTAGCGCTAGGGATTTCCTCCCTGACAAAAGTCCTTTACAACCCGAAGGCCTTCTTCAGACACGCGGCATGGCTGGATCAGGCTTGCGCCCATTGTCCAAAATTCCCCACTGCTGCCTCCCGTAGGAGTCTGGGCCGTGTCTCAGTCCCAGTGTGGCGGATCATCCTCTCAGACCCGCTACTGATCGTCGCCTTGGTGAGCTCTTACCTCACCAACTAGCTAATCAGACATCGGCTGCTCGTATAACGCGAGGTCTTTCGATCCCCCGCTTTCCCCCTCAGGGCGTATGCGGTATTAATCCGGCTTTCGCCGAGCTATCCCCCATTACACGGTACATTCCGATGCATTACTCACCCGTTCGCCACTCGCCACCAGGAGCAAGCTCCCGTGCTGCCGTTCGACTTGCATGTGTAAAGCATGCCGCCAGCGTTCAATCTGAGCCAGGATCAAACTCTTCAGTTCAATCTCATAGCAATTTTCTGGCACGCAAGTTCAAAGAAATAAACAAGTATCTCTTGTCTCTTGCAGTGCAAGTATTTGGCTTTCACCAAGCACTTACACCTATCGGTTATTCGTTCTGTTAAAGAGCAGTGCCGGACGCCGTTTTCGTCACACCGGAAACCGTTTCGTTTCCGCCGCTTCGTTCGCTGCGTCAGCTGAGGAGACGAACTATACCTGCGCCATCACCCTCGGTCAACAGGTTTTTTGAGAAAAAGGCGATATTTCTACACAGCGAACCACAAGTCGATGATTCATAACAATTTATGAATATGAATTTTTTAATCTTTCTTTGTTCTTCCCTATGAAAGTGGCTATCCGTCACAGCATCAATCGCCACGAGAATGAAAAAAGCCCCTGTGAGCAGGGGCTTTTTTCTTAAGTCTGCCGGATTCCCAACTTATCTATAGACAGGATCAGCTGCGGTAGTCGGCATTGATGCGCACATACTCATAAGAGAAGTCGCAGGTCCATACCTTGGCGCAGGCTGCGCCACGACCCAGCTCCACTCGCACCGTGATCTCGCTCTGATTCATCACGGCCTGGCCCTGCTCTTCCTTATATGCAGGGTTGCGGCCGCCATCGCAGGCGACCAGCACGTCGTCCAGGTATAAGGAGAGGCGCTCGACGTCCAGGTCTGCCACGCCGGCATAACCGATGGCGGCCAGCAGACGCCCCAAGTTCGGGTCCGATGCGAAGAAGGCCGTCTTCACCAGCGGGGAACGGGCAATGGCGTAGGCCACGTCCTTGCACTCGGCCACCGAGCGGCCGCCGTTCACTTCCACGGTGATGAACTTGGTGGCGCCTTCGCCGTCGCGGACGATGGCCTGGGCCAGCTCAATGGCGACGTCCAGCAGCGCCTGCTTCAGCTGCTGATAAGCCGGGGATTCGGCGGAATCGATCAACTCCGCCTCGCTCTTGCCGGTGGAGATCAGGATAAAGCTGTCGTTGGTGGAGGTATCGCCATCCACCGTGATGCTATTGAAAGACTGATCCGCCACCTCCTTGACCAGTTGGTTCAACAGCGGCCGCGTGACGGCGGCGTCGGTGGCGACGAAGCCCAGCATGGTGGCCATATTCGGGTGGATCATGCCGGAGCCCTTGGCGATACCGGTAATGGTCACCAGCTTGCCGCCGATCTGCACCGAGCGGCTGGCCGCCTTGGCCAGGGTATCGGTGGTCATGATGGCCTGGGCGGCCTCGGCCCAGTCGGCTTGATGCAGCGAGGGCAGCGCGCCGATGATCTTGTCGGCCGGCAACGGCTCCAGAATCACGCCGGTGGAGAACGGCAGCACCTGCTCCAATCTCAACTGATGCTGATCGGCCACCGCCTGGCAGACGGCCAGGGCGCGATTGTGGCCATCCACGCCGGTGCCGGCGTTGGCATTGCCGGTGTTCACCACCAGCGCGCGAATCTGCACCCCAGCGGCCAGGTGCTGCTGACACAGGCGCACCGGAGCGGCGCAGAAGCGGTTGCGCGTGAACACGCCGGCCACGGTATTGCCCTTGTCCAGTTTGATCACCAGCACATCTTTGCGGCCCGGCGTCTTGATGCCGGCGGAGCCCACCAGCAATTCGACGCCGGCGATGGCCGGCAATAACTTAGCCTGGGGCGGATTCAGATTCACAGCCATGAAATTCTCCAGCATTTACAGATATGCGACAGATTGTATAAGAATTCCGCCAGCCATGGCTGGGCAAATCGTTTGGCCTATTCCTGCGCCTCGCGCAAGCAGGCCAACAAGGCCTCGCCATAGCGTGCCAGCTTCAATTCGCCCAAGCCGTAGATGCGCTGCAGGCCCGCTGGACTGTCCGGCCGCTTTTCCACCAGGTCGCGCAGCGTGCGGTCGGAGAACACCGCGTAAGCCGGCACATTGTGTTCGTCCGCCACCTGGCGGCGCCAGCGGCGCAACGCCTGCCACAGCCGCTCCTCGCGCTCGGTGCGCAGCCAGCGGTCGGCGCCGCCGCTGCCGCGCGACTTCTTCTCGTCGGCCAGCGGCCGCAGATAGATGCGCTGCTCGCCCTTCAGCAGCGGCCGGCAGGCATCGGTCAACACCAGCGACTGGCCGCGCGCGATGTCCACCTGCACCAGTTGGCGCGCCACCAGCTGACGGACGATGGAGCGCCACCCGCGCTGGTTCATGTCCTTGCCTATGCCGTAGGTGCTGAGCTGGTCATGCCCATGGTGGCTGATGCTGGCGCTCTGCCGCCCCAGCAATACATCGATGACGTGGCCGGTGGGAAAGCGCTGCCCCACTCTATAGATGCAGGACAGCAGCTTGCGCACCGCTTCGGTGGCATCGTAAGTGATCGGCGGATGCAGGCAGTTGTCGCAATGGCCGCAGGGTTGGCTCGCCTCGCCGAAGTGCGCCAGGATGTGCTGGCGGCGGCAGCCTGCGGTTTCGCAAAAAGCCAGCATCGCATCCAGCTTGGACAGCTCCACTTGCTTTTGCAGCTCGGCCATCTCGCCGCCCTCTATCATCTGCCGCAGCTGCACCACGTCGTTGAGGCCGTAACACAGCCAGCTGGCGGACGGCAGTCCGTCGCGGCCGGCGCGGCCGGACTCCTGATAGAAGTTCTCCGGGCTCTTGGGCATGTCGATGTGGGCGACGAAGCGCACGTCCGGCTTGTCGATGCCCATGCCGAAGGCCACGGTGGCCACCATCACGATGCCGTCCTCGCGCAGGAACAGCCGCTGGTTCGCCTCGCGTTCCGCGTGGCTCATGCCGGCATGGTAGGCCAGCGCCTCGATGCCGTTGTCGCGCAGCCATTGCGCGGTGTCCTCCACCCGCTTGCGCGACAGGCAGTAAACGATGCCGGTGGCGCCCTGATGCTCCTGGCGGATGAAGTCCAGCAGCTGCTTCTTGGCGTTGTGCTTCTCCACCACCTGGTAGAACAGGTTGGGCCGGTCGAAACTGGACAGAAACACCCTGGCGTCCGCCAGCTTCAGATAATGAATGATGTCGAGCCGGGTCTGCTCGTCGGCGGTGGCGGTCAGCGCGATGCGCGGCACCTGCGGAAACTGTTCGGCCAACAGGCCCAGCTGCTGGTACTCCGGCCGGAAATCATGGCCCCAGTGGCTGACGCAATGCGCCTCGTCGATGGCGAACAGCGAAATCTTCAGCCCGGCCATGAAGTCCAGGAACCGCGGCGTCAACATGCGCTCCGGCGCCACGTACAACAAATCCAGCGTGCCGGCGCGGGCCTGGCGGGCGATGTCGCGCGCCTCGTCCGGACCGGTGGCGGAGTTCAGGCAGGCCGCCGCCACGCCCAGCTCCTGCAAGGTCGCCACCTGGTCCTGCATCAGCGCGATCAGCGGCGACACCACGATGGCCACGCCGTCGCGCAGCAGCGCGGGGATTTGATAGCACAGGCTCTTGCCGCCGCCGGTGGGCATCAACACCAGCGCGTGGCCGCCATGGGCGACTTGCTCGACGATCTCCTGCTGCTGGCCGCGGAATTCCGGGTAGCCGAAAATATGATTGAGAATGGAGAGTGCGTCGTGCATGCCGGAGAAAATGTCTTGCGGGAGAAAAGCGCTATTGTACGGCAAGCGCGCCGTAGCGGACGGCCGGAAAAAAAAGTGGCCGCCTTGGGGAAGGCGGCCATAAGTTGGATGGAGACAATGTGAAACGAAGAGGAAAAATGCTCTCGCACTGTGAAAGACTCCCCCTGCCGCGACAAAGTTCCAAATTTTTTGAAAAATTCTGCCGAGCCGCGCTAGCAGTTTCCCGCGGGCCTGTCGCTATGCGACACTTGCGCAATATTCTGGAGACTCAAACATGCGCCTTTCCATCGCCTCCCTGCTCGCCGCATTGCTTCTGGCAGGCTGCGCTACGGCACCGCAGCCAACCACGGCGCCGAACCCGGCCGCAAACAAACCTGCCACCCCCGCCGAGCCTGCCGCCAGCGCCGACTGGCAGAATTTGGGCGTGTCGCCCAATGGCAACATCCTGAACGAACTGGATCTGCTGTCGATCAAACGCCAGGGCGCGCTGGTGACCTTCCGCGACCGCAAGACCATCTTCAATCTGAAAAAAGAGAACTTCCTGACCACGCCCCGGCACAAAGTCTCGCTGAACAGCTGGCAGATCGATTGCGCGCAGCACACTTTCCGCCTGCTGGGCATGACGCTGTTCGATGAAAATGGCCGGCAGATCGCCAGCTTCTCCTATAATGACGCACAGATAAAATCCATGCCGGTAGTGCAGAATTCCGCCAGCTACCAACAAATGCTGCTGGTCTGCAAAGGACAGCCCGGCTTCTGACCCTGCCGCCCGACCTCTCTTCCACAGGAGTCTTCATGACCATCCGACGCGTGGTATTCAATCAGAAAGGCGGCGTGGGCAAGTCCACCATCGCCGTCAATCTGGCCGCGGTAGCCGCCAGCCGCGGCCGTCGCGTGCTGTTGATCGACCTGGACCCGCAAGGCAACGCCAGCCAGTACCTGCAGGGAGATCACGCGACGGACGGCCCCCCCACCGTGGCCGACCTGTTCCAGCAGATGCTCAATATCTCGCTGTTCGCCAAGGAGCCGCATGAGTTTGTGCGCGGCACCAGCATCGCCGGCTTGTCGTTGCTGGCTTCGCACCCGGAGCTGGCCGAGCTGATGGGCAAGCTGGAATCACGCTACAAGATGTTCAAGCTCAAAGACGCCTTGGACCAGCTGGCGCCGCATTACGATGAAATCTGGATAGACACGCCGCCGGCGCTGAACTTCTACACCCGCTCCGCGCTGATCGCCGCCGACCGCTGCCTGATTCCGTTCGATTGCGACGCTTTCTCCCGCCATGCGCTGTACAACCTGAAGGCCAGCGCCGACGAGATCCGCGCCGACCACAATCCGGCGCTGTTCATCGAAGGCATCGTGGTCAACCAGTTCCAACCCCGCGCCAGCTTGCCGGTCAAACTGGTGGACGAGCTGAAGGCGGAGGGCCTGCCGGTGCTGGCCTCGCCGCTGTCCGCCTCGGTCAAGATCCGAGAATCGCACCAGGCTGCGCGCCCCATGGTCTTCCTGGATCCGCGCCACAAGCTGTCGCGCGAATTCGAGGCGCTGTACCAGGAACTGAACGATCGCTGACGAGACGCCCATGCCGCGGCTGAACCGCCTCACCACCTTGCTGCTGGGCATCGCGCTGTGCGCTGCCCTGCTGTTGGTCGAGTATTGGCTGCTGCTGGAACACGACCGCAGCGAACGCCAGCGGCAGCAGGAACACCTGGGCGCCCTGGCCACCACGCTGGTCATGCTGCAGCTGGGCGATGCCCTTGAGCACTCCCGGATCATGGCGGAGCAACTGCTGGCCGGCGATCAGAGCCACGCCTTTCAGGATCTGGCCCGCCGCGTCGTGCACGAGGACGGAGTGTTTGCCGGGATCGGCACGGTGCTGCTGGTAGAGCAGAAACAGCGCGATGCCTTTGAAAACCGCATCGCCGGCAGCATCCGCTATCTGCAAAATCAGCGCCTGCAACCATGCCCGACGCAGGTTCAGTACTACCCGGTAGCCAGCTATCTGCCGGACGACGGCAATGCGCTGCCGCTGGGGCTGGACCTCAGCCACCAGGGCGATACCAAGTGGCTGCTTGACCTGGCGAGGCGCAGCGACCAACCCATGCTGCTGCCCAGCCAAACTGCCGCCAATGGCGTCACCCGGCTGGACATCGTCACCCGGCTGGGCGACGACCATACCTTGCTGTTGCTGAACCTGCGGCCGGAACGGCTGACCCAGCCCATGGGCGAGGCCATGATGGCCGACACGCCGTTGCGCCACGTCCGACTCTTGGTCTGGAACCAGAATCGGCCGGACATCCCCCTGCTGGACTCGGTCCCGGGGCGGCCCATTCCGACCGATGCGCCGATTTTTTCGCGCCGCACCACGGTGGGCGGCAATGAACTGCTGCTGGGCGCTTACGCGCTGGAGCCCATCCATCCCTTGCTGACGCCGTCCGCCTGGTCCGTACTGGCCGCCACCGCCGGCATCCTGGCGTTGCTCCTGCTGATGCAGCAGCGCCAGAATGGGCTCAATAAACGGCTTGGCGATCAACTGCTGCTCCAGCAACAATTGCTGGAGCAGAACACCCAGACCCTGCAGCAACAAATCGCCGACCGCGAACTTTCCGAGCAGGCGCTGGCGCAGAGCGAGGCCCGCCAACGCGCTATTCTGCAAGCCAGTTCCGACGCCATCATCCTGATCGACCGCGTCGGCCACATCCTGCAAGCCAATCCGGCCGCGGCGCGGCTGGTCGAGCAAAGCGCCGTTTCGCTGGAAAACCTGCCGGCCGGCGTGCTGTTTCCGGAGCTGTACAGCCGCAACCGCAATCAGGCCTTCGAACAGATCGCGCAGCTGCACGAAGGCCGCCCCTTTGAATCCACCCTGCTGCGCAGCGATGGCCAATTATTGTCTGTCGAACTGTCGCTCAGCCGCGTGATCATGCCGGACGACTGGTTTTACGTCACGGTCTGCCGCGACATCAGCCAGCGCAAGGCGCAAGAAGAGGCGCTGATCCGGCTGAAGAACAGCCTGGAAGAGCAAGTGGAGGTGCAAAGCCGCCAATTGGCGGCGCTGCTGGACGCCAGCCCGCTGGCCATGGCCTACATCGTGGACCGCCATCTGCGCCAAGTAAACAACGCCTTCCTCGAGCTGTTCCAGCAGCAGGGCCGCAACGTGATCGGCCAGCCCACCCTGCCCTATTTCGAAAATCCCGACCAATGGGAACGCACAGGCAAGGCCCTGTACAGCCTGCTCAACGACGGCAAGGTGGTGCAGATTGAAGTCCGGCTGCGCACCGGCCATGGCCGTCTGTTCTGGTGCCGCCTGCACGGCAGGGCGGTCAATCCCTCGGTGCCCAAGCTTGGCACCATCTGGGTATATCAGGATATCTCGGCGCAACGCACGGTTGAAGATACGCTGCGCCGGGCCAAGATCCTGGCCGAGGAAACCAGCCGCGCCAAGACCGAGTTCCTGGCCAATATGTCGCACGAGCTGCGCACCCCGCTGCACGCCATCCTGGGCTTCACAGAAATGGGGCAGCTGCGCGCGCAAAGCCTGGGCGACGCCAAGCTCGAGCAATACTTCGGCCGCATCAACGCCAGCGGCAACCGCCTGCTGACCCTGCTGAACGACCTCTTGGACATGGCCAAGATGGAAGTGGGCCGCATGGACTACGCCATCAGCCGCAACAGCCTCAGCCAATGCCTGCGGGAAGCCTGCGAGGAAATCACGCCGCTGGCCAGCCGCAGCCAGATTCATATCCAGCTGGAGTGCCAGCCGGAGCTGCTGGTGGCCGATATCGATCCCTTCCGCATCGGCCAGGTCATCCGCAACTTGCTGTCCAACGCAGTCAAGTTCACCCCGCCAGGCTCGGAAATCCTGGTGCAGGGAAAATTGACCGAGCAGGACGGCCAGGAATGGGCCATTGTCAGTGTAGAGGATGCCGGTCCCGGCATTCCGGAAAAGGAACTGGAAACGATTTTCGACAAGTTCATCCAGAGCAGCGCCACCAAGACCGGCGCCGGCGGCACCGGCCTGGGGCTGGCGATCAGTCGCGAAATCATCCATGCCCACCATGGCCGCATCAGCGCGCAAAACCGGCCGGAGGGCGGCGCCGCCTTCACTTTCCGCATTCCGCGACAGCACGCGCGGAACCTAGAGGAGGGAACCTCTGATGCCTCACAAGCTGCTGCTCGTTGACGACGAGCCATTCAACCTGGAGTTGATGTCCGAGCTGCTGGAAGACGCCGGCTATGAAACCCGGCTGGCGGAAAACGGCGAGACCGCTTGGGACATCTTGCAACGCGAAGGAGAGCAGTTCTCCACCATCCTGCTGGACAAGATGATGCCCGGCATGAGCGGCTTCGACGTCCTGAAGAAAATCAAGGCCGAGCCGCGGCTGGAATTCCTGCCGGTGATCATGCAGACGGCCATGGGCGGCGCCTCCAGCGTGCAGGAGGGCTTGGCCGCCGGCGCTTTCTACTACCTGACCAAACCGTTCTCGCGCGACATGCTGCTGGCCATCGTCGGCGCGGCCGTCGGCCACTGGGACCGCTACGCCCACTTCCGCGAACTGGCCAATCTGCATGTCGACGCGCTGAAACACCTGCAAAGCGCCCGCTTCCGCTGCCGCACCCACCGCGAAGCGCAGGCGATCACCGCGCTGCTGGCCAAGACCAGCCGTCAACCGGAGCGCGTGGCCACCGGCCTGTTCGAACTGCTGGTCAACGCCATCGAACATGGCAATCTGGGCATTAGCTACGAGGAAAAAAGCCAGCTCATCGCCGCCGGCACCTGGGAAAAAGAACTGGAATCCCGACTGCAGATGCCCCAATACCAAGAACGCCTGGTATCGGTGGAGTTCGGTCTGGAAAACGGGCAACTCAGATTCGCCATCGAGGACATGGGCGATGGCTTCGATTGGGCCTATTACGAAAACGCCGAACCGACCTCCCTGATGAACTGCCACGGCCGCGGCATCCTGATTGCTCGCAAGTTGTCTTTCGACCAGGTGCACTACGAAGGCAAGGGCAATCGCGTGGTCGCCATCGTCAATCAGGAATAGACGCCGCGTCGGCGCAAACACCGCGCGCGCGCCAGTAGCGCGGCCGTTGCCGCCGCAGGCACTGCCAGCTCGGCGCGTCGTCCGCCATCTCCAAGGTCAGCATGCCGTCCAGATCCGTGCGCAGCAAGGCCGCGCCGTGCGCGTGCACGCCTTGCAGCACCTCGCGGTGGGGATGACGATATCGATTCAGAAAACCAGCGCTCACCACCACCAGCCGCGGCCGCACGACGCTCAGCCAGCGCTCCCCGGTCGATGTGCGGCTGCCATGGTGCCCCGCCACCAGCACCGCGCTGCGCAGCTGATCGCCAAACCGCCCCGCCAACGCCTCCTCCACGCGGCGGGGCGCATCCCCGCTGACCAACAAGGCAAGCCGGGCGCCGGCGATGCGCAACACGCAACTTTGCGCATTGTCCTCCGCACCGGCCACGTCTGCCGGCGGCCCCAGCACCTCAAAACGCACCCCGTCCCACACCCAGCTCTCACCCTGCCGACAGGCGTGGGCAGGCCAGGGACGCAGCGTCGCCGGCTGGCCAGCCAATAGCCGGCGTACCGGCAGGCTGCGCAAGAGTCCGCTAGCCGCGCCGTCGTGATCGGCATCGTGGTGGGACAATACCAGCGCATCGAGCGACGCCACGCCCAGGCCGCGCAACTGGGGCAGCACGACCCGCTCCGCCTCACCCGCCCCAGTGTCAAACAACAGCGCGTGGTTTGCCGTCTGCACCAGCATGGACAGCCCCTGGCCCACATCCAGCACCGTGGCGCGAAACGCGCCCGGCGCCGGCGCCGGCGGCCGATACAGCAGCGCGGGCAACAGCAACAACCCGGCCATGGCCTTGCCCGGCACCCCGCGCGGCATGAGCAACCAGACGCTGCCGAATGCCGCCAGCGCCAGCAGCGGCCCCGGCGGGCCGGCAACATGCCATGCCGGCCCATTCGCCATCCAATCGACGCCCCAATAGAACCCTTTGGCCAGCCATGCGGCAAGCGGCAGCAACCCGTCCCAAGGCAGCAGCACCGCCGCCAGCGCGATCGGCGTCAGCAACATGCTGACAAAAGGGACGGCCCAGGCATTGGCCAGCGGCGATAGCCAGGGGAAACCGCCAAACCAAGCGGCCAAGGGCACCAGGCTGGACACCGTGGCAGCCCACTGCCCGCCCAGGGCGCTGCGCCATGCCGCGGCGGGACGGCGCCGCGCCAGAGAGCTCAGCATCAACGCCGCCACCAGGCCAAACGACAACCACAAGCCCGGCGTCAGCGCCGAGAAGGGATCCAGCAACAACACCAGCGCCAAGGCGAGCCACCACGCCTGGAACGGGGTCAGCGAGGTCCGCAGCAGCAAGCAAAGACCGCCAGCCAACAGCATGTACAGGGTGCGCTGGGTCGGCACGGAAAAACCTGCCAGCAAGGCATAGCCGGCCGCGGCCACCCAGGCCACCGTGACGGCGGCCACCCGCGGCGATCGACTCAGGGGCCAGCGCCGCAACACGCTGGCGCAAACCCATCCGGCCAAGCCTGCCAGCATGGTGATATGCAGGCCGGAAATCGACACGATATGAGTCAGGCCCGTCGCGGCAAACCGCCGCCAATCCTCACGCGCCACCTTTTGCTGCGCGCCAACCGTCAACGCCGCCAGCAAGGCGGACTCTCGGCCCGGCCCCAACACCCGCTCCATCCGCGCCACCTGCCCCGCGCGCCAGCCATCCACCCAAGCCATCAGGTCGGCGCGCCGACCAAGAGGCATCCTCTCTTTGCCGGCGGAACCCGTGGCCAGCACGCCCTCTGCCCACGACCACTGTTCCGCGTCGAAGCCAAAGGCGTTGGCGCTGCCATGCCGAGGCTTGAAACGCGCGTCCAGTCGCCAACGGCTGCCCGACGGCCAGTCCCGCTTCCGATAGTCAAACAGCTGGACACGTGGCGGCAAGCGCGCGCCGGCCGTCAACACGCGCTCGACCTCCAACGTCAGACGCACCCCAAAGTCACCCGGAATCGGCAAGCCGCGCACCGTGGCGATGAAATCCACGGGCCGCTGCGCCCAAGACGCCTCCAAAGCCTGCTCCAGCCGCGCTTGCGCCCGCTCCACCGCATAGCCCAGGCCCAGACAAAAAGACAGCAACACCGCCAGCCATGGACGCCAGCGCGGCCTCGCAAGCATCGCTCCCCCTCCGGCGCCCACCGCCGGCGCCGCCCACCAGGCCGTCTCCGGTAGCTGCGGCAGAAAGGCACAAAGCACAATGCCCGCGACCCATCCCATCAAGACTGGCACGCCTGACGCCTCCTTGGTGAATCCGGCCGCGCCATGCTGGCTTGACAGCAAGCCGCGACAAATCCGCAAGCCTTAAATGGCTAGGTGGAATTACTTAGCATATTTAATGACAAAGACAATTGAATTCAGGTCTTCATGGGCTAAACCTATGTCAGTGATGTGGTGTTTCACACCCTGCCGGCATCCCGCCGACGGGATCATCTGACGAAGGAGCGAACGTGGAAGCTTATATCGGCAGCATTATCCCTTTTGCCTTTGACTACCCCCCGGTGGACTGGGCGCAATGCCAGGGCCAGACGCTGCAAGTCAGCCAAAACCAGGCATTATTCGCCGTCATTGGCAGCCATTACGGCGGCAATGGCAGCACCACCTTCCAGCTGCCCAATCTGTGCGGACGGATGCCTATCAGCGCAGGCCCGGCCCAACCTACCTATAACCTGCCCTCCTACACGGTGGGCAACTTCGGCGGCCAGCAAACCGTGGCGCTGCTGACCGCGAATATGCCGATACACAACCACGGCACCTCCGCCGTCAATGTCAGCTTTCAAGCCAGCACCATACCCAACCCGACCACGCCGGCCAGCTCGCCCAGCGCCAGCAACCCCTATCTGGGCGCATCCGGCGGCGGCACCGGCCTGGCCACCATCTGGAGCCAGCAGTTGGAAAGCCCGGTCACCGTCAAGGGCTTGGGTCTGAGCGGCAACACCGATGTAGCCGGCGGCAACACGCCTGTCAGCGTATTGAACCCCTATCTCGCGCTCAATTTCTGTATCGCGGTGCAGGGCCTCTTCCCCACGCGGCAATAGCCGACTCCAGGACGGCGCGGCGGATGTGATCTGCCGCCCGCCGAATCATGAGAAGCAATCCACAGAGGAGCCCGCCATGCTGAACACCCTCCGGAGCGAAGACTTCCAGCCGCTTATCGGCCAAGCCTGCCGCTTCCAGGCCCCGCAACAAGCGGAAATCGAATTGCGCATTCAGGCCGTCCGCGACAAACCGCTATCGCAGGTCCCTGGGTGGGAAACGGAACAACGGATGCCTTTCGTCGTGGAGCTGGTCGCCAGCGAAACCACCCAGCTGGTGGACGCGGTAGGCCGTCTACGGCTGCCGGCATCGGGCACGCAACCAGAACGCGTGCTGGAGGACGTCTGGATCAGCCGTACCGGCGCCATGGGACGTGACCGCAGCCTGTATTACTTCCAGTTGCCATTCAATTAGGCCGCGGACGGGCACACAATCCCGTCCATGAGCATGCTCAGCCGGCCCCCACCATGATGCGGGCAGCCGCTGGATGCCAAATCAACTTGTCCGCCATCGAGCCAGCCTCCTCCAAAACAAAGCCCAGAGATTGATACAAACGGCGAGCCTCCCCATTGGTATGCCAAACCACGGCGGCCAGGGGACAGCGGACCTGCTGCGCCGCCTGCTGCAACCCCTGTAACACCACCCTGCCATACCCCTGCCCACGCGCCTCAGGCAGCATGGCCAAGAAAATCACCCGTACTTCGTTATGCCCGAAATCCACCATCACCACGCCCACCGTGGCGCTGGCCTTCTCCACCATGAAGTGCATGGCGTTGGGGTAGTGGGTGCCGGTTCCCAGCTGCAGCACCTGCAATTGCTGTCGCTGGACGGATTCGATCAGCTCCGTTTCGCCGGCTATCCATTGCAGATCCGGCCTGGCGCTGCGGTAAATGCGCGCGATGCACGCCTCATCGCTGGCACGCGCCGGCCGCAAGGATAGGCCGTGCGCCAGGGAGGAAAAATTAAGTTCGGCAGACATGCGCTCTCCTTATGAACGTGCGCATCATTGGAATGAAAACCGTGCCCGCATCACAGCCCCGCCTCGCGACCCAGCGCCACCATCAGCTGGCGCCAGCCTCGCTGCAGCAGGCTGTAGTGTTCACCATGCAAACGCGCGACGCCGGCCATCTCGCTCCAAGGAGCCGCCGGCCGGTCACATTCCACCAGGCGGACCCGGAACAGGGCATGCAGTGGCACCAGGCCATGATCGCGCGCCTCAGTCGGAATAGGACCGCCATAAGTCGAGGCCAGCAGCGGCTCGTCTAGCGTTGCCAGGTTCAAGCGGTCGATTGCGCCCAATTTGCAGGAAATGCGCTTGCCAGCTCCGTTATTCGCGACGAAAGTGGCCTCTCCGCCCCGCACCAGACGTAGCCGCTCATCCTCGTCCACGAACGCATCGCCGCGCATGCCGCGGGGTCCTACGATCTGCAGCAATCGCTCGCCAGCCGCCACCGTGGTGCCCTGGCGCAACGCGTCGCTGACATCCGCCACCCGCCCGTCAAACGGCGCCACCAGCCGCAGCCGCTCCTCCTGCTGCGACAGGGCCTCCACCTGCTGCCGCGCCGCCAGCCATTGCTTCTGCAAAGTTTGCCCTTGCCGCTGCAGATCGCTGTTGAAAGGCTGCTGCGCCACCTGCCAAGCCAAGCCTCTCTCGATGGCCTGCGCCCGTAGCAATTGCTCCATCAGCGAAGGAGAGTTCAGCCGGGCCAAAAGCTGGCCCGCATGCACGCTCTGGCCATCCTTGGCCACGACTTCGGCGACTTCGGCGGCTTCAGGCGCATACAGCGCCTGGGATTGCGCGGCGCCCATCACCGCTGGACTGGCGATATCGCTCTGCCACGGCAGAATCAGGAACAGCAGCCCCAAAACCAGCACCGCGGCGCTGCGCTGGGTCTCCGCTTGCCAGCGCAGCTCGTCGCGCCGACGCCACCACACCCGCAGCTCTCCGGCGATGGGCCGGACAATGAACCATCCCAGCTCCACCATCAGCAGCAAGATCCCCAGAGCCTTGAAGAACAAGTGGTAGACCAGGAAGGCGATGGAGGTGAACAACACCAAGCGGTATAGCCAAGTTGCCCATGCGAACAGAATCAGCCCGCGCTGCCTGGCCGCGGGAAAATATTCCGGCACGGGATCATCCAGCCCCAGGAAAAAGCCTCGCAGCTGCCAGCGCGCAAGGGCAAAGGCCCGCTCATGCAAATTAGGCACTCCCAGCCAGTCCGCCAACAGGAAATAACCATCAAAGCGCATGAAGGGGCTGGAATTCAGCGCAAGCGTCGCCAGCCAGGTGGTGGTGGCCAGCAGAAACACGCCGGCGCGCCAGGGACCGTCGGGCAGAAAGTTCCACGCCAGCGTGGCCCAGGCCGCCAGGGTCAGCTCCGCCAACATGCCCGCCGCGCCGATCAGCAGGCGATGGCGCCGAGAAGGCAATTTCCACGCGTCATTGGTGTCGGTGTACAGCACGGGCATCATCACCAGGAAAGCGACCCCCATGGCCGGCACCCGGCACCCCAGGTGACGCGCCGTCAAGGCATGGCCCAGTTCATGCAACAGCTTGGCCACCCCCAAGGAGACGGCGATACCCAATGCCGCCGTCCAACCGCCATAGTCTGAAAAGGTATGCGTGAACTCATCCCAGCGCCGCGACACCATCACTAGGCCACTCAGCGCCACCGCGCCCATCAACCACCAGAAAACCGGCCGAAACAACCAGCTCAACCAAGGCAAGGCCCGGTTCAGCCAGGCCTCTGGCTTGACCAGCGGGATGCGGAAAAACAGATAATTCTTCAACAACCACATGGCATAGCCAGGCCTGCCAGCCTGCCGCAGCTGCCATAGCCAGTCACTCTCCGCGGCGCCGCCGGCCTGCAGCAGCTGATGTCGCTGCAGGAAGAGCAATAACTGCCGCAGATCATCCACATTCAGTTGCAAGGTGGTTTCGGCATTGACCGCCTCCAGCAGGGCCGGCCCGCTGCCCAGCGACCAACGCGACAGCATTTCAAAGCTTGCCCAGCCCAGTTGATAAAAGCGGTTGGCGGCCGGGTCGTGCAACATCCAGCTTGGCGAACCATCCGCTTGCAACGGGCCTGCGTGCAGCGTCAATTCCTGCCTCAGCGGAGGGAGTGCGCGCGCCTCCATGCTCACCACCCCAGCCATTGCCGCGCAGCCGTCAGCGGCCGGCGCAAGGCGTAATAGCACAGCGGAACCCAATCGCCATAAACCCTGGCGGTACCCATCTGTCCCAACTGGGGCAGGTGCTGCTTGTCGGCGAACTTCGCTTGCAGGCGATAGGCAAGCAAATTGCCCTCTCCTACCTCCGCCTTGTAAGCCACACGTTGCAGCACCGCATCATAGGAATGCAAAGGCGAGCCGTTGGGATACAGCGTGACTTGGCTGCCCGGCTCCAGGGCGATTGCCTCCGCCGCGGGCAGCCAAGCCGTCAGCTCCACCTTGGACGGGTCTGCCAGGGTCATCACCTTTTCCCCCTGCGCCACCGCCTTGCCCTGCCAATCGTTGCGGTCGGAAAATACCACGACGCCGTCCGCCGGCGCCGCGACATGCATGCGCCGCAGTTCCCGCCCAGTGAATTCGGCCGCGATATCCTTTTCTTCGACCCTGGCCTTGTCCTGGGCCAGCGCCAGCTTGCCCTTGTCATCGGTCAAAGCCAATTGGGCGCTGGCGCGAAAACTTTCCTCTGCCGCCCGTGCTTCCTCCTTGGCCAGGGCATACTGGCCAGACAGCACCGTAGAGTCGAGATCAAACAAGGCGGCGCCGCGCTTGACTGGCTGGTTGGGCAAAACCGCCACTTTTTCGATCACCCCCGCAACCGGCGCCCTCAGCAGAACCGGATCGCTAGGCACAACCTCGGCTCTAGCCAACACGCTCAAGCGTATCGGGAAGCATGCCAGCAGCAATATGGCCAATAGCGCCCGTCGGCGACGCGGCCCGGCGCGCACCCACTCGCCGGCCATCGTCTTCCAGTTCTTGCGTGGCGCAAACTGGCGCAAGGCGTGGCCATAACCATGGGCCAGCTCTTCAGCCAAACGGATTTCATACTCGCTCCACGGCAGGTCTCGGGCCAGCAATAAGGCGCCGTGCTCGTCCAGTCGCAGCCATAGCGCATGTTCTGGCAGCCATTGCGGCCACTCATCTCCCAGCGCCTCCGGCAGATCCGCCGCAACCAGGCAGCGGCTGAGCGCGCTTTCGTCGGCCCGAGGCCGCAAATGACGAAACAGGCCGGCTAGCCACTGTGGATACGGCGCCACCGGGTCTGGCTCCGCCAGCCCGGACAAGGTAGCGACATGGCTGTGCAACCCTTCGCGCCAAAAAGCCGCCTGGCGATAGGGAATGAGCTGCAGCGTTTCATTGCTCATGACAAAACCGAGCCGCGCCGGGCTTTCCGCCTCCCGCGCGCGATGCAGCAGCTGCAGCAACGTGGCCAACTCCCGGCTACGATCAACGTGTCCCATGCTTATTTGAAGCTCGCCCAGCCGCTCATGCCTGGCAACAAATTCGGCGCCTTGCCTTCTATGACGCCGATGGCCAGGATGGACTGGCTGACAGGATCGATCTGCGCCCCAAGCCGCTCAATCCGTGCAGGGAAGGTTGCGCCCAGCTCATCCACCGTGACGCTGAAACGACGTCCGGGCTGCAGCTGCGCCAACCACTTGGACGGGACTAGCATGCGCAGCTCCAGCGCATCCGCATCGACGATGTCTAGAATCGGACTGCCGGGATTGACGTATTGGTGCACGGCCGCGCTGCGTCTGGCCACCCGTCCATCGAACGGAGCGACGATGCTGCATTTGGAGACCAGCGTCTGCGCGTAGCTGGCATCCGCGGCCGCCTCCTTGGCTTTGCCTTGCGCCTGGGTCAGCTCAAGCATGCCAACTGAATTGTACTTAGCCAGCTGATTGTTCACCTTCAACAACTGGCTGGCCGCCTCCAGCGAAGCCTGGGCCTTGCGCAACTGCGCGCGGTAACTGCTGCAGTCAAACTCCACCAGTAGTTGTCCGCGGCGGAAACTGCCGCCCTCCACCACCGGCAAGGCCGATATCTTGGCAGCGATCTCACCAGACAAAGTCACCGCGTGGCGCGACATCAATTGCACGCGGATGCGCCCATCGGCGGCATTGACGGCCGACCCGGCGGGCTGAGCCGCCATCGCCGCGCCGCAGGCCAAGGTCCAAACCATGAACAGACTCCAGCAAGCCCGTCTCATTGCTTGCCTCCCGCCACGGTCCCCTGCCACCGGCTCTCCGCACCCTGGAAGGCCTGGCTCAAGGAAACCAAGTCATATCCCCTGGTGGATGCTGGCAAAGGATCCAGCCCCAGGCTGGCCCCCATCAGGCCATAAGCATTTTGCAGGTCGCCATAAGACTGATACAGCCGCAAGGACGAAAAAACGGCATTGGCATCCGCCAGGATGCCTTGCAGACGGGCCGATGCCCCGCTGTCTACCGCGTTTCGCGTCTGTTCATAGATGGCTTGATCCACGCTGTTCAATTCATGCTCAAGCTCATATTGCCGCGCCTTGCCATTGAAATCCAAGTATGCGACATGAACTTGGGTCAGTACCGCCATATTCAGTGCCAGACGCTGCGCATCGCCTACCTGCTTCTGCGCCTCCGCCGCCCGCGTGATGGATCCGGCGCTGAACAGGTTGAGCAGGTTCCAACTGATGCGCAGGCCGGCATCGCTCCACGCGTTGTTGATCAGGAATTTATTGCTGTCGTAGTGCTGTCCGACGCTGAACTCCAAGCCCGGCAAGAGCTTGGCGATGGCCTTGCGTGTTTCCAACGCGCCGATGCGCTTGCCGTAATCGGCCTCGACAACCTCCGGCCGGTTCAGCAGGGCCATATCCTCCATCTTGTCTACAGGAAGGCCTAGCGACGGCACAGGCATATTATCCGGCACCGCCACCAGGAAGGGCTGGCCCGGCGCCACGTTCATGATGGCAGCCAGCCTGGGCTTGGCTTGCGACAGAGAGTTGCGCACCGCGCTCATCTGCCTGATCACATCCAGCAGCTGGCGGCGATAATTGAGCGCATCCAGCGGCGCGCGCAATTTCTGCTGCTCAACTTGCCGAGCGTCCTCCAAGGCGGCTTCCGCCTGTTTCAGCAAGGCATCCACCCGCCCTTGCAAACGCTGGGCGCCGACGGCCTGCCACCAGGCCTCCCTTACCTGCTGCATCAACTGCTGCGCTACCTTACGTTTGCGCTGCTCCAGGATCAGCACTCTGTCAGCCTGCTGCTGCGCCGAGTAATAGCTGACACCAAAGTCCAGCACGTTCCAGCTCAAACTCAGATCGGCGGTACTGTCGTGCCTTTCGCTGGAGATGGAGGGCACCAAGGATTGCTCGCCGGTGGCCACGTTTTGCGATGACGAGGCATTGTCCTTGTTCCGGGAGGTGTACCCTGCCGCCAGCGCCAGCCTAGGCAGCATATCCAGGCTGGATAGGTCCAGCTGGCGTTGCGCCAGCGCCTCTTCCATCAACTTGACGCGGTAATCCAGGTTGTACTTCATCGCTCGCGCCATTGCTTCCTGCAACGTCACGGGCTTGGTCAACGGCTCCTGGCTGCCAAACATCATCTGGCGATCCGCCGCCAAGATTGACTGACGCTCGGCCACGCTCAAGGGTTGCGGCGCTACCGCACACCCGGTCAGCGCCACCGCAACGGCGAACGACATCAGCCGTGCGCCCCATATGCTGGATTGATCTGTATATTCCATGCTGCCCCCTTGCATTTGAAATTGACAGTGTCTCCCTGCGCTTCTTGCCGCTGGCATGGCTTACACTTGCACATCCCCCTCCAAAAGCGCCTGTACCTTTTGCAGGAAATCCTTGTGTCCATGATTTTCCAACTGCTGGCTCAAGGCCAACTTGCCTGTAGACCTCGCCTCCGCACGGCTGCCAGATGGGATATTGCCGTTGGGTGCCGTGTTTGCCCTCGAACCAAAGTTCAACTGGATGTGGCTGCTGCCTTGATGGCCGCTCTTATCCTGCACTTGGATATCGATAGAAATCGGCTTATTCCATCCAGCCGGCGCCTGCCCGGTGAAACGTCCCGATGCCGGATCAAACTTCAACCATGATGGCAAAGGCTGACCATTGCTCTGCCGCGCGTTGATGCTCAGATTGGCCGAAGACTCGCGCGTGATGATGGTGGCCGGCGGCAAGGCGATCGAGAACGACTGGCCGGTGACCATGGGCCGTACGCCCAGATCCGGATTGACTTGCAAAGCGATGGTCGGATTGCTGCTGGTATTGCTGATGAAACTGGGCGCGGAGCCATTGACATTGCCGCTGGTGCCGAAAGTCGGCGTCGCGATGCCAGAGCCGATTCCCGTCCCAAGCCCTGTCGTAGGCGTAAACACAGTCGTCTGAGTAGTGGCAGTCAGCGCGTTGCCACTCAATGTCGTGACGACGGGATTGCCGCTGACCGCCGCCAAGACGATATTAGGCGTGATGGGCGGCAACTGGATGGTGTTGGTGAAGATCGGCGTAGTGGTCACCGTGACCGGCGTCACGGTGCTGGTGGTCACTACCGGCGTGAACACCTGGTAAGACGGCACAGTCGGCGTGCCGGACAAAGTATTGCCCGCCGTATCGGCTATCGTACCGTTCTTCAACGCAACCGACAGCGCCCCGTCCCCTCCCACGCCCGTCAACTGGATGGTATACGTTGTCGCATTGACCTGAGTCACGCTCGCTACTGTGCCGTGCGCGCTGCCACTGGTCAGCACACTCAGATCGCTGGCAGTGAACGATGCCAAGGGTTTGGTGAACACCACTTGGTAAGACAACGTGCTGGAAGAGGTGCTTAGCGTGCTGGTCGCCGTGAAGCTTTGCACCTGCGGCGCGCTCGTATCCACCGTGATGTTGTAAGCCGTGGACTGGCTGCCGACATTGCCCGCCGCGTCGGTCGCCGTCGCCTTGATGCTGTGGCTGCCGTCCGCCAGGCTGCTCGTCAGGCTATAGCTCCACGCCCCGCTGCCATTGGCCGTGGTGGTACCCACCGCCGAGCCGTCCACATACACCGTCACCGTGCTGCCCGCTTCCGCCGTACCGGTCACCGTCGGCCGGTTGTTGCCGGTGATGCCGTCCGTGCTGCTGGCGCCCGTATCCGACGCCGCGCTCAGCGCCAGGCCGGATGGGGCGGCAGGCGAACCGGTGTCCACGGTCACGCTGTACGCCGTCGACTGGCCGCTGACGTTGCCCGCCGCGTCGGTCGCCGTCGCCTTGAGGCTGTGGCTGCCGTCCGCCAAGCTGCTCGTCAGGCTGTAGCTCCACGCCCCGCTGCCGTTGGCCGTGGTGGTGCCCACCGCCGAGCCGTCGACATACACGGTCACCGTGCTATTGGCTTCCGCCGTGCCGGTCACCGTCGGCCGGTTGTTGCCGGTGATGCCGTCCGTGCTGCTGGCGCCCGTATCCGACGCCGCGCTCAGCGCCAGGCCGGATGGGGCGGCAGGCGAACCGGTGTCCACGGTCACGCTGTACGCCGTCGACTGGCCGCTGACGTTGCCCGCCGCGTCGGTCGCCGTCGCCTTGAGGCTGTGGCTGCCGTCCGCCAACGCACTCGTCAGGCTGTAGCTCCACGCCCCGCTGCCATTGGCCGTGGTGGTGCCCACCGCCGAGCCATCGACGTACACCGTCACCGTGCTATTGGCTTCCGCCGTGCCAGTCACCGTCGGCCGGTTGTTGCCGGTGATGCCGTCCGTGCTGCTGGCGCCCGTATCCGACGCCGCGCTCAGCGCCAGGCCGGATGGGGCGGCAGGCGAACCGGTGTCCACGGTCACGCTGTACACCGTCGACTGGCCGCTGACGTTGCCCGCCGCGTCGGTCGCCGTCGCCTTGAGGCTGTGGCTGCCGTCCGCCAGCGCACTCGTCAGGCTATAGCTCCACGCCCCACTGCCATTGGCCGTGGCCGTGCCCACCGCCGCGCCGTCCACATACACGGTCACCGTGCTGTTGGCCTCCGCCGTGCCGGTCACCGTCGGCCGGTTGTTGCCGGTGATGCCGTCCGTGCTGCTGGAGCCCGTGTCCGACGCCGCGCTCAACGCCAGGCCGGATGGGGCCGCAGGCGAACCGGTGTCCACGGTCACGCTGTACGCCGTGGACTGGCCGCTGACGTTGCCCGCCGCGTCGGTCGCCGTCGCCTTGATGCTGTGACTGCCGTCCGCCAAGCTGCTCGTCAGACTGTAGCTCCACGCCCCGCTGCCATTGGCCGTGGTGGTACCCACCACCGAGCCGTCGACATACACGGTCACCGTGCTATTGGCTTCCGCCGTGCCGGTCACCGTCGGCCGGTTGTTGCCGGTGATGCCGTCCGTGCTGCTGGCGCCCGTGTCCGACGCCGCACTCAGCGCCAGGCCGGATGGGGCGGCAGGCGAACCGGTGTCCACGGTGATGTTGTAAGCCGCGGACTGGCTGCCGACATTGCCCGCCTCATCGGTCGCCGTCGCTTTGATGCTGTGGCTGCCGTCCGCCAACGCACTCGTCAGGCTGTAGCTCCACGCCCCGCTGCCATTGGCCGTGGCCGTGCCCACCGCCGCGCCGTCCACATACACGGTCACCGTGCTGCCCGCTTCCGCCGTACCGGTCACCGTCGGCCGGTTGTTGCCGGTGATGCCGTCCGTGCTGCTGGAGCCCGTGTCCGACGCCGCGCTCAACGCCAGGCCGGACGGCGCGTTCGGCGAGCCGGTGTCCACGGTCACGCTGTACGCCGTCGACTGCCCGCTGACGTTGCCCGCCGCGTCGGTCGCCGTCGCCTTGATGCTGTGGCTGCCGTCCACCAAGCTGCTCGTCAGGCTGTAGCTCCACGCCCCGCTACCATTGGCCGTGGTGGTGCCCACCGCCGTGCCATCGACGTACACCGTCACCGTACCATTGGCTTCCGCCGTGCCTTGTACCGTTGGCCGGTTGTTGCCGGTGATGCCGTCCGTGCTGCTGCCGCCGGTGTCGGTGGCGGCCGTCAGCCCGCTCACCACCGGCGTGCTGGGCGCGGCCGTATCAATGGTGGTGCTGTACGCCGTGGATTGCCCGCTGACATTGCCCGCCGCGTCGGTCGCCGTCACCTTGATGCTGTGGCTGCCGTCCGCCAGCGCGCTCGTCAGGCTGTAGCTCCACGCCCCGCTGCCATTGGCCGTGGTGGTACCCACCGCCGAGCCGTCGACATACACGGTCACCGTGCTGTTGGCTTCCGCCGTGCCTTGCAAAGTTGGCGTGTTGTTGCTGGTGATGCCGTCCGTGCCGCTGGCGCCGGTGTCGGTGGCGGCCGTCAGCCCGCTCACTGTCGGCGCGCTAGGCGCCGCCGTATCAATGGTGGTGCTGTACGCCGTGGATTGCCCGCTGACATTGCCCGCCGCGTCGGTCGCCGTCGCCTTGATGCTGTGGCTGCCGTCCGCCAAGCTGCTCGTCAGGCTGTAGCTCCACGCCCCGCTGCCGTTGGCCGTGGTGGTGCCCACCGCCGTGCCGTCGACATACACCGTCACCGTGCTATTGGCTTCCGCCGTGCCTTGCAAAGTTGGCGTGTTGTTGCTGGTGATGCCGTCCGCGCTGCTGGCGCCAGTGTCAGTAGCGGCCGTCAGCCCGCTCACCACCGGCGTGCTGGGCGCGGCCGTATCAATGGTGGTGTTATAAGCGGAAGACACGCTGCTGTTCACACTGCCACTGGTGGCCATAGCCGTGATGGCGTGGCCGCCATCGCTCAGACTGGAAGTAAAGTTATAGCTCCAGGCTCCGCTGCCGTTAGCCGTGGTAGTCCCCACCGACACGCTGTCTACATAAATCGTCACCGTGCTGTTCGCTACAGCGGTGCCTGTCACTGTCGGCGTATTGTTGCCGGTGATACCGTCACTGCTGCTGGAGCCAGTGTCCGTCCCAGCCGTTAGACCTGTGACCGTTGGTGTCGGCAACTGCATAGCGATGCTGCGCGTAACGGTCGAGCTGTTTTTCACGCCATCATTAACCACGAAACTGATCACGCGCGTAGTCGTGTTGGGCGAGCCGGAGGTGTCGTTAAAGGTTACCGCCCGCAGCGCCGCCTGCCATTGCGCCACCGTCGCCGTCGACCCGCTGGAAGTCAGCGTCAGCACCCCGGTGCCGCTGTTGTAGCTCGCCGCGATGTTGCCGTAGGTCACCGCGCTGCTATTGGTGAAGGCCAGCACGTCCTCGCCGCTGTGGAAGTTGCCGGTGATCGACACCGTCGCGCTGGACAGGGTGGCGTTGTCCAGGTCCGACACCGTGAGGCCGCTGTCCACCACAACCGGAGTCGGCGTACTGCCGATGGTGTACGTGCCGTTGCCGCTGGTAGCGGTGGTCAGCGGCGTTTGGTCCGTCGCCGCTACCGTCACCGTCCGCGTCGCCGCGCTGCTGGTCTTGGTGCCGTCGCTCACCGCGAAGCTCACCGTCCGCGTCGCCGTGCTCGGCGTCACCGCGCTGTCGGTGTAGGTCACCGCCCGCAACGCGGCTTGCCATTGCGCCACGGTGGCGGTGGAGCCGCTGGAGGTCAGCGTCAGCACCCCGGTCCCGCTGTTGTAGCTCGCCGTGATGTTGCCGTAGGTCACCGCGCTGCTATTGGTGAAGGCCAGCACGTCCTCGCCGCTGTGGAAGTTGCCGGTGATCGACACCGTCGCGCTGGACAGGGTGGCGTTGTCCAGGTCCGATACCGTGAGGCCGCTGTCCACCGCCACCGGCGTGGAGGTGGCGTTGTCGCCGGCCGTGAACGCCGCGCTGCCGCCGCTGGTTGTGGTCAGCGGCGTTTGGTCCGTCGCCGCCACCGTCACCGTCCGCGTCGCCGCCGTGCTGGTCTTGGTGCCGTCGCTCACCGCAAAGCTCACCGTCCGCGTCGCCGTGTTCGGCGTCACCGCGCTGTCGGTGTAGGTCACCGCCCGCAGCGCCGCCTGCCATTGCGCCACCGTCGCCGTCGACCCGCTGGAGGTCAGCGTCAGCACCCCGGTCCCGCTGTTGTAGCTCGCCGTGATGTTGCCGTAGGTCACCGCGCTGCTATTGGTGAAGGCCAGCACGTCCTCGCCGCTGTGGAAGTTGCCGGTGATCGACACCGTCGCGCTGGACAGGGTGGCGTTGTCCAGGTCCGATACCGTGAGGCCGCTGTCCACCGCCACCGGCGTGGAGGTGGCGTTGTCGCCGGCCGTGAACGCCGCGCTGCCGCCGCTGGTTGTGGTCAGCGGCGTTTGGTCCGTCGCCGCCACCGTCACCGTGCGCGTCGCCGCCGTGCTGGTCTTGGTGCCGTCGCTCACCGCGAAGCTCACCGTCCGCGTCGCCGTGTTCGGCGTCACCGCGCTGTCGGTGTAGGTCACTGCCCGCAGCGCCGCCTGCCATTGCGCCACCGTCGCCGTCGACCCGCTGGAGGTCAGCGTCAGCACCCCGGTCCCGCTGTTGTAGCTCGCCGTGATGTTGCCGTAGGTCACCGCGCTGCTATTGGTGAAGGCCAGCACGTCCTCGCCGCTGTGGAAGTTGCCGGTGATCGACACCGTCGCGCTGGACAGGGTGGCGTTGTCCAGGTCCGATACCGTGAGGCCGCTGTCCACCGCCACCGGCGTGGAGGTGGCGTTGTCGCCGGCCGTGAACGCCGCGCTGCCGCCGCTGGTTGTGGTCAGCGGCGTTTGGTCCGTCGCCGCCACCGTCACCGTGCGCGTCGCCGCCGTGCTGGTCTTGGTGCCGTCGCTCACCGCGAAGCTCACCGTCCGCGTCGCCGTGTTCGGCGTCACCGCGCTGTCGGTGTAGGTCACCGCCCGCAGTGCCGCCTGCCATTGCGCCACCGTCGCCGTCGACCCGCTGGAGGTCAGCGTCAGCACCCCGGTGCCGCTGTTGTAGCTCGCCGTGATGTTGCCGTAGGTCACCGCGCTGCTATTGGTGAAGGCCAGCACGTCCTCGCCGCTGTGGAAGTTGCCGGTGATCGACACCGTCGCGCTGGACAGGGTGGCGTTGTCCAGGTCCGATACCGTGAGGCCGCTGTCCACCGCCACCGGCGTGGAGGTGGCGTTGTCGCCGGCCGTGAACGCCGCGCTGCCGCCGCTGGTGGTGGTCAGCGGCGTCTGGTCCGTCGCCGCCACCGTCACCGTGCGCGTCGCCGCGCTGCTGGTCTTGGTGCCGTCGCTCACCGCGAAGCTCACCGTCCGCGTCGCCGTGTTCGGCGTCACCGCGCTGTCGGTGTAGGTCACTGCCCGCAGCGCGGCTTGCCATTGCGCCACGGTGGCGGTGGAGCCGCTGGAGGTCAGCGTCAGCACCCCGGTGCCGCTGTTGTAGCTCGCCGTGATGTTGCCATAGGTCACCGCGCTGCTATTGGTGAAGGCCAGCACGTCCTCGCCGCTGTGGAAGTTGCCGGTGATCGACACCGTCGCGCTGGACAGGGTGGCGTTGTCCAGGTCCGATACCGTGAGGCCGCTGTCCACCGCCACCGGCGTGGAGGTGGCGTTGTCGCCGGCCGTGAACGCCGCGCTGCCGCCGCTGGTTGTGGTCAGCGGCGTTTGGTCCGTCGCCGCCACCGTCACCGTGCGCGTCGCCGCCGTGCTGGTCTTGGTGCCGTCGCTCGCCGCGAAGCTCACCGTCCGCGTCGCCGTGTTCGGCGTCACCGCGCTGTCGGTGTAGGTCACCGCCCGCAACGCCGCCTGCCATTGCGCCACCGTCGCCGTCGACCCGCTGGAGGTCAGCGTCAGCACCCCGGTCCCGCTGTTGTAGCTCGCCGTGATGTTGCCGTAGGTCACCGCGCTGCTATTGGTGAAGGCCAGCACGTCCTCGCCGCTGTGGAAGTTGCCGGTGATCGACACCGTCGCGCTGGACAGGGTGGCGTTGTCCAGGTCCGATACCGTGAGGCCGCTGTCTACCGCCACCGGCGTGGAGGTGGCGTTGTCGCCGGCCGTGAACGCCGCGCTACCGCCGCTGGTGGTGGTCAGCGGCGTCTGGTCCGTCGCCGCCACCGTCACCGTGCGCGTCGCCGCGCTGCTGGTCTTGGTGCCGTCGCTCACCGCGAAGCTCACCGTCCGCGTCGCCGTGTTCGGCGTCACCGCGCTGTCGGTGTAGGTCACCGCCCGCAGCGCGGCTTGCCATTGCGCCACGGTGGCGGTGGAGCCGCTGGAGGTCAGCGTCAGCACCCCGGTCCCGCTGTTGTAGCTCGCCGTGATGTTGCCGTAGGTCACCGCGCTGCTATTGGTGAAGGCCAGCACGTCCTCGCCGCTGTGGAAGTTGCCGGTGATCGACACCGTCGCGCTGGACAGGGTGGCGTTGTCCAGGTCCGATACCGTGAGGCCGCTGTCCACCGCCACCGGCGTGGAGGTGGCGTTGTCGCCGGCCGTGAACGCCGCGCTACCGCCGCTGGTGGTGGTCAGCGGCGTTTGGTCCGTCGCCGCCACCGTCACCGTCCGCGTCAAAACCGCGCTGCTATTGCTGCTGCCGTCTGTCACCTGGAAACTGACAGTGCGGGTGGCGGTGTTGGGCGTCACCGCGCTGTCGGTGTAGGTCACCGACCGCAACGCCGCCTGCCATTGCGCCAAGGTGGCGGTGCCGCCGGCCGAAGTCAGCGTCAGCACCCCGGTGCCGCTGTTGTAGCTGCCGCTGATATTGCCCATGGTGCTGCCGTCGTTGGTGAAGGCCAGCACATCCTCGCTGCTGTGGAAATTGCCCGTGATGGACACCGTGCCGCTGGCCAGCGTGGAGCTGGCGTTGTCCGTGACGGTAATCGCGCTGTCTACCGCCACCGGCGTGGAGGTGGCGTTGTCGCCGGCCGTGAACGCCGCGCTGCCGCCGCCATCCGCCAGCACCGGCGCGGCGCTCACCGCCATGGTCACGCTGGAGGCGCTGCTGGTGGCGCCGCGGCCGTCGTTGACCGTCACCTGTATGGTGCGGGTGGAGGTGTTGGGTATGCCCATAGCGCTGTCGCTGTACGTCAGCGCGGTGACCAGCGTGCCCACCCTGGAGGCGGTGGCGTTGCTGTTCAGGGTGACGATCAAATCATGGCCGCTGACGCCGTCGCCATTGGTGGCGATGGTGCCGATGGCCACGCCGCCCACCGATACCGTGCTGCCCACGCTGGTGCCGCTGGACAGCGTCACCGTGCCGGCGGTGCTGATGCCCAGCACGTCTTCGCCGCTCTGGCCGTTGGCGGAGAAGTGGGCGGTCACGTTGCCGCCGTTGAAGCTGGTGGTGTCGCTGTCGCTGACCGTGGCCGCGGTGCCGGTATCCAGGCTCGCCGCGCTGCCGCCGGCGTAATAGGTGTTGCTGTCGCCGTTCAGGTTGCTGATCACCGGCGCGCTGTCCGCCGCCACGCTGACGGTCTTGGTCACCGTGGAACTGGTGTTGCTGCTGGCGTCGGTAATGGCGAAGCTGATGGTGCGGGTGCTGGTATTGGGCGACAGCGAGGTGTCCTGATAGGTCACCGCGCGCAAGGCGGCCTGCCATTGCGCGTTGGTGGCGGTGGAGCCGCTGGAGGTCAGCGTCAGCACCCCGGTCCCGCTGTTGTAGCTGCCGCTGATATTGCCCATGGTGCTGCCATCGTTGGTGAAGGCCAGCGTGTCCTCGGCGCTGTGGAAGTTGCCGGTGATCGACACCGTGGCGCTGGTCTGGGTCGAGGCGGCGGTATCGCTCAGCGACATGCTGCCGTCCACCGTCACAGCCGTGCCGGTGCCGGAGCTATAGGCGCTGCTGCCGCCGCTGGCGGTCAATGTCGGCCCGGGGAAGTGGAAGTTGGTGGCGTTGATGGCGCCGATGCCGACCAGGCCGGTGACGTTGTGGCCGTTGGCCGCGATCACGCGGAAGGAGTCGATGCCGACGAAATTGCTGTTGCTGGACACGCTGAAAGTGACCGGCGAGCCGTCGTTGTCGATGTCGCTGACGCTCTGGCTCAAGGTAGCGCCGGCCACCGCTGAACCATTCAGATAGCCCACCAGTTGCATGGTGCCGCCGTTGAAGGTGGAGTCGTAGCCGTTGATCACCACCGTGATGGAGTTCAGCGTGAACAGGCTGCCATCGTTGGGCTTGACCGAGAAATAATTGATCTGCTTGACGCCGTTGCTCAGCGCGTCCACCGTTTCCGTGGAGCTCGAACCATCTTTCTCGACGATGATCATCTCGTTCTGGCCATCGCTGTTCGAGTTCATGTTCATCGTGAAATTCCAGCCAAGGTAATTGCTTACCGTCAGCGTGGCGTTGCCCGTGGGCACCACGGTGGTGGAGCCGTCCAACGAGTCAAAACTGGTGGTGCCGGAAGTGGGCTGGGTCAGCAGGCCGTGATAGCCCGGCAGATCCAGCGCGGCCACGTGCAGCTTGCCGGTGGCGTACTCCAGCGTCCAGTCGCCGCCCAGACTGGCGGCGCCGGTCGCGTCCGTGGAGGCCGCCGTCGCCCGGCCGCTCTCCCTGGCGATGGCGTTGACCAGCGCCGCGCCGTCAGTACCGGCGGCCACGTCGCAGCCATACAGCAGGATGTCGCCCCCCGGCTGCAACGCTTGGCCGATGGCAGCCAGCTCGGCCTGATGGCTGGCGACATTGGCGGTGGTCAGCTCGGTGGTGCCCAGCTGCAGGTCGTTTTCCTGGCCGTGGGAAATGATGTGGATGGCGCCGTAGCCGCTATGGCTCTGCGCCCATTGCGCGATCTGCGCCAGGCCGTCCTTGCTGCTGTCCAGAATCACCACTTGATATTTGGACGACAACTGCGAGATCAGGCTCTGGTAGTTGGCGACATTGGACTCGATGAACACGACTTGCGGCGCGTTGGCGGCATTGGCATGCGGGCCGGTGTCGCGCTGGACAACCGCGCTTGGCGCGGCCTCGCTGGCGGCCGGCGGCGTGGCGCTGGCAACGGCCTGAGGATGGGCGGCCTCGCCATGCCGCGGCTGGGCAGACGCATCCAATACCTCGTGCATGACACCGATATGCTGCACGGCATGCGCTACCGTGGCCGCAACGGCTCCGTCGTACATCATGCGTGGCTCCAAGGCCTGCAGAAACAGACGATTTGCCGCCGCGCGCGGGGATTGCTGCCGCTTTGCCGTTTTCCACCATGCCATGACTGTTCTCCCACGCTGATGCGCCTGATCAATATGTAAGCCGCCCAATACGCAGGCCTACCTTAAAGGCATAGACTATTTCACCCCGCATGGGAATGCCGTGTGCGTAAATAGGCTTTAGGCAAATTTACTTAGTCATGCGAACGCATGCCCCAGGCTTGCCCTCCTTTCCGGCATCCCGTATCGTTCGCGGCAGTTTTCAAGGATGACCGATGACCGCTACCCCGCTTTACTGCGCCGAACCCGCCCGCCTCGACGCCGCCCTGCGCCTCTGCGAGCGCTTTAGCCTTCTGCAGGTGAAAAAACGCCCGACGGACGGTTATTGGCTGGAGCTGAACGGCGAGCGGCTGGAACTGCTGACCACCGGCAAGCACGGCGCGGTGTACGCGGAGTTCGTCGAGGGCGCGGCGCGCCACCGCCGCGAGCAGGGCGGCGGCCGCGGCCAGCCTGTGGCCAAAGCGGTGGGATTGAAGGGCGCGAAGGAGCTGCCCTATGTGGTGGACGCCACCGCCGGCCTGGGCCGCGACAGCTTCGTGCTGGCCACCCTGGGCTGCCGGGTGACCATGGTGGAGCGCTCGCCGGTGGCGGCGGCCTTGCTGGCCGACGCGCTGGAGCGCGCATTGCGCGACGAGACCACCCGCGACATCGCCGAGCGGATGACGCTGGCGCATGCCAATTCACGCGATTGGCTGGCGGGCCTGCCCGAGGCGCAGCGGCCGGACGTGGTGTTCGTCGATCCGATGTTCCCGGACACCGACAAGAAAGCCGCCGCCGCCAAGAAAGACATGCAGGCGTTCCAACATGTGATAGGCGACGATATGGACAGCGCGGAATTGCTGGCCGCCGCCATCGCCGCCGCCAAGGTGCGCGTGGTGGTGAAGCGGCCGCGGCTGGGCGCGCCCATCGCCGGCGTCAAGCCGTCGGCGGTGCTGGATGGCAAATCCACCCGCTTCGACCTCTACGTGATCAAGGCGCTGGCCTCAGGCTGAGTGCGCCGCCCGGCTGTCCGCCGGCGCCGCCTCCCGCTCGTCCAGGCCGTAATCGCGCAGCACCGCCGCCACCCGCAGCCGGTAGCCGGCGAACAGGCCGCCGCGCCCCGCCGCCTGCGCCTCCCGGTGGGTTGCCAGATTGCGCCAGGCGGCCAATGCGGCTTCGTCGCGCCAGAACGACAAAGACAACAGCTTGTCCGGCTGGCTCAGGCTCTGGTAGCGCTCGATGGAGACAAAACCGTCCATCGACCGCAAATGCTCCGCCAGCCGCGCCGCCCAGGCCAGATAGCCGTCGCGGCCGCCTTCGGCCAGCGTCACCTCGAATATCACCGCGATCATCTGCCGTCTCCCGCGCCGAAGCGGCGCATTCTGACATTGGGCGGACCACGGAAAACCAACCCGCCGCCCAGCGCGCGCCAATCCGGACCGATCTCCTCCAGCGCCGCCAACGCGCCGCGGGCGATGGCCAGGGCCAGCCGCTCGCCGGGGCAACCATGGCGGCCGCGGCCGAAATCCATAGACTCGCCGGGACCTGCCGGGTCCCGCGCCGCGGCGGCCAGCAACACCAGCACTTGATCGCCGGCCTTCAGCGGCTGGCCGGCCAGCGTCGCGTCCTCGGCGACGAAACGCCGCGTATGGTGCAACACCGGGTCGGCCCGCAGGCGGCGGCGCCATTCGGCGGCGGCGCGCCAATCCCATGGCCCTTCGCAGCGCCAGGAGATGCCGGCGGCCAGCAGGCCGGCTCCGGCGTCTCGGCTCTGGAACAGCACGCCCAGCAGGTTGGCGCGCAGCGCGTCCTCGCCCAACTCGCCAAACTCCTGTCGCCAGCGCGCCAGCCAGCCGGCGTCCGCCAGCGCGGCCAGCTCCGCATGGAGCGCCAGACAGGCCGCTTCGCCCGCCTCCCGTTCCGCCGCGCCGGCATCGGCAGCCACGGCGCGGCACCATGCCGCGACCTGCCCGGACAAGCCCAGCAAACTCCGCTCCGGCCAGCCCAGCAAACTCCGCTCCGGCCAGCCCAGCAGCGAGGCCAAGGTGGCCGCCGGCAGGAAATCGACCAACGCGTCCAGCCGCGCGCCATCCGGCGCCGCGCCTGCCAGAAAGCCCCGCGCCAAATCCCGCGCCCGGCGCTGCGCCCTCTCATCCTCCTGCGCGGCCAAACTAGCCGCCACCGCCGCGCGCAACGGCGCATGGATGGGCGCTTCACTCATGCGCAGCCAGCACCCAAACGTTTCCCCCAGCGCCAATCCGGCCAAGGCCGCCGGCGCCGGCTCATCCAGCGGACGGACGCGGCAGGCGGGACAGGCCAGCACGGCGGACGCCGCCGCGTGCGAAGCGGCCAGCCATAGGCCCAGGCGCTGGTCGCGCGCCCAGCCCTGGCGCGCCAGTTCCAGATAGTAAGGATAAGGATCGCGGTGGCTGGCGGCGGCCAGCGCGTGCTCCGGCCAGGCGTTCATGCCGCTTCTCCCAGGTATTGCCGCCGCACCTGATTGACGCAGCGCTCGCGCGAGCTGGCGGCCCGCTCATGCGGCGCGAACGGCGCGGCTGCCTCGTCCAATGCCTCCACCGCGCGGCGCAACAGGGCCAGCTCGCCCGCCGGCAAGGCCGCGCGTGTCTGGCGCGCGGTCAGCCGGTCAATCACGGCGACTGCCGCGCCCTTGGCGGCAATCTCCTCCACCCGGCCATGGCGCGTGCACACGCCATAGGTGCCGGCCAGGAAGTGCGCCCACTCTTCATCCAGATTCGCCTCCGCCGCATCGGCCAGCCCCAATTCAGCCAAGCGCGCCCGCTCCGCCCGATAACGCCGTTCGAAACGCTCGCGCAGCGCGGCGGCGTCGGCTTGATCCGCCTCTACCAGCCATTCGGCCATCGCCTGCGGATACCAGGCCAATGCACCATCCAGCGCCCGTTCCCCGAAATACGACGTCACGGTGCCCGAGCAGCGCAATGCATAGGATGACAGCGGCGCGCGTCCTTCGCGCTGCAGCCGCGCCAGTCGCTCCCGCGACAGGCCGCAGCGATGCAACAGCTGCGGCTCGCTCAAAAAATGGTTTTGCAGATAATCCAACAAGGCCTGCATGGCGAAACTCCTTGGCTAGCGCTTTCGATGCCGCTATCGTAGCCAGCCGTCCGCCACGATGTTTCACGCTGGAGTGAACCATGACCCACGCCACCGACCTGCCCGACATCAGCCGCCTGGCCAGCCTGCTGGCCGACCCCGGCCGCGCCCGCATGCTGCTCATGCTACTGGATGGCGGCAGCTACCCGGCCAGCGAGCTGGCGCGCCACGCCGGTCTCAGCGCCCAGGCCGCCAGCAACCACCTGGCCAAGCTACTGCAGGGCGGCGCGCTCAAAGTGGAGCAGCACGGCCGCCACCGCTACTACCTGCTGGCCAACGCCGCCATCGCCCAGGCCCTGGAAGCGCTGAGCGCGGCGGCCCACGGCCATGACCTGGAACGGCCGCGCGCGGCCAGCCCGGTCTCGCCGCAATTGCGGCTGGCGCGCACCTGCTATGACCACCTGGCGGGACGGCTGGGCATCGCCATCGCCGACGCGATGCAGGCGGGCAACTTGCTGCTGCTGAACGAGGAAAGACAGTTCGAGATGACGGCCCGCGGCCGCGACTGGTTCGCCGCGGCGCTGAATATCGTGGAACCGCAAGGCGGCCGCCGCCCGCAAGCGCGCGCCTGCCTGGACTGGAGCGAGCGGCGACCGCACCTGGCCGGCGGCTACGGCGCGGCGCTGTGCCGGGAGTTTCTGGCGCGCAACTGGGTGGAACGGCGGCTGGACAGCCGCGCGCTGCGCGTCACGCCGGCCGGGCTGGCCTTCCTGCGCGAGCAGTGGGGCATACGGCCCGATTCGCTGGCGGAGTGAGCTAAGCGGTCAAACGCTCGGCAAAGCCTTCCGGTATCGCCGGCCGGCCGCGCTCGTTGATGGCGGTGCCGATGATCAGGCCCTCCAGCACCACTTTGCCGTCGGACGCGCGCACCACCTGCTGGCGGAAGCCGAAACGCACCCGCGACACCGGCTCGAAAGCCACGGTGACGGAAAACTGGTCGCCGCTGGTCAGCGAAGCCTTGTAATCCAATTCCGAACGCACCACCACCAGATTGATCTTGTCGCGCGCCAACGCGGCGAAGTCTATGCCCTTGGCCAGCAGGAACTCGTGGCGGGCATGCTCCAGGTAGTTGAAATACACGCCGTTGTTGACGATGCCTTGCATGTCGCACTCGTAGTCGCGCACCTTGAATTCCACGGAAAAGACTGCCATCAAACGCTTCCCTGCTTGCAAACAATAAGAAGGGGAGTGTGGCAGATCGGCCGCCGCGGAACCAGCGCCATCGTCCCAGACCAGCTCGGGCGGCCCCTGCAGCGCGGTGCGCCCCAGCAACCAGGCCAGCTAGTTTTCATTGCCGGAAAAGATCATGGCAGCGGCCTCCAGCCATGGCGGCGCAACCGCTGCTCCAAGGCGGTGGCGGAGCGGCGGCAGGCCAGCACCGGTATGCCCTGCGCAACGGCGCTGTCGCGATAGCGGCGCATCACGTTGTGGCCGAGAAAGTCGGTAAGCAGAATCAATACGTCCGGCCGGCCCGGCAGCGCCAACCGGCGCTGGTGGGCGACATTGCGGCCGCAGACGTGGCGGGCGATGCGGATGCCGTAGCTCCGCAGCACCTCAGGAATATTGCCCAGGCTGTCAGCCCCGATCAGCAACGCCTCCATCCTGCCTCCTCGCGCGTCGCGCAATCCAGTTGAATGGGATGACTGTAAACGGCGACATTCATTCCCATTACGAATATGGAATCAATTTCAAATCTCAATTTGATATATAAGAAAAGTCTTTTGCCCTAGCGCTCGACACACGTCCCAAAAACCGCTACCCTCGCCGCCCCGCGCGCAAGCGTATAAGCCACTGATTTGTCTATACAAATGAATGCCGTCGTACTAGCCGTGGGCGTCATGCTCACACTCGCGCTGCTGCGCACCCACGTTGTCATCAGCCTGCTGCTGGGCGCCCTGGTCGGCGGCCTGGCCGGCGGCCTGTCGCTATCCGCCACCCTCGCCGCCTTCAATAACGGCATCACCGGCGGCGCGTCCGTGGCGCTGTCCTATGCGCTCTTGGGCGCCTTCGCCCTCGCCATCGCCAAGTCCGGCCTGCCTCACGCGATGGCTGACCTGGCCGTCAAACGCCTGGAGAGCAGCGACGGCAAGGGCAAGCTGAAATGGGCGCTGATCCTGCTCCTGGGCGCGGTCAGCGTCGCCAGCCAGAACCTGGTGCCGATACACATCGCCTTTATCCCGCTCTTGGTTCCGCCGCTGCTGTACGCGATGGCCCGGCTGCATCTGGACCGCCGGCTGATCGCCTGCGTGATCACCTTCGGCCTGGTGACGCCTTATATGGTGTTCCCGGTGGGCTTCGGCGACATCTTCCTCAAGCAAATTCTGCTGGGCAATATCGCCAAGGCAGGCATGAATGTGGAAGGCATCAATGTGATGCACGCCATGGCCATCCCGGCGCTGGGCATGGTGGCCGGCCTGGTGTGGTCGGTGCTGGTCAGCTACCGCAAGCCGCGCCAGTACTCGCTGGGCAAGATTGAAAACGTGGAGCGCACGCATGCCCACGTCAGCCGCAAATCGCTGGCCACGGCCTTCGCCGCCATCGTCGTCGCCTTCTCGGTGCAGCTGTACAGCGACTCCATGATCATGGGCGCGCTGGCCGGCTTCCTGCTGTTCCTGGCCACCGGCGTGGTGAAATGGAAAGACGCGGACGGCCTGTTCAACGAGGGCATGAAGATGATGGCGATGATAGGCTTCACCATGATCACCGCCCAGGGCTTCGCCGAAGTGCTGAAGGCCACCGGCGAAGTGGGCTCTCTGGTCAGCGCCAGCGCCGGTCTGTTCGACGGCAACCGCGGCCTGGCCGCCTTCGCCATGCTGGCGGTGGGGCTGGTGGTCACGCTGGGCATAGGCTCGTCCTTCTCCACCGTGCCCATCCTCACCGCCATCTACGTGCCGCTATGCCTGCACCTGGGTTTCTCGCCGCTGGCCACCGTGTCGCTGATCGGCACCGCCGGCGCCCTGGGCGACGCCGGCTCGCCGGCCTCCGACTCCACGCTGGGGCCGACCTCGGGCCTCAACGTGGACGGCCAGCACGACCATATCCGCGACACGGTGATCCCCACCTTCCTGCACTACAATCTGCCGCTGCTGGCGGCGGGCTGGATCGCGGCCATGGTGTTGTAGAATGGCGGGCATGGACGCCAATACCGAAAACCGCATGGAGGCGCTGGAAGTGCGCCTCGCCTTCCAGGACGAGCTCTTGGACGCGCTCAACGCCACCGTCGCCCGCCAGCAAAAGGAAATCGACCTGCTGCAGCAGCAAATCCGCCTGCTGTACCAGCAGTTCCGCAGCGCGCAGCCGGACGACGCCGCCGGCGGTTCGCTGCGCGACGAGATTCCGCCGCATTACTGATGCGCCCGCGCCCCTCCGGGGCGCGGCTTATCGCGGTCCGGCCTTGCGCCGCCGCGACACGATGGCCTCGATATTCTTGCGGCCTATCAGCTTGACCGGCTCCGGCATGGCCGGTTTGTCTTCGTCCCCCAGCCATTTGTACATCACCAGGCAATCCACCAGCCCATGCCGGGCGTGCCGGTAGGCGCGCGGCAAGCGGCCTACGACGTCGAAGCCCAGCTTCTGCCACAAGGCCACCGCCGCCTCGTTGGTGCTCACCACGCTGTTGAACTGCAAGGCCAGGAAGCCGCGCGCCCGCGCGCGCGCCTGGGAGTGCTCGCACATCGCTCGCGCCACGCCCTTGCCGCGCGCGGCGGGCGCAACCATATAGCCGCAGTTGGCCACATGGCCGCCAGGACCGGCGGCGTTCGGCTTCAGGTAATAGCTGCCGAGGACAGCGCCGTCCTCCTCGGCCAGCCAGGTTTCCAGCGGCGCCTCGCACCATAGCCGGCGGGCGCTGGCTTCATCCATCTCGGGATCGAAGGCGTAAGTCTCGCGCGCGGCAGCGATGTCGCGGAATATCGGCCAGAACGCCGCGAAGTCCTGCGGCGTCATCGGTCTGATTTGCATGCAATCTCCGGAATGCTTGTCACGCCGGCTGCTGCGGCGGATGGGTAGGATGATGGCTCTGCGGAGCCGGGTGCGTCATGTCGCCGGACAGCAGGCTGGCGCCGGCGATCAGCGCGCCGCCCAGCCCCTCCTGCAGCGTGATCGCCTCCCCGGCCAGCAGATAGGCCGACACGGCGGCGAACACCAGCTCCATCAGCATCAAGGTCATCGCCTGGCTGGCCGGCAGGATGGACACGCCATGCTGCGAGATCACGCTGGTGCACAGCAACACCGCGCCCAGGATGAACAGCATCAGCCAGCTCTGGGCCGGGATGTCCAGCATCTTGTGCAGCTCGCCGCTCTGCAGCAGGCTGATCGCGCCGATCAGCGCCACGCCGAACCACACCGTGGCCGACTTCACCGCCACGGGTATCGCCTGCAGCTTGCGGCTGACCACATTGCCCAGGGCGAAGGCCATGCCACCGGACAAGGCCAGCCATTCATAGCCATGGGTCAGCGGCACCCCGCCCGTCAGCAGGCCGGGACGATAAATGAAGATGAAGCAACCAAGCAAGGACAACGCCACCACCAGCCAGCCGCTGCGCGTCAGCCGCTCATGCAGCAACAGCCGCGACAACAGCGCGGTCCACAACGGCGACAGATAGAACAACAACAGCACGCGCATCACCTGGCCTTCCGCGACGGCCAGGGTATAGCTGAAATTGCACCAGCCAAAGGCCAGCAACAGCAGCAGCAAGGGCGGCTCCAGCCGGAACTGCTGGCGGTAGAGCTTGAAAAACACCGCCACGCCCAGCGCGATGGTGATCAGATACGTCGCCAGCGTGGCCATGGGCACGCTGACGCCCTGCGCCTGCAGGTGGCGAAACGGGTACCACATCAAGGCCCACACCAGCGCCGTGGTGAGGATCCCGCTGGTGGCGAGAAATTTTTGTTTTACAGGTGTCATGGCTGTTCTTAAGATGGTCGATTGCCGCGCTTTGATGGAGACCCGCCGTGAATCCCCGCCTGGCCCTATTGCACCCCTACCCGTTCCAGCGCCTGTCCGCGCTGCTGGCGGGCTGCCTGCCGCCGGCCGAGCGGCCGCACATCAGCCTGGCCATGGGCGAGCCCAAGCATCCGGCGCCGCAGCTGGTGAAGGACGCCCTGTGCGCCAATCTGGCCGGACTGTCCGGCTACCCGGCCACCCAGGGCACGCCCGCGCTGCGCGAAGCCTGCGCCGCCTGGGCGGAGCGCCGCTACGGCGTCAAGCTGGACCCGGCGCGCGAGGTGCTGCCGGTCAACGGCAGCCGCGAGGCGCTGTTCTCGCTGACGCAATGCCTGATCGACGCCAGCGGCGCGGCCAAACCGGTGGTGGTCTCTCCCAATCCGTTTTACCAGATTTACGAAGGCGCGGCACTGCTGGCCGGCGCGGAGCCATACTACCTGAACTGCGAGGCGTCCCGGCGCTTCCAGCCGGACTGGGACAGCGTGCCGGGCGAGGTCTGGCGCCGGACCCAGTTGCTCATCGTGTGCAGCCCGGGCAACCCCACCGGCGCGGTGATGGGCCTGGCCGACTGGGAGAAACTCTTCCAGCTGTCCGACCGCCACGGCTTCATCATCGCCAGCGACGAATGCTATTCCGAAATCTATTTCGACGAAGCGCCGCTGGGTGGCCTGTCCGCCGCGCGCGCGCTGGGCCGCGGTCAGGAACGGCTGGTGATGCTGACCAGCCTGTCCAAGCGCTCCAATGTGCCCGGCATGCGCTCCGGCTTCGTCGCCGGCGACGCGGCCATCCTGGAAAAATTCCTGCTCTACCGCACCTACCACGGCAGCGCGATGAGCCTGACGGTGCAGGCCGCAAGCCAAGCCGCCTGGAACGACGAGGACCACGTCGAGTCCAACCGCGCGGCCTACGCCGCCAAGTTCGCCGCCGTGCTGCCGCTGCTGCGGCCGGCGCTGGAGGTGGGCATGCCCGACGCCGGTTTTTATCTATGGGCCAAGGTGCCGGACGGCGACGACGTCGCCTTCGCCCGCGCGCTGTTCGAGCAACAGCACGTCACCGTGCTGCCCGGCAGCTACCTGGCCCGCGACGCGCACGGCGCCAATCCCGGCCGCGGCTACATCCGCATCGCCCTGGTGGCGGAAGAGGCCGAATGCGTGGCCGCCGCGCGCCGCATCGCAGAATTCTGCCGAGACCGCCAGCCGGCGGCCTCGGCCTGAGCTTTTGAACCACCCGTACTGAACAGAATTTAGATGACGACTTCGATTCACATTGCCAAAGGACTGAACCAAATGCATCCGATCCAGAGCCTGATCGAGCAGGCCTTCGAGAACCGCGCCGAAATCACCCCCGCCACCGTGTCGCCGGAACTGAAGGCGGCCATCGAGCAAGTCGTAACGGAACTGGACAACGGCCATCTGCGCGTGGCCGAGAAACACGGCGCCGACTGGGTGGTCAACCAGTGGGTGAAGAAAGCCGTGCTGCTGTCCTTCCGCATCCGCGACAACGCGGTGCTGGACGACGGCGTCAACCGCTACTTCGACAAGGTGGACACCAAGTTCGCCGACTGGAACCAGGCCCGCTTCCAGGAAGCCGGCTTCCGCGTGGTGCCGGGCGCCGTGGCGCGCAAGGGCAGCTTCATCGCCAAGAACACCGTGCTGATGCCGTCCTACGTCAATATCGGCGCCTATGTGGACGAAGGCGCCATGGTGGACACCTGGGCCACCGTCGGCTCCTGCGCCCAGATCGGCAAGAACGTGCACCTGTCCGGCGGCGTCGGCATCGGCGGCGTGCTGGAGCCGCTGCAGGCCAACCCCACCATCATCGAGGACAATTGCTTCATCGGCGCGCGCTCGGAAATCGTCGAAGGCGTGATCGTGGGCGAAGGCTCGGTGATCTCGATGGGCGTCTACATCGGCCAATCCACCAAGATCTACGACCGCGAAACCGGCGAAGTGATGTACGGCCGCGTGCCGCCCGGCTCCGTGGTGGTATCCGGCAACCTGCCCGCCAAGGACGGCAGCCACAGCCTGTACTGCGCGGTGATCGTCAAGAAGGTGGACGCGCAAACCCGCAGCAAGACCAGCATCAACGAGCTGCTGCGCGGCGTGTAAACGCCTTCCCGGTCCCGCCCCCGCGGGGCCGGACTCGGCGGCGCGATGCCGGTTCGCCGCGCCGCTGTCAATCCCATTCACGTCAATATTGTTGATGCTGCGTCAATTTTGCACTTGGTAACATAGCGATATTTGGCGGTGCGTCATCAACGCTATAAAATCCGGCTATTCGAGTCCGAACCAGCACGTACACATAAAATCGGCCAGCCTGGCGATTTTCGTGCCTCCCCCACTCTATCCCGTTGCGGCGCCGCTAGGCCGCAGGGCCGCGCCGCGAGGAATTTCGCGACGAAGCCGGGGTCATACAGCGGACTCTCCTTGCAAGCTGTTTGGAAATTTCGTGCCCTCAGACTACTTCATCGAATTCAGGAACGTCCGTTTCGCCTACGGCGACCGGCCCATCCTGAAAGACCTCACGCTAGGCGTGCCGCGCGGCAAGCTGGTGGCCGTCATGGGCGGCAGCGGCAGCGGCAAAACCACGCTGCTGCGGCTGATTTCCGGCCAGATCCGGCCGCAATCCGGCCAGGTGCTGATAGACGGCAAGGACCTTTGCGCCATGAGCAAGGCCGAGCTGTACCAGCACCGCCGCCGCATGGGCATGCTGTTCCAGTTCGGCGCGCTGTTCACCGACCTCAACGTCGAGGACAACGTCGCCTTCCCGCTGCGCGAGCACACCAAGCTGCCGGAAAGCATGATCCGCGATCTGGTCACGCTCAAGCTGGAAGCGGTGGGCCTGCGCGGCACGCAAAAGCTGATGCCGGCCGAGCTGTCCGGCGGCATGGCGCGCCGGGTGGCGCTGGCGCGCGCCATCGCGCTGGACCCGCAGCTGATGCTGTACGACGAGCCCTTCACCGGCCTGGACCCGATCTCGCTGGGCGTGATCGCGCTGTTGGTCAAGAAGCTCAACGACGCGCTCGGCACCACCGCGGTGATGGTGACGCACGACGTGCATCAGTCCTTGGCCATCGTCGACCATGTCTTGTTCGTGGCCAATGGCCAGGTCATCGCCCAGGGTTCGCCGGACGAAGTGCGCCACTCGGATTCGCCGTGGGTGCGCCAGTTCATCAACGGCGAGGCCGACGGCCCGGTGCATTACAGCTTCCCCGCCGCCACCGAGCTGGTGGCCGACCTGGGCCTGCAAGGAGGCGCGCATGCTTGACCTGATTACCTCGCCGCTGCGCCGCCTGGGCCACGCCGTCATCAACGCCGTGTGGCGGTTGGGCTTCGCCAGCCGCTTCCTGCTGGCCATCCTGGCCAATAGCGGCCAGAGCCTGCTGCGGCTGCAACTGACCATACGCGAGATCTACTTCGCCGGCGTGATGTCGCTGATCATCATCGTGGTGTCCGGCCTGTTCGTCGGCATGGTGCTGGGCCTGCAGGGCTACACCACGCTGGCCAAGTTCGGTTCCGCCGACGCGCTGGGCGCCATGGTGGCGCTGGCGCTGCTGCGCGAGCTGGGTCCGGTGCTGGCCGCGCTGCTGTTCGCCAGCCGCGCCGGCAGCGCCATGACCGCCGAGATCGGCCTGATGAAGACCACCGAGCAGCTGGACGCGATGAGCGTGATGGCGGTGGACCCGATCGCCCGGGTCATCGCGCCGCGCTTCTGGGCCGGCGTGATCTCCATGCCCATCCTGGCCGCGCTGTTCAACGTCGTCGGCGTGTTCGGCGGCTACCTGGTGGGCGTGGTGATGATAGGCCTGGACGCCGGCACCTTCTGGTCGCAGATGCAGGGCAATGTGGACCTGCACTACGACGTGATCAACGGCCTGATCAAGAGCCTGGTGTTCGGCATCGCCGTCACGCTGATCGCCGTGTTCGAAGGTTACGACGCCACCCCGACCGCCGCCGGCGTGTCCGCCGCCACCACTCGCACCGTGGTGACCTCGGCCCTGGTGATTCTGGCGCTTGATTTCGTGCTGACCGCCTTCATGTTCTAGGAAAATTAAAGAATGAAACGTTCTACCATTGATCTGTGGGTCGGCATCTTTGTCGCATTGGGCATCGCCGCCGTGACCTTTCTGTCGCTGAAAGTGGCCAATCTGACCCCGCAAAGCGCCTCGCAAAGCTATGTGGTGTACGCCGACTTCGACAACGTCGGCGGCCTGAAGGTGAAGGCGCCGGTCAAGGAAGCGGGCGTGCTGGTGGGCCGCGTGGCCGACATCCGCCTGGACCCGAAAACCTACCGCGCGCGCGTGACGCTGAACATCGACAAGCAATACCTGCTCAGCGACGACGTCAGCGCCTCCATCCTGACCTCCGGCCTGCTGGGCGAGCAATACATCGGCTTGCAGCAGGGCGGTTCGGAAACCAATCTGGCGCCGGGCGGCACCATCACCATCACCTCGTCCGCCATGGTGCTGGAACAATTGATAGGCAAATTCATGACTGGTTTCACCGGCAAGGACGACCCCAGCAAGTCGCACTGAGCCGCTGTTTATGCGGCGCCGGCACCGCCGACGCCGCCACACTCGCAAAAATGGAAGCTTGAAAATGAAAAAACTGTTTACCCTGCTCTGCCTGATGCTCGGCCTGTCCTCCGCCTCCGCGCTGGCGGCCTCCGACAACCCGGTGGAAATGATCAAGGACAGCTCGCGCCAAGTGCTGGACGTGCTGAAACAGGACAATGGCAAGAACACCAAGCAAATCCGCCAGCAGGCCGAAACCATCGCCGTGCCGCTGTTCGACTTCCCGCGCATGACCGCCCTGGCCGTGGGCCTGGGCTGGCGCCAGGCCACGCCGGAACAGCGCAATGAGCTGACCCAGCAGTTCCAGACCCTGCTGGTGCGCACCTACTCCAGCACCATGACCCGCTTCAAGACCGCCCAGGTCAATGTGCAGCCCAACCCGGTCATGGCCGCCAACGGCCGCGATGCCACCGTCAAGTCCAACGTGACCCTGCCGGGCAACACCAACCCGGTGGCCGTGGACTACGTGCTGTACAAGGGCGACAAGGGCTGGAAGATCTACAATGTCAGCGTGGAAGGCGCCAGCCTGGTCACCGTGTACCGCAACAGCTTCAATGAAGAAATCCGCAAGGGCGGCGTGGACGGCCTGATCAAGCTGCTGCAAGACAAGAACGCCGCGCCGGTTGCCGCCGCGCCGGCCGCCAAGGGCAAGGGCTGATGCTTAAGGTCACCGCGCCGGGCGCTGCCGCGCTGAGCGGCCGCATCGACATGGCCAATAGCGGCGCCCTGCTGGCGCCCTTGGCCAAGCTGGCCGCCCAGGGGCCGCTGCAGCTGGACTTGTCCGGCATAGAGGCGGCAGACTCCGCCGCGCTGGCCCTGCTGCTGGAAGCGCACCGCGCCGCCGCCGCCGCCGGCCATAAGCTGTCGTTGGCCGGGATGCCGGCCAATCTGGCCGCGCTGGCCAGCCTATACGATCTTGAACCGCTGTTATCCCTCGGAGTGTAATATGCGTCCCGCGCGCACTCTCGCCGCCGCCGCGCTGCTGTCTCTGGCAGGCTGCGCCAGCCATCCCGCCACCGCCTACGACCCGTACGAGCCGTACAACCGCGCCATGTTCACGGTCAACGACAAGGCGGACCAGTGGGTGATCAAGCCGGTGGCCCAGGGCTACCAAACCGTGGTGCCTTCTCCGGTGCGCACCGGCGTCGGCAACTTCTTCGACAATCTGAAGGACGTCTACAGCTTCGCCTTCAACGTGCTGCGCGCCGAGCCGGAAAAAGCCGCCAACGACTTCATGCGCGTGGCGATGAACACCGGCTTCGGCCTGTTCGGCCTGCTCGACATCGCCACGCCGGCCGGCCTGAAGAACAACAAGACCTCCTTCGGCGACGTCTTGGCCAGCTGGGGCTGGAAGAACAGCAATTACTTCGTGCTGCCCTTCTTCGGCCCGTCCACCGTGCGCGACAGCACCGGCCTGGCCACCTCGCTGGCCGGCCCCGGTCCGGAAAAGCTGGTCTACCACAACACCAACGAGGCCATCGCCTTCTACGGCCTCTACGGCGTCAACGCCCGCGCCAAGTACCTGGGCGCGGAAAACCTGCTCAGCACCGCCGCGGTGGACCGCTACAGCTACGTCCGCGACATCTACATGCAGATGCGCGCCAAGCAACTGGGCCAGCCTGACCCGACCCAGCCGGCCGACGAGTTCAATCTGGACGATCTGCTGAACAGCCCCGGCGGCAAGAGCGACAGCTCCGCTCCGGCCGCGGCGTCCCGGCAGCCAGGCTCGGCGCCTGCGGCCATGCCCATCCGCCAGGACAGCTCGGCTCCGCAAGCCGCCTCGGCCGCGCAGTAGGGCCGCAGGCGAAGACAAAGGCGCGTCGCCCCTCCGGCTGCGCGCTTTTTTTCGCCCTCGTTGCGGCCCGGCAAGCAGCCCTGGCGTCAGTAAGGTTACAATACGCCGGCCGCCCCGCGCTGAACGGCGCCCGGGCGGCCGTTTTTATTGATTACTTCGTCAGGAAACACCATGAGCCAATTGCCCGCCTGCCCGCAATGCGGATCGGAATACACCTACCAGGACGGCGCGATGTTCGTGTGCCCGGAATGCGCGCATGAATGGAACGAACAGACGGCCGCGCCGGCCGAGGAACAACGCGTGGTGCGCGACGCCGTCGGCAATGTGCTGCAAGACGGCGACAGCGTCACCGTGATCAAGGACCTGAAAGTCAAGGGCTCCTCGCTGGTGGTCAAGGTCGGCACCAAGGTCAAGAACATCCGCCTGGTGGACGGCGACCACGACATCGACTGCAAGATAGACGGCATCGGCGCGATGGGACTGAAGTCCGAGTTCGTAAAGAAGGCCTGACCAGGCCAGACATTGCAAAGCCGCCGCCAGGCGGCTTTTTGCATGGCGGGCGCTCGCGGCGCCATCGCGTTCCGCGCAGCCCGCCGTCACGGGCCGAACCGCGGCTTGCGCCGATGCAAAAACGCCGCGGCCCAAAGGCGCGCGGCGTTTGACACCAGGCAAGCGGACGATCAGCTGACGCGCTCGATCAGCGCGCCGACGGCGCCCAGCTTCTTCTCGATGTATTCGTAGCCGCGGTCCAGGTGGTAGATGCGGTCGACGATGGTTTCGCCCTCGGCCACCAGGCCGGCGATCACCAAGCTGGCGGAGGCGCGCAGATCGGTCGCCATCACGGTGGCGCCGGACAGCTTGTCCACGCCCTTGACGATGGCGGTGTTGCCTTCCACTTCGATATTGGCGCCCATGCGGTTCAATTCCGGCACGTGCATGAAGCGGTTTTCGAAGATGGTCTCGGTCACCACGCCGGCGCCCTCGGCCACGCAGTTCAGCGTCATCAGCTGCGCCTGCATGTCGGTGGGGAAGGCCGGGTACGGCAGGGTGCGGAAATTGACGGCCTTGGGACGCTGCTTCATGTCCAGCGAGATCCAGTCGTCGCCGCACTCGATCAGCGCGCCGGTTTCGCGCAGCTTGTCCAGCACCGCCTCCATGCTCTGCGGCGCGGCGTTGCGCAATACCACGTGGCCGCGCGTCATCGCGCCGGCCACCAGGAAGGTACCGGCCTCGATGCGGTCCGGCATCACCGCGTATTCCGCGCCGTGCAGCTTGTCCACGCCCTCGATCACCAGACGGTCGGTGCCGATGCCGCTGATCTTGGCGCCCATCGCCACCAGGCAGTGGGCCAGGTCGGTCACTTCCGGCTCGCGCGCGGCATTTTCCAGGATGGTGGTGCCTTCGGCCAGGGTAGCGGCCATCAGCAGGTTCTCGGTGCCGCCCACGGTCACCATGTCCATCACGATGCGGGCGCCGCGCAGGCGTTTGGCGCGCGCCTTGACGTAGCCGTGCTCGATCGACACTTCCGCGCCCATCGCCACCAAGCCCTTGATGTGCTGGTCCACCGGCCGGCTGCCGATGGCGCAGCCACCCGGCAAGGACACGGTGGCTTCGCCGAAGCGCGCCAGGGTCGGGCCCAGCACCAGGATGGAGGCGCGCATGGTCTTCACCAGCTCATACGGCGCCACCAGGCTGTCCAGCTGCGAGGCGGTGATTTCCATCTCGTGCACATTGTCGGTCATCACCCGCACGCCCATGCCTTGCAGCAGTTTCTGGGTGGTGGCGATGTCGCGCAGCATGGGCACGTTGGTGAAGCGCATGGTGTCGGCGGTCAGCAGGCCGGCGCACAGGATGGGCAGCGCGGCGTTCTTGGCGCCGGAGACGCGGATCTCGCCGTTCAGCGGGCCGTTGCCGGTGATTCTCAGTTTGTCCATTTTTCTAAAACCTCATGCGCCGCGCGGCTGACGAGCAAGGGATGGCTCAGTCGCGCCGAGCGGCTAAGTATTGCTATCAACCTTGCAGCTTGGCCCACTCTTCCGGCGTGGCGGCCTTGGTGATGGACAAAGCGTGGATTTCGTTGCTGGCCAGGCGGCTGGCGATCACTTCCTTGACCATGCGGTGGCGGTCGATCAGGCGCTTGCCTTCGAAGGCGGCCGACACCACGGTGGCGTAGAAATGGTGGCCGTCGCCCTCCACTTGAAGATAGGCGCAGTCGAGGCCGGCCTCGATGTATTGCTTGACTTGCTCAGGGGTCATCTCGATGGTCCGATGAAATTGCGAATAAGGTTCAGTGGCGCAGCTTGTAGCCGGTTTGGATCATGCGCAGCGCCAGCGCGGCCAGCAGCGCGAAGCAGCCGGCCACCACGCCGGCCGACAGCCAGGGGCTGACGTCGGCCTGGCCGAAAAAGCCGTAGCGGAAGCCGTCTATCATGTAGAACACCGGGTTGGCGTGCGACACGGCGTACCAGAACGGCGGCAGGCTGTGGATGGAGTAGAACACGCCGGACAGGAAGGTCAGCGGCATGATCAGGAAGTTCTGGAAGGCGGCCAGCTGGTCGAATTTCTCCGCCCAGATGCCGGCGATCACGCCCAGCGTGCCCAGCACGCCGCAGCCGAGGGCGGCGAACAGGATGGCCCACAAGGGCTGCGCCGGCAGCGGCAGGCCGAACCAGCCGGTGACGGCCAGCACGCCGGCGCCGACGGCCAGGCCGCGCACCACGGAGGCCAGCAAATAGGCGCCGAAGAACTCGGCCGCGGTCAGCGGCGGCAGCAGCAAGAATACGATGTTGCCGGTGATCTTGGACTGGATCAGGCTGGACGAGCTGTTGGCGAAAGCGTTTTGCGCCATCGACATCATCGCCAGGCCGGGGATCAGGAAGGCGGTGTAGCTGACGCCCGGATAGGCCTCGACATGCTTGGACATCACATGGGCGAAGATCAGCTGATACATCAGCGCGGTCAGCACCGGCGCGGCCACGGTCTGGAAGGACACCTTCCAGAAGCGCACCAGCTCCTTCTTGAACAGGGTCAGGAAGCCCGTCATGCCGCGCCTCCATTCATCATCTTGACGAATACGCTTTCCAGATCAGCCTCCACCACGTTCAATTCGCGCACCTCCACGCCGGCCTGGCGCAGTTCGGCCAGCACGCTCTCCAGCTCGGACAGGTCCGCCAATTGCAGCACCACGCGGCCGTCCTCCTCGCGCAGCTTGCGCGGCGCCAGGCTGGCCGGCAGCGCGCCCGCCAGCTTGACCGCCACTTCGCGCCGCGCGCTGTGGGCCAGCAGCTTGTCTTTGTTCTCCAGCGCGATCAGCCTGCCCTTCTTCAGCATGGCGATGCGGCCGCACAGGGCCTCGGCCTCTTCCAGATAATGGGTGGTCAGCACGATGGTGGTGCCGGCGCGGTTCAGCTCCTGCACGAAGGTCCACAGGCTCTGGCGCAGCTCCACGTCCACGCCGGCGGTGGGCTCGTCCAGCACCACCACCGGGGGCCGGTGCACCAGCGCCTGCGCCACCATGACGCGGCGCTTCATGCCGCCGGACAGCGCGCGCATATTGCTGTCGGCTTTGTCGGCCAGGCCCAGCTTGAACAAGAGTTCGTCTATCCAGGCCTCGTTGCGGCCCAAACCGAAGTAGCCGGACTGGAAGCGCAGCGTCTCGCGCACCGACAGGAAGGGATCGAACACCAGCTCCTGCGGCACCACGCCCAGCGCGCGGCGGGCCTGCTTGAAGTTTGCCACCACGTCGTGGCCCATGACGCGGATGCTGCCGCTGTCCGGGCGCGCCAAGCCGGCCAGCGCCGAGATCAGCGTGGTCTTGCCGGCGCCGTTGGGGCCGAGCAGCGCGAAGAATTCGCCGGGCTCGACGGTGAAGCTCACCCGGTCCAGCGCCTGTAGCTGGCCGTAGCGTTTGCTGACGGCCGCGATTTCGATTGCGTGGGACATGAAAACCATGATGCCGCCAGTGCCTTGCCGAGGAGGTCGGGATGCGCTAGTGGCTTGAGAAAAAAGCGCAATTATAGCGCCGCCGCGCGCTCAAGTGGTAAGTTGTTCCATGACTTCCGGCTTGAAAATGCCGCGGTACAGGTATTGCAACAGGCGGCTGGCCGCCAGCGTGGCGTCCGGCCCCGGCCGCTCGATCACCAGCTTGTGCATCAGGCCGTCGTGCAGGGCCTGCAGCACCGTCGCGGCTTCGTCCGGCGCCACGCAGTCATAGGCCTGCCCCTTGTCCTTGGCCGCCTGCACCACCTGGCTCAGCAGGCCGCGCGCCTCGTGCATGTGCGCCACGCACTCCTCGTGTATCGGCTCCAGTTCGCCCACGTGCTCGCTGCGCAGAAACACGATCAGCAGAATGCGCCTTACCTGCGGATTGCGCTCTATCAGCTCCAGCAGGCGATGGCTGTGTTCCCACAAGGCGCGCGCCGGATCGCTGCCGGACATGCTCAACAGCTGATCGCGCATATCGTCGAACGAGGGCGACACCCGGTCCAGCATCGCCTGGTAAAGGTCCAGCTTGTTCTGGAAATGCCAATACACCGCGCCGCGGGTCAGGCCGGCGGCGGCGGCGATATCGGCCAGCGTGGTGCGCGACACGCCCTGCTCGCTGAACAGCCGCTCCGCGGCGTCCAGCAATTGCTGGCGTGTCTGCTCCGCCTCTTCGCGTGTCTTTCGTGCCATATCTGGATACTTTGCTAGAACTAGAACTGATTAAAGAATTTTAATACCCGTGGCGTGTCGATATCGCAAGACTTTTACATATCAGGACACTTCTTCATTTTACATACAGACGTGCATGTATGTAAAATGGCGATTCACCGGATAAGAATGCCGCCCTCTTGTCCCCAAATTTGCTGCAAATCACAACTAGCCTGTTTCAAGACTTGATCAAGGATTCGACCATGCAAGGAAAGACCCACTTCCCGCGCGCCGCGCGCGGCTTGTTGCTGGGGGCGCTGGCCGCCAGCCTGGCCGCCTGCGGCCAAAAACCGAATGCCCAGACCGGCGCCGCCATGCCGCCGGTGCCGGTGGCGGTGCTGAAAGTGGAACCGGCCAATGTGCCGGTTTCGTATGAGTTCGTCGGCCAGGCGGCCGGCTCGCGCGAAGTCGAGGTGCGCGCCCGCGTCGGCGGCATCCTGCAGAAGCGCGCCTACACCGAAGGCAAGCCGGTGAAGGCCGGCGACCTCTTGTTCCAGATCGACCCCGAGCCGTTCAAGGCGGCGCTGGACCAGGCCCGCGCCAATCTGCAGGTGCAGCAGGCGCAGCTGTCGCGCACCAAGCAGGACTACGACCGCATCCTGCCGCTGTTCAAGGAAAACGCCGTCAGCCAGAAGGACCGCGACGACGCCCAGGCCGCCTTCGACGCGGCCAAAGCCTCCGTCGCCGCCGCCAAGGCCCAGGTGGAGCAGGCCCAGATCAATCTGGGCTATACCCGCGTCACCGCGCCGATCTCCGGCATCACCAGCCAGGAGGCGCGCTCCGAGGGCAGCCTGGTAGCCACCACGGCCGACGCCAGCCTGCTGACCAAGATCTCGCAGCTGGACCCGATCTACGTCAACTTCAGCATGTCCGACAGCGACATGCTGAACCTGCGCAAGATGCAGCACGCCGGCAAGCTGAAACTGGCCAACGGCGGCGGCTTCGAGGTGCAGCTGAAGCTGCCGGACGGCAGCCTGTACGGCAAGACCGGCCACCTGAACTTCACCGACAGCCTGGTGGACACCACCACCGGCACCATCCGCTCGCGCGCCAGTTTCGCCAATCCGCAAGGCGGCATCCTGCCAGGCCAGTTCGTGCGCGTGCAGCTGAACGGCGCGGTGCGCACCGCCGCCATCACCGTGCCGCAACGCGCGGTGCTGACCACGCAGCAGGGCAAGATGGTGTGGGTGGTGGGCGCCGACGGCAAGGTCGCGCCGCGCCCCATCGTCACCTCGCAGGAGGTAGGCCTCAGCGTGCTGGTGGAGCAGGGTCTGAAGGCCGGCGACCAGGTCGTCGTCGACAATATTATCAAGCTGCGTCCGGGCGCCGCCGTCAAGCCGCATCCGTACCAGGCCGACGCCAGCGCGCCCGCTGTCGCGGCCAAGCCGTAATCGCAAGGGGAACCTGACACATGTTTTCCGCTTTCTTCATCCGGCGGCCCATCTTCGCCAGCGTGATCTCCATCGTGATCATGCTGGCGGGCCTGGCCGCCATCAAGGCGCTGCCCATCCAGCAGTACCCTGAAATCGTGCCGCCGGTGGTCAACGTCACCGCCAGCTATCCGGGCGCTTCCGCCGAAGTGATCGCCAACACCGTGGCCGCGCCGCTGGAGCAGGCCATCAACGGCGTGGACGACATGCTCTACGTGCAGTCCAGCAGCGCCAGCAACGGCACGCTGTCGCTGACCGTGTCGTTCAAGATCGGCACCAATCCCGACCAAGCCACCATCAACGTCAACAACCGCGTGCAATCGGTGCTGTCTCAGCTGCCGGAAGAAGTGCGGCGCCAGGGCGTGAACGTGCGCAAGAAATCCGCCACCATCTTGCAGGTGGTGTCGCTGTTCTCGCCCGACAACAGCCACGACACGCTGTTCATCAGCAACTACGCGCTGTTGAACGTGGTGGACGAGCTGAAGCGGGTGCCGGGCGTGGGCGACGTGGTCAACTTCGCCGGCCAGGACTACTCGATGCGGATCTGGCTGCGCCCGGACAAACTGGCCCAGCTCAAGCTGACGCCCAGCGACGTGGCCGCCGCCATCCGCGAGCAGAACTCGCAGTTCGCCGCCGGCAAGCTGGGCGCGCAGCCCACCCAGGAGAAGCTGGAGTTCACCTACACGGTGACCACCCAGGGCCGCCTGTCCGAACCGGAAGAGTTTGAAAACATCATCCTCCGCGCCAATCCGGACGGCTCCTCGGTCAAACTGAAGGACGTGGCCCGCGTGGAGCTGGGCGCGCTGTCCTATGACTTCCACGGCAAGCACAACGGCAAGGCCACCATCCCGATCGGCATCTTCCTGGCGCCGGGCGCCAACCAGCTGGCCACGGCGCAGGCGGTGGAAAGCGAGATGCAGCGCCTGTCCAAGAGCTTCCCGACCGGTCTGTCCTACGGCATCCCCTACGACACCACCAAGTTTGTGGAAGTGTCGATCGAGGAGGTGTACAAGACCCTGGCCGAAGCCATGGTGCTGGTCTTCCTGGTAGTGTTCCTGTTCCTGCAAAACTGGCGCGCCACGCTGATTCCCTGCCTGGCGGTGCCGGTGTCCATCGTCGGCGCGTTTGCCGGCATGTACGCCTTCGGCTTCACCATCAACACGCTGACGCTGTTCGGCCTGGTGCTGGCCATCGGCATCGTGGTGGACGACGCCATCGTGGTGCTGGAAAACGTCGAGCGCCTGATGACGCAGGAAGGGCTGCCGCCGCGCGAAGCCAGCCTGAAAGCGATGAAGGAAGTGTCCGGCGCGCTGGTGGCCATCGTGCTGGTGCTGTGCTCGGTGTTCATCCCGGTGGCTTTCCTGGGCGGCATCGCCGGCCAGATGTACAAGCAGTTCGCCATGACCATCGCCGTGTCGGTGGTGATCTCCGGCATCGTGGCGCTGACGCTGACGCCGGCGCTGTGCGCGCTGATCCTGAAGGCGGAACACCAGCACCCCAACCGCTTCTTCACCTGGTTCAACAACTGGTTCGACCGCCTGACCAGCCGCTACACCGGCGGCGTGGCCTTCATCAACAAGCGCGCCGTGCTGGCGGTGCTGCTGTTCGGCGGCCTGATCGCGGCCTCCGCCGGCCTGTTCCGCATCATCCCGTCCAGCCTGGCGCCGGACGAGGACCAGGGCTATATCCTGGCCGCGGCCTTCTTGCCGGACGGCGCCTCGCTGACCCGCACCGCCGCCACCATGGACAAGCTGGACGCCATGATGGCCAAGAACCCGGCGGTGCAGGACCGCATGACCTTCGCCGGCTTCGACATCCTCACCGGCGGCAACAAGTCCAACGCCGGCGTGTCCTTCATCGTGCTCAAGCCGTGGGATGAGCGCAAAGGCCCGCAGCTGTCGGCGCAGGCCGTGGTGAAAGACGTGTTCGCCAAGGGCATGATGGGCATCGACGACGGCATCGTGCTGGCTTTCAACCCGCCGCCGATCTCCGGCATGTCCAACACCGGCGGCTTTGAAGCCTATGTGCAGGACCGCGCCGGCCGCACCCCGGCCGAGCTGGGCGAAATCACCAAGAAACTGGTGGCCGCCGCGGCCAAGCGCCCGGAGCTGAAGGGGGTGCAAACCACCTTCTCCGCCAGCGTGCCGCAGGTCTTCGTCAAGCTGGACCGCGCCAAGGCCAAGGCCCTGGGCGTGCCGGTGAACAGCGTGTTCGACACCATGCAGAGCACCTTTGGCGCGCTGTACGTCAACGACTTCAACAAGTTCGGCCGCACCTTCCGCGTGCAGCTGCAGTCCGAGGCGCCGTTCCGCACCAAGGTGGACGACCTGCGCAACGTCTACGTGCGTTCGCAAACCGGCCAGATGATCCCGCTGACCGCGCTGGTCACCATCCAGCAAACCACTGGCCCGGAAACCCTGGACCGCTTCAATGTGTTCCCGGCGGCCAAGGTGGTGGGCGGCCCGGCGCCGGGCTATAGCTCCGGCCAGGCGCTGACCGCGCTGGAAGACGTGGCCAAGGAAACCCTGCCCGACGGCTATAGCCTGGCCTGGACCGGCTCCGCCTTCCAGGAGAAATCCACCAGCGGTTCGTCCGCCCTGGTGTTCGGCTTCGGCATGATCATGGTGTTCCTGATCCTGGCGGCGCAGTACGAGCGCTGGAGCCTGCCAATCTCCGTGCTGATGGCGGTGCCGTTTGCCGTGTTCGGCGCGCTGATGGCCAACTGGCTGCGCGGCCTGGCCAACGACGTCTACTTCCAGGTGGCGCTGGTGACGCTGATCGGCCTGTCGGCCAAGAACGCCATCCTGATCGTGGAGTTCGCGGTGCAGAAAATGGAAGAAGGCCTCAGCGCGATGGACGCGGCGATGGAGGCGGCCCGCCTGCGCTTCCGCCCCATCGTGATGACGTCTCTCGCCTTCGTGCTGGGCTGCGTGCCGCTGGCCATTTCCAGCGGCGCCGGCTCCGCCAGCCGGCACTCCATCGGCACCGGCGTGATAGGCGGCATGCTGTCCGCCACCTTCCTCGCCACCTTCTTCATCCCGCTGTTCTTCATCCTGATCATGAAGCTCGGCAAACAAAACAAGCCTCAGGCCAAGGCCGAGGCAGGAGGACACGCAGATGCTTAAGCGCGCCCTGATCCCCATGTCCATCGCGCTGGCGCTGTCCGCTTGCGCGGTGGGCCCCGATTACAGCCGGCCCAAGGTAGAACTGCCGGCCGCCCAGGCCGGCGCCCAAACACCGACGGTGGACGCTGACTGGTGGAAACGCTTCGACGACCCGGTGCTGAACCAGCTGATAGACGAAGCGGTCAAGAACAACTTCGACCTGCAAGCCGCCGCCGCTCGCGTAGAACAGGCCGCCGCCCAGGCCGGCATCGCCCGCGCGGCGCTGCTGCCCCAGCTTAACGCCAACGCCGGCTACCAAAGCGGCCGCAGCTCCAGCCAGCTGGTCAGCCCCGGCACGCCCCTGGTCAACGACGTGCGCGCCGCCAATCTGACGGCGGCGTGGGAACTGGACCTGTGGGGCAAGCTGCGCCGCGGCAACGAAGCGGCGCGCGCCAGCTACCAGGCCAGCCGCTACGACCGCGACGCCGCCCAGCTGGCGCTGGCCGCCCAAGTGGCGCAAACCTATTTCCAGCTGCGCGCGCTGGACGCGCAACTGGACATTGCCAAGCGCACCTTGCGCAGCCGCGAGGAATCGCTGGCGCTGCGGCAGAAACGCTTCAACGGCGGCGTTACCTCGGAGCTGGACCTGCGCCAAGCCGAAGCCGAGGCCGCCAGCGCCCGCGCCACCGTGCCGCAGATCACGCGTTCGCTGGAGCAAACCGAAACCGCGCTGGGCGTGCTGCTGGGCCATAGCCCCAAGCAGCTGGCCGAAGGCAAGCTCCGCCGCGGCAAGGACATCAACAGCCTGGTGACGCCGCCGGACGTGCCGGCCGGCCTGCCGTCCCGCCTGCTGGAGCGCCGCCCCGACGTGGCCTCCAGCGAGCAGCAGCTGATCGCCGCCAACGCCCGCATCGGCGTGGCCAAGGCGGCTTACTTCCCCAGCATCAGCCTGACCGGCGCCCTGGGCTCGCAAAGCCCCTCGCTGGACAGCCTGTTCACCAGCGCCACGCGCACCTGGAGCTTCGCCGGCAACGCCGCCGCGCCCATCTTCAACTTCGGCGCCACCGGCTACAACGTGGACGCCGCCAGCGCCGGCCAGAAACAGGCGCTGGCGCAGTACCAGAAGACGGTGCAGGCCGCGTTCAAGGATGCGCTGGACGCGCTCGCCGCCAACAGCACGGCGCGCGACATCGTCGCCGCGCAAACCACCCAGCTCACCGCGCTGAACCGCACGCTGAAGCTGGCCGGCCTGCGCTACGACAACGGCTACGCCAGCTACCTGGACGTGCTGGACGCGCAGCGCAACAGCTTCCAGGCCGAACTGAACCTGGTGAGCGCCAAGCTGGACCGGCTCAACACCACCATCGGCGTGTACAAGGCGCTGGGCGGGGGGTGGGAGGCGGGCAAGCCGTAACTCCGCCACGCCCTGGCATGCGCTCCGCAATAAAATAGCCCCGCCATCGCGGGGCTTTTCTATCGGGCGGTCCAGAACGACATCGGCTACTCCCAGGTTATGGCCTGGACCGCCTGCGCGGTAGGAGCGGCCAGCATCTGCGCCATCAGCGATGCGTATTTTTGCTGCTGCTTGGTGCGGAACGCTACCCAATCCTGATTCACCCGCATAACCTGCTCGGCAGTGTGGGGCAAGAACGCCCAGTCGCCCTTCCCATCCGCGCACCACAGCGGCGTGGTCCAATTGACCGGCTGTCCCCGCGCCGCGGACAGCGCGGACAACAGATTGTTTTGATCCGTCAGCCGGCTGCCGTAGACGCATGGCTGCGGCCCCAAGGCCATAGACGGGAAGCTGGCGGTAATGGCCGATTCGCATGCCGCCTGCAGCCGTTGGCACTGGATTCGCTGCGCCAGCCGCAACTGCTCCGCCTCCGAGGGCGGAACCGGCGCAAGCAACGTGCCGTCCACAACCGTCCAGCCCGGTTGGCTCAGGCATGTTTGCCATTGTTCATCGGTAATAGAGATAACTTTCTCTCCATCTTTCGGCGGGGAATCGATAGAATCATAAAATGCTGTAATTTCCCCATTCTCATTAAATGCTGCGATTTTCTGTCCCATTCTATACCTCAAATAATTAAGCTGAAATAACAAGTCCCTGGTTACCCTATAAAACATCAATAACCAATTGCAATCCAAGTTACTGGTGCACTCTGTGCCGCCACAGCTCCACTCGTAATACGATATTGGGTATTACTAACGACAAACACATTAAAGAATTCCGAGTTATTTGTATCCAGATACGAACTCGCAGTCATGGAAAAGACGCCATTTGGAAAGGCTATGGCAAAATTGCCTGTATATGAAGCTGCGCCGGCGATACCAGGCGTCTTGCCCCACTGCAGCAACATGCCATTTGGCAAATACTGATAGCCCGTCGGCACCAATGAACTAGCAAATTGCCCATATGCGACAGCGTGGGCAGCCGAAGTCGCATTTGCCACGTTAAAAGTCTTCGAGCCATTTCCATTTATGGATACGGCGTCGGTAATACCATAACCCGCCAGAGTAGACGATTTGGCCGCAAACTTATCCTCCAGCGCACCATAGAGAGGAGACCATATTTGGCCTCCTCGGCCCACCTGAAAAACTTTGCTGCTATCAATATACATACCCAACGCGCTACTGCCAGAAATCCCGGAACCATCGGCAAACAGACCCGTATCACCATCGGTCTCGAAGGCAAATCCGGTTCTGGATTCATCTCCATTCGGCAGCCCCTTGCTAGCACGGAAAGCGCTGGCCCAAGAACGGTTATTGGCATCCTTGCTAGTGGCATCCGTGATGCCATAGCCAGCCAACGTAGTCGCTTTGTCTGCCTTTAGTTCCGGTCGAAAATTCCCACCATGCCAAACTTCCTGCCATTCCCCCCGATTTCCATCGATATTCCGACGAAAAAACAGTTGATCTTTACGATAAGGGATAGCCAGCTGCGTCCAGCGCGCTACTCGCCCCATGGACAAAACCGTATGATTAGGTATGCTGGTTGGGGCTCCATCCACTACGGGATCATATTCATACACACCGGGAACAGTATATGTATTCAGACTATTTGAGCCAGAAAATACAGACCCAGCCGCATCGGTAATTCCATATCCTGTCAGCGTCGTCGCCTTGTCAGACTTCGTTGCTAGCTTATTGGTAACCGTCGCCGCAAAATTTCCATCACTACCCAAAGCATCCGCCAACTCCTTCAACGTGTTCAAGGCGCCTGGCGCCCCTGCCACCAAGCCATCTATAGCGGCTTTCAAATCCGATTTTGTTGCCCCATCGTTAATACCGTAACCCGCTAAAGTACTAGCTTTATCAGCTTTAGACTCAGGCAAAAAGTTACCATTGTGCCAAACCTCTCTCCACCCAGGGCAATCGCACCTTCACGTCATAAAGGCGACATGCCCAGCAACTCAGCCAAGGCCTCATCATCCCAGCCGGCACGCTTGCGTCGCACCCGCATGCTTTTCTTGGCCTGATACGGCGAACTACGCAGCAGGTTGAGCGCGAATTTCAGCAGCAGCGCAAAATTCTGCGGTCCATGATCTTCGCGCAATGGGCAGTTATCTTCCCGAAAAATCACATCCAGACACCAATGCAGGCCGTTTTCGATCGCCCAATGACGGCGCACCGCCTGCGCCAGCTCTTCCGCGCTCAACGCGCGCGACGACAAATAATAGCGCTGCTCCAGCGCCGATTGTCCGCGACCATCCAGCCGCACCGAATCCACGCGACCCACTGTTTGGCAGCCGGGCCAGGCCTGAGCGTCGACAATGCCGTCCGCCCGGGCTGTCACCACATGTTGCAACACCGTGCGGCCATGCCCTTTTTGCGCGCTGGCCACTCGCTCGGTGGGATGGTCATGCAGCGCGCACGCTACGGCCTGACGTAGCTTGGGCTGGTTCTCCTTCACCGCCAGCAAATAGTCCGCTTTACGCGCCACGATGGTCTTGGCAACCTCTTTCTGGCAGCCCATCGCATCCAGGCTGACCAGACAGCCCTCCACATCCAGTGCGGCCAGCAACGCCGGAATCGCAGTGATTTCATTGCTTTTGTCGGCGACTTTCTCCTGCCCCAGCGCCAAGCCCAGTTCGGTGGCGAAGGCGCTGACCATGTGCACCGGGCTGTGCGCGCCGCGAGCGGTGCCGCGCAGGCATTTGCCATCGATGGCGATCTGCTGGAACGAGCCCAGCAGTCCTTGCGTCCAGCTGCGGAAGGCGTTCTCGAACTGCTTGGGATCCAGCAGTCGGAACACGCGGTTGACGGTATCGTGAGAAGGAATGCCATTCTTCAACGGCAGGAAGCGCCGCAGCCAAGCTTCCTTAACCTCAGCCCACTCGACCGCCTCCACAAAGCTCTCCGCCCCCGCGAAGATGGCGCACACGGCAATCACCAGAATTTCGTCCAGCGGATGGGCGATGTAGCGCCCGGTCCTCGGCTCGGGCACCTCGGCCAAATGTTCCATCAACGTTCCCATCCCGCACCGGTAAAACCTGGGAGTTCACCTCAAGTCTGGGTGGGTTGGCAAGTCTGTTTGCTTATGACAAGAAGGTGCGATTGCCCTGCTCTCCACCCACCCGTTTTCCCATCTATATTCCGTCTAAAGAATAACTGATCCTGACTATAAGGCATTGCCAACTGAGTCCAGCGAGAGGCCCGCCCCATGGATAGAACTGTATGATTGGGGATATTGGTCGGAGCCCCCTCTCCTGCAGGATCATATTCATAGATGCCAGGCGGCATATAAGCATTCATACTCATGGGCCCTACGAAAGCAGATCCAGCCGCATCGGCAATACCATACCCCGCCAAGGTGGTCGGCTTGCCGGATGCGATCTTGCTCCAATCCAGCCCCGGCACGTCGCCGGGCTGGATGGCGCGGGCCGCGGTGACGCGGCCTTTGGAATCCACCGTCACCTGGCCGTAGCTGCCGGCTGCCACGCCGCTGTCTTTCAGCGTCATCTGCGCGCTGATGTCGCCGCTGGCGTCGAACATCACATTCCAGCTGCCGTCGCCGCTCATGGCGATATTGCGCGGCGTACTCAGCTTGGCGGCATTGCCGGCCACCTGTTTGCCGCTGGCGAGCTGATTGATCTGGTCTTTCAGATAGACGGTGCGGTTAGCCAGCTGCTTGCCTTGCAAATTGTCGATGCCGTCCGGGCCGGCCAGCACCGGGTCGGTGGTCTCCAGCTGGTAAATGCCAGCTTCCCAATTGTTGGTTTCCTTCAAAAAAGCCATGTCGTTCCTCGCTTGCTTGAATGATAAGGGCGTCCCGTCTCTGCGGAGAAACGATGGAACGCAGGCATGACCGGGCGAAGAACCAAGGCGAGCACCCAAGCGCCTGCGCCGCGCGTAGGCGCGGCAACAGCCGGCCCCATAAGAGGCCGGCTTTCCGGTCAGGACGACATGGTGCCTAAACCCGCGGCGCGCGGCTTGGAAAGGAGTTTAGGAAGGGTATTTAACGTCTCTGCTTCAGAACTGACCGCCAGCCTCTCAAAGAAAGACCGGCGATCCTCACATTAAGCCGTGCGTTGCGGCCAAATGATCTTGCGCGGAAATCCCGGCTGCGCCGGCACATCGCACAAAGCCTGCGCATAGTCCGCCAATGCCTGGGCTATCTCTGGCTTCAACGCCAGCGAGGGCTGGTACTTGAGCTGCCGTTCGTGCCGCTGCAATTGGTCCAAGGTTTCACGCAATAACACGTCTCGCTGCTGACGGGCCTGCTCAGCCAGCAAACCATCATCGGCTTGCCATTGACCATCGATGAACACATGGCGCTCCAACGGCGCTAGCTCGGTATGACGCGGATTGCCACTGGCTTGCAAGCTGCGCAAGCAAGCCTCGCCGCTAAATTGGCCGCTCTGGTCATAGGTGTAGACCAGCCTATCTTGTGGATCAAAAGCAGCTATCCATTGCTGCAGCGCGGCTTCTTGCTCGCTCGTAAGCTGCCAAGTGTATTGATCGTCCAGCGCCTCGCGCGTCTTGCTAATTGGGGCATAACGGATTTCGCGAATCGCGCCTTGCTCTTGCGGACCTGCGGGCAGAGAGGGCTTGAGCAAAGTTCGATAAGTCTGGTCATTTTGAACCAGGGTGGTTTGTTGAGAGTTAGAAAACAGCATGAGTCGTCTCCGAGAGTTATGGGGCGTTGCCGCGCAGATCGCCGCGGTTCAAATACGAGCAAGTTGCGCCGTTGATTAGGCCAATGGCCGGGCCTGCGGTGCCGCCGGGAATGGATTCATCTTGGTAGGGGTCCTCTGGCTCTTCTTGAGGCTTGCCACCAGGCCGGCCGTTATAGGTCGAATAGATGCCGCCACTTCCACTTTGCCCCCAGGCCCCGCCAGAACCTGAAGCAACCCAAGACGTGTGAGTGTTTCCTGCCTGTTCATAATTCGCACTGCCTCCACTCGCATCATCACATGCGCCGGCCGGTCCGAATGGCGCCCCTCCACCACCTGAGCATCGGTAACGTCGAGTCCCTACATTGCGTATCGATAAGCCCCCAGCCCCCCCACCTCCGCCGCCAGCGATTAAGCCTTGATTGCTAACAAACAACTTAATACCGCCGTCCACCCATATGGCTGCGCTACCATTCTCCCCAGGCATAGGCCTATTTCCACAATCGCCACCTTTCCCACCTCTCCCTAAAATCTGGCCATAGTTCTCCACGATCACGGTATTGCCGACGATGGCGCCACCAAACCAGAAGCAGGCATTGGACGTATCTTTAGACACCAGTTGAACACCGGGCTGAACGATGACGCGGAAGGTCGCGCCTTGCGGCCAACTACCGCCTGCGGCAGTCACCATCTGTTGATGCAAACTCCCCGTATCGAAATTGTAATTGCTGGCAGCTAATACCACGACGAGTTCATCCTGAAACACCAGACGGCCACCCTGATAGGCTTTCTGCACTTTCCGGCCATCCACATACCAGTGTTTAACCTGCTTTTGATCGACATAAGTTTTAGGCATGATTCAGAACTCAAAAGTCATATTGCCGGAATGCCAGACTTTTTTCCAGTCTGTCCAAGTCTTACTGTCTATCTGATTACGCCAGCGCAGGTTTCCACTATAAAAGGCTTCCAATTGGAAAGGACCAACAGATCCACCTGCATTCATTGTCATCAGCAAACTAGTATCGCCAGGATGAACTACATTCCTAAAACCAGGCATAGTGGCCGTATCAATTTGTGATTGATCAACATCAGCACGCATCACCATGCTTTGTGCATTCGGTGCAGCGTCTGTAATCCCATACCCTGCTAAAGTTGTCGCTCTATCCGCCTTTGCTGTCAATACTAGGCTATCTTCATGCACGAGGGTATGCCATGGATTCCAGCGCGGGTTTGCCCCATCATCATTCTTTGTCCGAAAACGCATCACATTGCCAGACATATAATCGGCATTCAATTGACAACTATAGTTAGCGCTCGTGTCCAAACCACCAAATGAGATAAATGGCCCCGTTACACCACTTGAAGTGCCATAATTGAAACCCATTTCACCAGAGACAATAGAGCTGTCCAGAGAGGTTTTATCATCAGCATGAATACGTGTGCGCCGCCTTTTGATGAAACTCCCATCATTCCCAGCGTGCCAAACACGATATTCATTATTATTAGCCTCCTTCAGAACCAGCGAATCATCACCATATGCCTTGTGCACTAACGCTACCGCAGTTTTCCCCGGGCGGTGCAAGCCTAGAGATGGAAAGTCATCGCCTGCCGACCTCAGCTCCAATGTCCCACTGGTATAAATTCCTGCATCGTAAGTATTTGGTGTAGTTTTAATAATTCGAGTCGTTTGCGACGCCGTCAACACATTATTACGGGGAGATAACGCCCCATCGACTGCAGCAGTCAGATCACTCTTACTAGCCGCATCAGTAATGCCATAGCCCGCCAAGGTTGTCGCCTTGTCTGCCTTACCGCTGCCTGCGTTGTCGGCTGCGGCTTTCAGATCGCTTTTGCTCACCGCATCGCTGATTCCATACCCAGCCAGAGTCGTCGCCTTATCTGCCTTGCCATCAGGACTGAAGTTGCCGCTATGCCATATATTTTTCCAATCGGTCCAACTCCGGCTGTCTGTCTGATTACGCCAGCGTAAGTTTCCAGCATAGAAAGCCTCTAGCTGGAATGGCCCGACAGAACCTCCCGCATCCATCGTCATCAGTAAGCTCGTATAGCCAGGATGTAGCACGCTTCGAAAACCTGGCTGTGTGGCCGCATCGATTTGGGATTGGTCAAAATCCGCTCTCCTCACCATGCTTTGCGCGATGGGTGCTGCATCGGTAATGCCATAGCCCGACAGCGTCGTCGCCTTATCGGCCTTGCCAGACAACTGCCTGGTGATGCTTGCCGCATAGTTGGCATCATTGCCTAGAGCGGAAGCCAGCTCTTGCAAGGTATTCAACGCGCCAGGCGCGCCGGCTATCACGCCATCGATGGCTGTTTTCAGATCGGTTTTGCTGGCGCCATCAATAATTCCATAACCTGCCAACGTCGTTGCTTTATCCGCCTTGCCACCGTTTACGCTATCGGAAATCGCTTTCAGATCACTCTTGCTCGCCGCGTCGCTGATTCCATACCCAGCCAGAGTCGTTGCCTTATCTGCCTTGCCATCAGGACTGAAGTTGCCGCTATGCCATATATTTTTCCAATCAGTCCAACTCCGGCCGTCTGTCTGATTACGCCAGCGTAAGTTTCCAGCATAGAAAGCCTCTAGCTGGAATGGCCCGACAGAACCTCCCGCATCCATCGTCATCAGCAAGCTCGTATCACCGGGATGTAGCACGCTTCGAAAACCTGACTGTGTGGCCGCATCGATTTGGGATTGGTCAAAATCCGCTCGCCTCACCATGCTTTGCGCGATGGGCGCCGCATCAGTAATGCCATACCCCGCCAGCGTGGTCGGTTTGCCGGAGACGATCTTGCCCCAGTCCAGCGCCGGCACGTCGCCGGGCTGGATGGCGCGGGCCGCGGTGACGCGGCCCTTGGAATCCACCGTCACCTGGCCGTAACTGCCGGCTGCCACGCCGCTGTCCTTCAGCGTCATCTGCGCGCTGACATCGCCGCTGGCGTCAAAGGACACGTTCCAGCTGCCGTCTCCGGTCATGGCTATATTGCGTGGCGTCTTCAAGCGATCGGCGTATTCGGCGGTCAGCGCGCCGGCCACCACATCGTCTATCTGCTTCTTCAAAAACGTGGTGCGGTTGGCCAGCTGCTTGGCCTGCAGATTGTCCACGCCGTCCGGTCCGCCCAAAACAGGGTCGGTGGTTTCCAGTTGATAGATGCCCGTCTCCCAGACGGGTTTTTCTTGCAGATTGGCCATTAGGCACTCCCTCGGTTGAATTGGCGGTTGCGGCGGATGGCGCCGTTGTGGCGGTTGGCCACCTTTTGGTACTCCAGGCTGGCCAGCACGCTGCGCGCCGGGGCGTACAGCGCCAGCATGCGGCGCAGCTGGGCGGCCTGGTCGTTGGTGATGGGCTTGCCCAGCAGGACCCGGTACTGGTTCCAGCTGCCTGGGTCGCCATGCACGTAATAGCCGTTGCGTTGGATCAGGCCGTTGCGGCGCTGGCCGGCCAAGCCCTCGATCAGCTCCACTTCGCCCAGGCCCAGGCGGCGTATCACTTCGCGTATGGCCCAGGGCGTGCCTTTGTAGCGATGTAGCTCGTTGGCGCTGTGCAAGAGCGCGCGGCGCGCCTCGTCGGACTCGGCCAGGGTCCAGCCCTCGTCGCCGCCGATGTGGAATTGCTCGGCCAGTTGCGGCAGCAGCTTGGCGTCGACGTTGTCCAGCAGGTAGACCAAGAAGGGGGTCAGGTCGATGTCGGTCAGCCGCTCGGTCAACGCGGCCAAGGGGCCGAAGCGGGCGTCTTGTTTCAGGATGGGAGAGACGGCGTCAGCCATGGCCGCCTCTCCCCGCGGGCGCGGAATGATGCGCCGCCGCGGCAAGCGGACGAACGCGGGGATGGAGCTGCATACAGCCTCCTGGGTGAAGGGAAAGGGGCGGGACGGGCCGTGGACAGCGGCCCGCGAAAGAGGAGAAAACCGAGAAGGGTCAGCGGCGCTCGGCCTGCATGGACAGGCGCAATACGGCCAGCGGACGGAAGACGGCGCTCAGGCGCGGAGACGGCATGGCCTCAGCCAAGCGCGGCGTATCGACGTTGGCATGGGAAGGGGTTTGCGATTCGAGGGGAAGGACCAGCGCGGAGAAGATGGACATGGGGAAAGGCTCCGAAAAGGAGAAAGGTGGACGCTGCCGATGCGCGGCGGGCTAGAGGCAAACAAAGGAAAGGGGATATGGAACGAGCCACCGTGGCGGCCGAACGCGGGGAAAGGCAGGGGTTAAAGCGGAAACCGTGAGAGAGAGTATGAGGGAAGCGGAAGAGACGCGATGGCGGAGACGCCGGGGAAACGACAAGGAAGGAGAAGCTGCCGGGCTTCGGGCGAAGCCCGGCGTAACCAAGATGGATGCTATGTGTATTCATAGCCAGATTGAGACCCTAGCTTACGGGAAACAAAACTTGTCCATCAACTTAATGCTCAGAGTAAAAATCGCGACGCACCTTAAATCTTCGGCTTGATATTTTCCAGGACCAAAGGATTGCAAGGTTGAGCATTACTCCAAGCCCGGCAAGCGTTGATAAAATCCGCCATCGCGGTTCGGCTCGCATCGGGACCATCCCTTGTGATATTGGCCTGTTTCCATAACGGATAATTTTGAAGAATATAGGCTTCACACTGCTCTCTGGCTTCCTGATCCGTGCAGACATAACTGAAGTCATCACGGCTCAAGCCGCCACGCGCAATCATATCATCAACAATGGTTCGATCCTGAATAAAACCATTTGGCTGTCCTTTAAAGAAAACGTACATAAATCCTCCTATCAACCCACCATAAAGTTTGCATTAAACGGAACGCCAATATAGGGAAGGGCCATGTAGAACTCTGTCTCACCTTCACCGAACCCGATACACATCTGATTTGCCCCTAGAGATGTGACCTGCGACACCCCGATAATTCCGGAATATCTATACCACCCATCCGGTGAGGCTGCCGTCATTTTCTTATCAATCACAACAGCCCCAGGATAGAAATTATTATTACCTGTATAACCTGCATCAACCCCAAGGCCAATACTACCTTTTTCGATATAAAACCAAGCAGAGAAATATACTGCACTCAGCTCAACCGGAAGCTTTGCTCCAGTGAATACTGCTCTAAACTGGCCATTTGCCCCTTTTGTATTAGGCGTTGTAACCCTAATAATATGACCAGTCGTTTGCCCCCCCCAGCCTCCGGATAGCCCACCTCGCCCGCTACGCGCACCCATATTGTAAGAACCATACCAATATGGTTTATCTTGTGTGGCTTCTACCGGGCTATTCGCGGCATTGGCCGGCTTAGTATCGACATACGGTCCCTCATAACCCTTGGTATACGGATGGACGGCTTGAATGATTGCGCCATCGCCATATACGCTGAACCCAAGCGGCACACCTTTGTCATTCAAATTCATCATGTGCGCATTGTCGATCAGATTAGGCGGCATCAACGCAATATTTTGACTGCGCCACTGCTCCAGATCGTTGATCTTCGCCGCCACCTTGGCGTCGATATCGGCCTGCTTGCCGGCGACGACGCCGGTCAGATTGTTCGATGCCGTCACCAGGGCGGCGACTTGTTGTTCCAGACTCATGTTCTCTCCTTCACTTGGGATTCAAAACACTGCGTTGCAGGGTCAGGCATTGCAGCTGGATCAGCGCCGCGGCCTGAGCGGTGGCCAGTTCGGCCAGATCGTCGCGATACTGCTGTCCGCGCTGATCGAGGGTTAACAAGGCGGCGTCGTGGCCGTTCAGGCGGCTGTCGTGGCCGGCCAGCCGCTGCTCGGCCTGGTCCTGGCGCGCCTGCTGTCCGCGCAGCGCGTCGTCGCGCTTGAGGCCGCGCGTCATTTCGTCCACTTGCGCCGCGCCCAGGCTGGCCAGCTCCTCGCCCAGCGCCAGGTTCAGGCCGGCGCCGGTGGACTGCACCGTCACGCTGTCGGCCGGCACGCCGGACAGGGCCAGGTCGAAGGCCAGCAGCAGCTCCAGATTGGCCTGCTTGTAGGCCAGCGCCTGCTGCGGGTCGGACCAGATGGCCAGCGGCTGGCCGTTTTCCAGGATGAAGGCCACCTCGCGCACCCAGAACTCGGTCTGGTCGCTGGCCAGCGCGGTCAGGTGCAGCTGGCGCGGCCCCTGGCTCTGGCCGTCGGCGATGGGGTAGCGGACGATTTCATGCTTGAGCGCGGTTTGCGCCACATCCGGCGCATAGCCGGCGTCGCCCAGCGCGATATGGGTGATCCGCAGCTGGACGCCGTCGTGGCCGGCCAGCTGGATGGCGGCCAGGCCGCAATCCAGGATCAGCGGGATCAAGGGGGTGCTGCTCATCGATTGCTCTCCATGTAAGCGCGCATCACGGCCCGCGGTTTCAGCGCGGCGGCCAGGCGCAGCGGTTGCGATAGCGGCTTGGCCGGATTGGGCCGGCAGGCCGCGTCGGCGCGGTTCAGCGCCCTGCCCTGCAAGACGCCGGCCCAGCGCAGCGGCTGGCGGAAGGCGGCGCCGATCTTGAAGCCGTAAGCGCTGCGCGCCGGCTTGACCTGCTCGATCATGCTGCGCAGGCGCTGGTACAGCCGCGGGTTCAGCACGGCCTGGCCGGGCAGCAGGTTGTCATTGGCCCAGGCGGTCAGGTCGAAGGTGTAGGCTTGGCCGGAGCCATCGGCCTCCCACCACTCTTTCAGCTCGATGCGTATGCCCAGCACGCGGAACACTTCCGTGAGCGCCCAGCGCGTGCCCTTGTAACGGTGCAACTCGATGGCGCGCTTGATCAGCTCGCGCCGCTTGGCGTCATCGCTGGCCAGCAGCCAGCCTTCGTCGCCGCTCACGTGGAACTGCTCGGCCAGCCTTGGCAGCAGCGCCTCTTGGGCGTTGTCCACCAGGTACACCAGCAACTCGCCGGTTTCGAACTGGCCCTGCACCTCGGCCCGCTCCGGATCGGCGTAGGGCGCGCCCAGGCGGCGGGTCAGCTCGGCCAGCGCGCCGAAGCGGGCGTCGCCGCGCAGCAGGGGCGGATAGACCCGGTCGTAGCGTTCAGTCATGGTCCACGCCGTCCAAGTCGGCGGCGTCGAGCTGGATGTCGCGCGCCGTGCAGTGGGACCAGCCGAAGTAAGGCACCACCACGGCGGCGGCCGGCTGGCTCAGCGTCACCTGATACACGCCCGGCACGGACAGCGCGGCCACCAGTTGCGAAGGCACGATATCGCAGCCCAGCTTGTCGGCGCGGCCGGCCAGGTAAGCGTCCAGCGAGGCGTTGGCGGCTTGCAGCGTCTGCTGGCTGTCGCTGCCGGCGTAGAGCTGCAGTTTGGCCGTTACCTGAAATTCGAAGCTCGGCGGCTGCGCCACGGTGACCTTGTCGGTGAGCGGCCGCACCCGGTCGGCGCTGCAGGCGCTCTTGACCTGATCCAGCTGCCCCGCCCCCGGCTGGTTGCCGCGGAACAGCGGAAACAGCCTGACTTCGCCCGGCTGCACCGGGTCGCCCGGCGGCGCGATCTTGCCCAGGTTGGACGCGCTGACCACGGCGACATCGAGCACGCCCTGGGTGGCGCTCAGCGCGTGGTGGCGATAGGCCGCCACGCTGCCGGCCACGCTGAACGACTCCGGCGCCAGGCGGATGCGCTCGCGCAGCCGCTCGTCATCCTCCACGTCTATGCCGCCCGCGGTAACGCCAACGCCGACCACGTCCACCTTGACGCCAGGATCGTCCACCAGCTGGTTCAGGTCGGCCGGCTGGAAGCCGTTGCCGATGTCGCCGCGCACGGTGGCTTCCACGTCCATGGTGAATTCCTGCTTGCCCGCATTCAGCGTCGCCACCAGTTCGGCCGTCGTCTGGAACTGCACATTGGCGTTGCCGGCTATCTTGCTGCCGACGGGCAGAATCACCTGAGTCATGCCCGAATCGCTGGCCAGCGCGGGGAAAGTCAGCTTGACCTTGCCGGTGGCGCGCTGCGCGCTGAGCCGGGTGACGCCCACCAGTTCGCCCAGGTAGTCCAGCATCGGCGCGCGGGCAAAGGCCACCAGGTTTTGCCGGCCGGCGTCGTTGAAGGCGGCGCGGGCCATGCTTTCGCGGTAGGCGATCAGGTCGATCAGCAATTGCTCCACCTGGCCGGGATACAGCTGTTTGCCGGCTTTTTCCTGGTAATAGGCGGCGATTTCCTTGGCGATGGCCGTCGGATCGTCGTTGATGAACTTGGGCAAGTCGGTCGTTATCGGGCTCATGGTCGGGTCCTTGTCGGGTGGCTTACAGCTTCAGCTCGGTCTCGCGGACCACGCCATCGGCCAGCTTCCACTGCGCGCACAGCCGGGCGCTGCCGTCGGCTTCCACGCTGAACAGCACGCGCACCAGCTCGACGCGCGGCTCGCCGTATTGCGGATGGCCGATGGCGGCCACCGCCTCGCGCACCACATGCGGCCGGGCGCGGTCCACCGGGTAGTCCAGGTAGCGGTGCAGATCGCTGCCGAACTCCGGCCGCAGCGGGTCGCTGCCCTTGGGCGTGCCCAGGATGATGCGCAGCGCCTGATGGATGTCGTCCAGGTTCTCCACAACATCCGGAAAACCGTTGGGGCCGGGGTTGGCGGCGCGCGGTTGCAGCGCCGGCTGCCAGTGCAGGGAGGAGATTTCGCTTAGCTTTGTCATGGCGTCATGGTGCCAAACCGCTGTGGGCGGAGGCTTTTAAAGAGTTTTAGAAAAAGCGTTGAAGCCGAGCGGCGGCACGGTGACGGTTTCCCGGCACAGCAAGCCGGCGGCCCAACGCAGGGGAGACTGGCCCTCGAAAAGCGCGGGCCGGAACGGATAAACGGCGACGGTTTCCCGCGCCAAAGGCGCGCCGCCCCAGGCCAGGGGCTGCCCGCCCTGCCAGCGGGTCTGCCGGTAGGGATAGACGGCGGCGCGCTCCGCGCCGCCCGCAACGGCGACGGAATACAAGGCGTTGCGCTGCTCGCGCTCGCGGGTGGCATAGGGATAAACGGTGGCCAGCTCGCCGCCTTCGGTCGTGGACGCCAGGCAGGGCGTCACATCATGGCGGGTGTAGCGCAGGCTCAGGCCTTCCAGCAAGGAACGGGCGTTGCCGTACTGCTCCAGCATGCGGCGCAAGGCGTGATAGGTCGCCTCCGGCAAGCCATCGGCGGACAGCTCCAGATCAATGCGGAAGCGGTACGGTTCGCCCTGGTATTCGAACCACTCGCTGATGCGGCCGTTCAGGCCCAAGGTGGCCAGCACCTGGCTCAGCGCCCAGCGCGTGCCCTTGCGCCGGTGCAGGGCGATGGCCTGCAGGATCAGGTCGCGCCGCTGGCGTTCAGTGCGTGCCAGCAGCCAGCCTTCGTCGCCGGCCACGTGCAGCTGTTCGGCCAAGGCTGGCAGCCACTCGGCCTGCACGCTGTCTATCAGGTAAACCAGAAACGGCGGCAGCGCGATCTGCTGAAAACGACGGCTCAGCTCGGCGATGGGCGCAAGCCGATCATCGCCCGCCAAGAGATTGGGGGTGGTGTCGATCATGGATCAGGCTCCGCGGATGCCGCGCGGCGCTTTCGCATCCGCGCGGGCGGGAAGGACGCGGCGGACGCCGCTAAGGGACTTAGCGCGAGAACAACTGCAGCGGTGCGCGCCACAGGCTGGGTTTGGCGGCGGCCTGCGGCGCGGCGGCATCCGGCGTACCCGCGGCCACGGCCTGCAGCTGCGCCAGCGCGCCATCGGCGGCGGCCTGGACGGCATCCAGGCTAGCGGCGGCGCGCACCGCCTCCTTGCCCTTCAACCGGATGGCGCGGATGGCTGCCAGCGCCTGATCCGCCGCCATGGCCTTGGCCAGGATGCCGTCGGCCGCGTCCTTGCCGCTCAGGCCCTTGGCGTCCGCCCAGGCCCGCACACCGGCCGGCGCGTCGCCCTTGTAGCCGGCATCCTTATACGCCTGGGCCTCGGCGGCGGCGCGTTGGTATTCCAACGCGCGCAGCTCGCTGCCGGCGTAAGGCTGGCTGGCGGCGTCCGCGGAAGCATCCAGACGGATGCAAATTTCGATCTTCATCTGGGTCAACATTGCGATCTGTTTCTCAACAGAAAACTGCCAAGCAGCCCCATCCCAAATATGATCCGGACTGGGTTGCGCCGGACGCAGCTCGCCATCATATGCCAGCAAGTCTTGTATGATTCTCATCGTACGACCTCCCAAGTAATCAAAGCATTGACACAATTGGCAAAGCTGATAGCCAATCCAGAGTCATAGTCGGCTTGCAGTAGGTTCTTAGTCGCCTCCGCCATCAAGTGTTCATCGCCATTGGCGCCAGTCAAATCACCGATCTGATGTTCCAACTGCAGCACTTGCCACATGGATTTACCAGCCATGTGCTCAAATATTCCAGTACTCGTCGAAACAGTCGCATCGCCCACAACATTACTTGAAGTCAGGACTCCGCTTGTATTGGCGGTCCAATTCAAAGAACTGCCAGTTATATAGCTACTACCATTTTGACCACTGGGAGCAGCATACCAATATGCATATCCAGTCCACCCTGCGGAACCATGCATCACGGAAGATATGGCTGATGAATGAGGGGTCACGATGCCAGTGGAGATACGTCCGGTACGCATGAAGGGATCGAACGGCAAATACACCGTCCCGCTCCCGTTCATCGTCGCAGCCCAGCTATTGTCGCCACGGTTGATCACCCTCTGCACTGTCGGCAAGGCGCCTGGCGCGCCGGTCAACACACGGGCAAGACAGATGTCCAGGGCTGTGGAGTAAAATCCGCCGCCGCTGCCGCCATTGGGACTGCCTTTCAAGCCATCCGGCTTCGCATCATTCAACTGCCCACGCTGAACATAGATCGTCAAACCGCCAGCCCCGGCTTGCGCGCGTAGGTAATATTCGGCATTGGCTTGCAGTGCTGGACTAGTCCACACAGAAGAGACAAACGAGCGAACACGGCCGTTTTGCCCTGCAACCACCTCCTGCGCCAAGGCCAGCGTCACGCCAGCCGGTATGGAAATGGCGCCTCCCTGCCCTGCAACGACTGAGGCCGTCACGGTCAGTCGGTTATCCGGCGTCCCGATTACCGGCAAGGGCAAGGCCGCCAATGGCAAAGCCAGGTCCGCGCTCAAACCGTACTCATCAGCGGACGATGGGTTATTGCCCCCCACCACCAGCCCCCGCGCATTGACGGTGACGCTGCGATACGTGCCAGCCGCCACGCCGGTATTGCCACCCAACATGGCGAAATTCAGCGGCGTAGAGCCCAGCGTGATCGGCGATGGCGCCGTCAACTGCCAAATCGCCCCGCCGTTGACCACGCCCTGCTCCACCGCCACAAACAGGCCCGGCGTCACTTCCATGCTGGCGTTGGCGTCCACGCTGCGGCCCCAGTTGCCGGCGGCGGCCACGTAAATGCCGTTGTCCGCGCCATTGGCCTGGTTCTTCACCAGCACGCGGTCGCCGGCTTGCAGCGCCACGCCGTCCACCGTCTGCAGACCTGCCAGCGCGATGGCGATGGTTGTGGCGGCGCGGACGGAGGGTTTGCCGTCCAGTTTGGCCAGTTCCTCGGCGATGCGCTGATCCACCGCGGCGCGGGTGGCCAGCACCACGCTGGGGTCCACCTGCAGCGTCACCGCGGCGGCGTTGCTCACCTCCATGATCAGCCGCACGTAGAGCTGCTTGTCGGCGCCGTCCGCCAGCACCGGCTTATAGCTTTCCGGGAATTTGCCGACAGCGATCAGCGCGCCGTCGGCGTCGAACACGCCCACTTCGCGGATGGTGAAGCCGCCGACATGGTCCGGGATCACCAGCTCGGCGATGATCCAGTTGGGGTTTTGCGGGTCGGTGGCCAGATTGTTCAAGGGCGCGCGCCACACCTCATGCTTCAGCGCGGCCTGCGCCTCGCTGGGGGTGTAGTAGCCGCCGTTGTCGCCGTCGCCCACCGCCATCTGGGTGAGTTTGAGCGGCGCGCCGCCGGTGGCCGCCGCCGCCAGCTTGTTCTTGCCGACGGCGGTCAGAATCGTGAAAAAGTCGTTGCTCATCATGCGTTCCGATTGAATGAAGGAAGATGGATGAAAACCAGACAGCGGTTTACCGCGGGGACTGGCGGGACCATGCCCGCCCATTGAGGGTGCCCGATCCGTCTCTTACCACCAGCCGTCACGCTGCCGCTCACGGAGGTCCCGCCACCGGACGCGGCCATGGCGCCCGAGACGACGCCCACGCCGACGACATCCTGCTTGATACGGAAGTCATCCATCGGCGGCGCGCGCTTAGCGCAGGGAGAGGATGTCGCTTAGCTTGGTCATGGCGTCATAGTGCCAAACCGCCGTGGGCGGAGGCTTGTAAACCGGGTTAGGGAAATAGGCGGGGCGGTTTGGCGAGGAAGGCCTCCCAGCCCCTCCCCAGCAAGGCGGAAGGGAGAGGCGATTGAAGAGAAACCTGGCACAACGAATGGGCAGGAAAACGCGAGAATCGCGCATGGCCGGACGCTTCGCGGCCAAGCGGCCCCTCTCCCTTGCCAGCTGCGCCCGGGAGGAGGCCGCCGATAAAACGCGCTACGCCTTGGCCGGCGCCTTGCCCAGCACCTCGCCCCCCCTGCCCTTGCCGATCAGGCCGGCGTCCTCCAAGGCCTGCACGCCCGCCTGCGTGGCCGGATCGTCCAGGCTGATGTCGCTGGCCAGGCTGAAACGCTCCCACCAGCTCCTCAACTGAGCGTTATCGGCGAACGACTTGAACATGGCCTGGATTTCGGCGTCGCTGAAGCGGGCCATGAATTGTTTGTGGGTCAGCCGCCGCGGCGCGGCGACCTGGACATCGACCGACCAGGCGAAGGCCTGGACGCTAGCCATGTCGGTCAAGGCATCCAGCGCCTGTTCGGCGGCGTTGGACGAGCGGCGTATCGCCTCGCGCTCGGCCAACGCCGCGTCCACCTCGGCCAGGGTGCCCCAGCCGGCGGTTTCGCGCTCGCGGGCGCGCTCCAATTTCCAAGCGGTCGCCTCGATCAGCCGAGCGGCCTCCTCCTTGATGCGGGCCTTGCGGCTGGCTTTGGCCTGCGCCAGCTGCGCGGCCCTGTCTTGCGTGACGGTTACGCCATCAGCGGACAGGTACAAACTACCCATATCGTCGGTCTCCACTTCTGGAGCGATGCGATCCGCATCCACCAACAAGCCCTGCCCGTTGTATCCATCGGACACGCCTTCCACGCAGCCGATGCAACGGCGCGTGACCTTGTCGAAAATAAATTGCTTCATCAGAATTTTCCTTATGCCGGCAGCGCGATATAGGCGATTTCACACGCCTGGTAGACACGGATTTGCAAAGTGGAAGCGCAGCGGCGCAGCGGCAGACGCGGCGCGGACGACAACCCGGTGTGGTTGTACGGGTTCGCTTTGCGTTCCGCGAAATTGATCTGGGCGCCGTCAAACAGCATCCATTCATTGGTGCTATTGCCTTCGCCCCAGCCCGCCCCGCCCGCCTTGGTGGTCAAGCGCACAAACAGCGTGATGCCGGAACGCAAGGTATTGACGCCGCTCCAAATCTGGGCGGAGTTGTAGCTGACCTTGGTCGTCAGCGGCGACGCATACAATGCGTCCATGGCGATGTCCGATGCGTTCAGGGCGTTAATCGCCGTAGCGGACGCCGCCAATACAGCCATCGCCGGCGAAGACGCCGCCAGCGCAGTCATCGCAGACGGGGATGCCACCAGCACAGTCATCGCCGCCGGAGAGGCCGCCATGGCGGTCAGAGCGGCCGGCGACGCGATCACCGCGGCGATGTCGGCGATGGCTTGCGCATCCAATCCGATAATGCCCGCCGCCAGCTTGCCGACCGCCATCGTGCTGCCGCCAATGATGCCCAAGGCTGTAGACGACCCGAGCAGCGCCGACCGCGCAGCCAGACTGGCTGCCAACGCGCTCATCGCGACGGTCGAAACCGAGGCGGCGCTCAACGCTGGCGTGGACGCCATCACCGCAGCCATCGCCACGGCGGATGCCGCCAATACATTCATCGCGATGGTCGACCCCAGCACGGCACTCAATGCCGGAGCGGAAGCCACGATTGCCGCCATCGCCACCGATGACGCGGCAAGCGCGGTCATCGCCACGCTGGAGGCCGCCGCCACAGCCATGGCGGTGGCGGACGCCGCCAGAATGGACATGCCGACGGGAGAGGCGCCCAATACGCCCATCGCCGTAGCGGAGGCGGCCAGCGCCGCAAGGGCCGTCGGAGAAGCCACCACGATAGACATCGCCGTCACCGAGGAGACGATGAGAAGCATCGCCGTTGCCGAGGCCGCCAGCGCGCCCATCGCCGGCGTCGAAGCCGCCAGCGCCGTCATGGCGATGGCGGAGGCGGAAACAATAGACATCGCCGTAGAAGACGCCGCCACGGCTGACATCGCAATCGCGCTGCCCGCCAAGACTTTCATCGCCGTGGCGCTGAGCGCCAGCTGGCCGATGGCCTGCGCATTGTCGGCGATCGCCGCCGTGGCCGGCCCGTTGGCGGCCAGCAAGGCCATGGCGGCGGCGCTGCCGGCGATGGCGGCCATGATGGGCGCGCTGGCGGCCAGCGCCCTGACCGTGCGGGTGGACTGCAATAAGGCGCTGAAGCGCGCGCTGTTGGCGGCGTCTTGCAAATGGTTGTCCAGATCCGCCGCCGTCATGTCCAGCAGATAATCGATATCCAGCGCGTCCAGATTGCCGACAAAGCTATACGCCTTGAGCAGCGCCGATTGCATCACCAGATCGCTGGCGCCGGCATTGCCGAAGTCGGCGGCCAGCATTTGGCTCTTGATCCGCGCCAAGAGCTGGCCGCGATAGTCTTGCAAGTCTTTTGACATGATTCCTCCAGGCTACAAGCCGGCGCAGGCCAGCGCCGTCAAGGTTTGCAATCGGTCGTCGTGCCCGGCCAGCCGGGCGTTGACGGCATTCTTATATTCCGTCAGCTGCGCGGCGGCCTGATCCAGATCGCCGCGTTCGCGTTTGATGGCGGCCACCAGTTCCTGCAAGGTGTCCAGATTCAGATCGTCGCTGGCCAGCAGCGCGTCCAGGCTGGCCAACTTCTGGTCCAGTGCGCTGAAGGCGTCGCGGATGCGCAGCACATCCTCGGCCAAGCTGTTGGCCGGATGCGGCAGCGGCAGGTTGAGATGGGGCGTCGTCAGGATTTCCGGCATGGCGGCTCCTTACAAGATGATGACGCGCAGCTTGCGCACGCGCGGCCGGGCGGCGCTGTTGCCGCTCAGCGTCAGCTTGACCCGCACCATGGCTTCGCTGATCGAGGCCAGTTCGTGCGTCATCTCCATCCAGCCGTCGCCAAACGGCTTGCTGCCCAAGTAGGCCACCGGCTGGAACGCGTCGCCGGGATCGATGCCGGAGGCGGAGACCGCCACGCTGGCGCCGGCCGGAATCAGCGCCTCGAACACCACGCGCACGCGGGCGTTGCTGCCGGCCGGAATGGCGCGGCTGACGTAGTCGGCGGTTTGCGCCAGCTGGCCGCTGACCAGTTGAGTGCCGGGAAACAACACCGGAGACGATTGCTCGGTGCCGAGCAGGCGCGCGGTGACGCCGATCTGTCCGCTCAGGGGCGCGGGCAAGCGCACCGGCTGGCTGTCCGCCACTTGCACCACGCCGCCATCCGGCAAGCCCAGGCTGTATTCGACGCGGGCGGAGGCAGAGGGGCTGTCGGACAGCGACAGCAGCATCAGGTCGGTGGCGTTTTGCACCGCGACCTTGCCCAAGTCCAGCGTCTTGACGGTGACAGCGTAGCTGGCGGCCAACAGGCGAAACGCCATGTCGCGGTCCTGGTGCGCCGTCCAGCTGCTGGCATTGCTGGACGACAGCAGCACGCCCACTTGGTAGGGCTGGCTGGTCACCCAGCGGCCGGCGCCGCTATCCCACTTGCCCAGCTCGGCGATGGCCAGCGCGGTGTCGGCATCGTCGCACAGCACCACCAGCGCGTATTCGACGCTGCCTTGCAGCCACACCGGCGCCGAAAACTGGATGCGGGTGGGGCCGGCCAGGGCGATGTCTCCCGGCAGCAGGCGCGCCTCCGCCAGCACCGCGCGGGAAGGCACGCCGCTGGAGGTTTCGCGGATCTGCACCGCCACCGGCGTGGCGCCCTTGGCGGTAAACCACAATTCGACGCCGCCCAGCTGGGTGTCGGCATTGAGCGTGAAAGTCTGCGCCAGCGGATCGACCTGCCAGCGGGTCTCGGTAATCCGGGTCACCAAGCGGCGCAAATCGGTTTGCAGCTCGCCCTGGCCGACAAAGACGGCTTCGCCGCGGCTGCCGCCGGCGCCGACGAACTCCACGCGCTTGGCGCCGGCCGGCACGCCGGCCGGGATGGTGAACATGCCGGCAAGCACGCCGGCGCTATTGGCATTGAGAGGCATGGTTTTTCCTTATTGGGCGGCGGGCGCGAGGCTGATGCCGTCGAACTTCAAGCTGGACAGGGCTTCGTTGGGGCCAAAGCCGGACACCGTGAAATTCACGTCGATCGCGCGCAGGGTTTCGATCGGCTTTCGGCTGGTGGAAAGCAGCATGTCGCTGGTGGATTGGCTGATGCTGGCGCGGTTGCCGTAGCCTATGGTCAGGCGCTCCGTCATCGGGCTGGCCCAGCTGGTTTGCGTCTCGGTCCAGCGGTCCACGGCCGGCGTCAGCGTGACCGGCGCCGGCAGCGGGTCGAAAGCCAGGTAGGGATTGACCTTCATGCTGCCGGTGCGCATGGGCTGCTCCAATACCGGCGACAGGCTGAAGTCCAGGCTGACGCGCGCCGCCACATCGCCGGGCATGGCCGATACGCTGGCGCCAATGGGCAGGGTCAACTCGCCGCCGACGATGGCCGCGCTCTGGGCGATGCCGGCGTCGCGCATGCTGTCCGACAGGAAAGGATCGACGAACAAGCCTTTCTTGGTGCCGGCCTCGCGCAATTGGGCATCGGCGGTCAGGCCCTGCTGGGCGATCAGCTCGGCCATATGGTCCAGCCGGCCTTGCAGCCCGGCCAAGTCCGACATCGGCACCACCCGCACGCCGTCATTGCCGACTTGGCGCTCCCCGCTCCAGTTCTGGACGACCGAGGCCAGCGGCAGCAGCGCGTCCGGCACCGTCGGCGGCTGCGGATTCCAGTCGGCCGCCACGCCCTTGATCCACACCAGCTTGCCGTCGGCGCCCATGGCCAGGCGGTCTATCCGCGGCAGCTTCTGGCTATAGCTGACCAAGACCAGGCTGCCCGGCACCGCGCCCGCCACGGTGAAGCCGGTCGCATCGGCCTGGGTCGGCTGCGCGGCGGCGATGAACTGGTAGCGCGCCGTATAGGTGCTGCCCGGCGCCGGCTCGCTGCCCGGCAGGCTCCAATCCAGCTTGCCGGCATTGAGTTTGTAATCGGTGCCCGCCGCGTAAACCGTCGCGCCCTGTTTGACTTCCAGCACCGAGATGACCGAGGTGTCCGGCAACGGATCCTGGGCGCCGGTATAGCCGCCATGCGTCAGCGTGACGGTCACCTCCTTGGTGATGCGCACCTGGCTGATGGCGGCCACCGGCGAGCGATCCAGATTGATGCGCTGGGCGTCGCCGCTGGCGCTGGTGTGCGGTTCGCTGTCGATTTGCCGCAGATCGGGCGCGGCGGCATACACCAGCCGGCGCGAGGTGTTCAGTTCCACGCCATAGCCGTTGACGCGGGCGCGGCCTTCGCTGACGGTGTAAACCTGCTCGCCGGTCGGTAAGTCGGCGGCGGCGGCGACCGCCAGGCCGGAAACGACATAGGAGCCGCCGGAGCTGTCGCGGTCATAACGCGCCAGCGCCTGGGTGACGCCATCCAGCTGCGGCGGCGGCTCCTTGGCGCGCAGCACGCCGTTTTCCACCTGGTACACCGGGAAGAACTCGCCCGGCTGCCCATCGCCGGCATAGCCCCACACCGCCTCCACCTTGAGACGGGCGGCGCCGGCCTCCTGGTAGTTGCGCGCGCCCACGGCCGGATCGCGCAGGCTGGGGTCTTCCAGCTCCGTCACCACGCTTTCTTGCAGATACAGGCCGACGGCGATGACGCCCGCCACCGGCAGGGTGAGCTTTTTCGGCGCCACGCCGCGCACGGCGCCCTTGAGATAGACGGCGCCGGCTTCGCAAACGGTGTCGCCGCTGTCGGCCTGCACCACGATGCGCGCGTCGCGCACCACATTGCCGTCGCGGAACATGGCGTCGGCCACGCCCTGGATGCGGGCGGCCAGGCCGGACTGGACTTCATTGAATTCGGCCGCCTGCACCGCGTAACCCACCCGGAACAGGTGCGCGTCGAAGTGCTTGGCCGGATCGAAACGGTTGTAGTAACCGTCGGGCATATTAGACATGGCTGCTGTCCTTACAGGGAAATGACATGTTCGAAAGTCTCGCGCGTGGCGGGCGAGCGATGAATGGGCGTGATGCGCTCCAGCGCCACCAGGGTGCCGGGCGCCACCATCTGGTCAGGCGTGAAATAACGCTGCCCGGCCGGCAAATCTGGCTTGGTGCGGGTGCCGGCGAAGACAGCGACCTCACGGATCACCGAGGCCGCGGCGTCGCCGAACTCGAAAGCGATGCGCAGCAGCAGGTGGCGGGTCGGATCGGCCGACACCCGGTAACGGCCGGTGGGCACCACAACTTCGCCGGCCGGGTCCTCGGTGACGAAACGCACTTCGGTGATGAGCCGGCGGCCCACTTCCGACAGCAGCGCGGTAGCGTCCACCGGCTCGGGAACCGGCTTGTCGTCCCAGGCGGCGTCGCCGACGCCCCAGGCGAAATGCAGCGTCTGGGAGGCCAGCGCGGCGGCCAGCGCCGTCCGGCCGCTATGGGTCAGAGTTGCCATTGCTTGTTTCTCCTCATGGGTTCAGGGTGTGATGGGTGAGACTGCTGTCGCCGCGCCAGCTGCGGTCGTCCCAGGCGCCCAGCCAGCGGTACATTCCGCCGCGCGGCCCAATGCCGGACGTATCGCCGCCGTGCAGGCGATAGTTAGCGCCGCTGCCGGTCGGCAGGGAGAACGGCAGGTCCGACCAACGCAGGCCGCCGCCCAGCCGAACCGGGCCGCGCCAATCGGCCAAGCCTGCGTGGCGGGCATGACGCACGCCGCCGGCGAGCGCCTGGCCAGGGCAGACCGTCGCGTAACCATGCGCGGCGACCTCCACCGCCTCGATGGGGAAGCGCTCGCGGCCGGGGTCGAAATCGGACAGGCGGGACGCCGGGTCCGACCAGAGGAAGCGCGTGGAAGAGGTTTCGGCATCCCCGCCGAAACGGGTGTTCGGCTCGCCCAGGCGCGCATCCGCCGACAACACCAGCGCGGCGCGGGCGATGCGGCGATGCGGCGTCATCGGCATCCAGCGTCCCCACTGCCGGGCATCCCAGCCGCCGCGCCAGGCCGGCGCGGGCGGATTGCCCGCCAGGATGACCGGGTCGCGCAAGCCTTGCGCATTGCCCAAACCAACTAGGCGGCTATGCATCACCGGGTGGTTGAGCACCGGCGCGTCGCCGAAACGGAAGATGCCGTAGCGCAGCACGTCGGGATAGAACGCGCGGGAGACATGCCGCCGCCCGCGCGCGGAAAGCACGCCGCCCTCCGCCCTGACCGCCGCCAGCGGCAGCAAACGTCCAAAACTCAGCTGCACGTCGTCGCGCCACACGCCGGAATCGTCGGATAAAAAAGCATCCGACCAACGCCCCGTCTGCGAGGCGCGCAGCAGGCGGCGGTCATAGCCGCTATGCAGCCGCGCCAGATGCGAACGCGCCGGCGCGGCGAAGCGGGCCAGCTCCAGCACTGTCGGCAGCGCCTCGCTTCCCACCGGCGCGGCCAGCGCCAACTGGAACTCCGCCCAGCGGCTGGCGGAATCGCTCGCATCCTCCACGCGGGCCGCGTAGCCGGCCCAGGACAGGGCGGTTTCCACCGACCAGGGCGAGCCCTTGGCCCGGTGCCAGGCTGTCGATTCCTTGATCGCCCGCCGTCTGGCGTCGTCGTCGGGCAGATAGGCCCACAGGGGGCCAAGCACGTTGAACTGCTCGGCCAGCAGCGGCAACAAACCGGCCGGCGCCTGATCGATCAGATACAGCAGCACGGGCGTCAGATCGATCCGGCCGCTGCGCGCGGCCAAGGCATCGAACACCGGCGCGCGCGCGTCGCGCGCCAAAGGCGGCACCAGGAGATCAGACATCGTTCACCACCCTGCCCAAGCTGACCTCCACCGCGACGCAGCGCGGCCACTCGGCCGCCGACAGCACCCGCGTATCGACAGGCTCCAGCACGCGCACGTCGTATAAGCCGTCGATATCGTGCAAGGCGGTCTTGATCTGCGACGGCACGATGTCGCCGCCCAGACGGCGCGCCAGCTTGTCAGCATGCGCCTGGCAGCGCTCCGCCACCGTCCGGCGCACCAGCTCGGGGATGCGGGTGCTCAGCACATCCACCTCCAAGCGGATGGCGTAGTCGATGATCTGCGCCGGGACCACCTCGATCCGGTCATTGATCATGCGCGCCTTGCCGTCCTCCAGCGCCGCCTGGACGCGTTGCAGGGTTTCGGCCTCCGGCGAACCGGCGCGGCCCAGCACCACCACCTGCACCGTGCCGTCCCGCCGCGGCGAGATCACCCGCACGTCGGCGACATCGACCGACGCGGACATCGCCGCCAGCCGATAGCGATTGACCGATCCCCACGAGTAGGCTTCCGGCGCCAGCCGGATGCGCTGCCGCAGGCGCTCGTCGTCCTCGGGTCCGGCGCCGCCCCGCGGGGCGCTCACCCCCGCCACCGCCACCGGCGCGCCGATGTCATCCAACAGCTGGTTCAAATCGCCGGCCTGCAGCAAATTGCCCGCCTCGCCCGGCGTCGTGGCCACGACATCGCAGACGAATTCCTGCGCCTTGTCGCTCAACCGGACCGCCAGTTGCGATGTGGTCTGGAATTGCACCTCGCCGTTGCCGGCGATGCGCGCGCCGGCCGGCAGCGTCAATTGCCTGGCGCCGCCGGCATCGGCATAGGCGGGAAACGTGAGCTTGACCTGGGCCATGGCCGGCTGGGCCGGCTGCCGCGACACCCCCACCAGCTCGCCCAGATAGTCCAGCATCGGCGCGCGGGCGAAGGCCACCAGGTTTTGCCTGCCGGCATCGTTGAAAGCGGCGCGCGCCAAGCTCTCGCGGTAGGCGAACAGATTGATCAGCAACTGCTCGACCTGGCCGGGATATAGCGGTTTGCCGGCCATTTGCTCATAGGTTTGCGCCATTTCGGCGACGATGGCCGTGGGTTCGTCGGCGACGAATTTAGGCAGATCGGCGTAGGCGAGGCCGAGCTGGCGGTTGGCCAGCATCTCAGCCAATAACTGCTCCATCTGTTTGGGATACTGCTCCTGGCCGCCCTGCTGCAGGTAGGCGTCGGCCAGGGCGCTGGCGACGACGGCGGGATCGGCCGGCGGCGCGAACGGCTCTGCGGGATTCAGGCTCATGTTCTGGTCCATGTCGGGGATTCGCGTCGGAAGGAGTGCGTGGGGCGGCTCAGCCAGCCGACCTATCGCAATATGACAAAATCATCTCAAATGCCGCAGGCCGCGGCTTTTAAACTGACTTAGGAAATATCGTGAAGCCGAGCGGGGCCGGGGCGGCTCGCAACGCCCGTTAAGACTGGGAGAGCGCGCCGCATAGCGCCTGTTCATGACGGCGGCCCGGCGGCGGCCGCGAAAAACGCCCCTGGCGGTGAATGTCACGGCCAGGGGCGTTCGGCAAAATCATGCGCAGGCGGAACGGGGAAACGCTTCGAACCGATCCGATGCGCCGCCGCCTGCGGATATCGGCACCCTGATGAAAACGCCGAATACCGCGTTACAGAGGCGTCACCGCGGCTTACAACGGCGGGCTGGTGGGCCCGTGCGCGCCCATGTGGTTATGGCCGATCAGGCTCTTGCCGCCGGCTGTCACATCGCCGCTGACCGTCACGCTGCCCGTCACCTTCGCGCCGCCGCCGCCGGACAACGCCATGCCGCCCTGGCCGGTGATGGCGCCTTGCACCGTCAGCGTGCCGCTGATCTCGGTGGCCGGCGCATTGATGCTGACTTTGCCGCCGGCCTGGATGGTGATGGTGTTGCCGCCCTTGATCAGCACGCTGTCGCCGGAATCGCCGGTCAGATTGTTTTTGGTCCTGAGGGTGATGTCGGCCTGCGTTTCCACCACCACGTGCTGCACGCCGCCGTTCACCGTCAGCTGGTGGGCCTGGCGGTCGTACTCCAGCACCGCGCCGTCCTTGAAGCGACGCTGCCATTTGTCCTGGCTGTTGACCTCACTGGTGTCCACATCGGAAAAAATGGCGCCCAACACCACGCCGTCCTCGCCGCGCGCGTCCAGCAGCACCGCCACCTGCTCGCCCTTGTCCAGCATCCAGTAGTCCTTGTCCTGCAGGCTCTTGCGGGTCAATACCGGCAGCCAGGCGGTTTCCAGCCCGCCCAGCTCGGGCAGGGTCACTCGTACCCGGTGGCGCTGGATGTCCATATCGGACACGCTGCCGAATTTCAGCGTCGCCAGCGCGTTGCTTAGGGAAACGTCGTTCATCACATGGCCTTTTCCGCGGGCGCGGCCCGCTTCAGATCGAGTTCGCACACATAGCCGCCCTGCCGCGACAGCCGGTGGCAGGCGCGCTCTATCAGGTAACGGCCGGACAATTTGCCTATGCCGGTCAGCTCCACATTGCGGCCGGCCGCCAGCTGCGGCGCGCCGTCCACGGTGATGGACAAGGACGTCCGCGCCAGCTGGCGCTTTTCCATTTCCGCCTTGGCCTGCTGCTCGGCCTGGCTCTGGCCGCCGCTCTTGCGCGTCAGCTTGACCACGTCGGCGCTGCTGGCCTTGCCCCCCGGCGCCTTGGCGTCGGCCCCCACCCGCGCCGTCAACAGCTTGCGGGTCTTGGGATCGTGGTAGCTCACCTCCACCGCGCTGGGCACCTGGGACAACTGGTCGCGGGCGCGCCAGCTGATCAAATCGCCAGGGCCAAAGCGCTTCACGCCCGCTTCGCCCAGGAGTTCGCCGCGTTTCCAGAACACCAGCTTGCGGTTGTTGTCCATCACCTTGCAGACGTAGCCGTAGTAACCAGCCACGCGCTGCAGGAAGGCCAGATCGGTTTCGTGGTACTGGGTGAGCCGGTCTATCAGCACCGATTCGATCTTGCCTTCCAGCTGCATGCCGTGATGGCCGGCGATCTGCTGCGCCAGCGCCTGCAGCGTTTTCTTCTCGTAGGCGCGGCCCTGCTTGGTGCGCAGCGGGTTCTGCACGCCGGTGGCCAGGCCGCGGATGCGCACCACGGAAGGCGGCGCGCTGTACTCCACCTCGTCCACGTCGAAGCCGCCCACATCCACCAGGGTCTGGCCGCGATAGCCCAGCTTGAAGCCCAGCGTCGCGCCCTTGTCCGGATACCAGCCGTTCAGCCAGCGGCCGTCGCTGTCTTCCAGCTCCACCTCCAGCTCGTCGGATTCGCCGGACAGGTAGTCGGTGTAGCTGATGTTCAGCGCGTACAGCGCGATGTCGGCGGTGATGGACTTGCCGTTGTAGCTGAGTTCGAAGGCCGGCGCCGGCACGTCCTGCCGCGCGGCGCTCATGGGCGCCTCCACGGCGGCAGTTGGTCGATCAGCGCGTCATCCTTGGCTTCCAGCAGCGGAATGGCCAGCTGCAAGCCGCCGGGCAGGGTCTCGCTGATGGGCGCTTGCGGGTTGGCGGCGATCAGCATCACCATCTGCCCCACGTCGCCGTAGTAATGCCAGGCGATCTGATCCCAGCGCTCGCCTTCCTTGCAGGTGTGTTTGAGAAACATGATTCACTCCAGAATGCGGCGCACCGCCGCGCGCGCGGCCAGTTTCGCCAGGGTCAGGTCTCGGTTCGCCCAGTCCTTGTCTATGTCCTGAATGATGGCGGCGCCCTCTTCCAGCTTGCCGGCCACATTGCCCAGCGTGCAGCCCTGCAGGGTCTGTGCCAGGCGGCCCAGCTTGTCCGCCGTGTCCTGCAGCGGCTGCACCAAGGGCTTTATGGTCTCAGCCAGATGGGCGTACGGCTGGATGAATTCCTTCAGACGGCCCACGCCGTCGGCCAGGCCCGGCGCCGCCACCTGCAGGTCGTCCAGCGTCTTGGGCAGGCGCGCCACGGCGGACAGCGGGTCGCGCCGCGCCAGGTCTTTCAGCTCGCGCACGTCGTTGACCACCACCCGCGCCTTCACCGCCAGGCTCTTGACCTTGGACACCGCCTCGGTCAGCCCGCTCAGGTTGGGCTTGAGGCCGGCGCCCGGCGCCAGCTGGGTCAGCTTGGCCTGGGCCAGCCCGCTGACGCTGCCCAGCAGGCCAGGCCGCGCGCCCAGGCCGGGCTGGCCGCCGAACTCGCGCAGCGACAGCTGTGCCTCCACCGCGATCAGATTGCCGTTGCTGTCGGTCTGGCGGCCGGTGCTGGTCAGATCGGTGATCACGAACATGCCCTTGTGATCGCCGTTGCCCAACACCAGCGCCAGCGCCTGGTGCTGCTGCCGCGCCGACTGCAAGCGCTGCAGCTCGGCATCCGGCTGGCAGTAGGCCGCGTGCAGCACCAGGTCGATGCGGATTTCGTCCAGCTTGTCGCCGACGAACTGCAGCACCGGCTTGCCGCCTATGCGGCCGTGCTCGGCGTAGTCGCTGCCGGCGCGCTGCTCCATGCCGTCCCAATAACTGATCAGATCGAATTCGATGTCACCGAGTACCGCGTACATCGCTTGCTCCTTGTGTCATGTGGCTCTCCTCAACCGTGCGTCGCGTAGCCGCGGCGCTGGCGGTCGGACTCGTAGCGTTTCATCAGCCGCTCGAACTCGGCGAACGAGGTCTGCATCGCCTGCTGCACCTGCTGCTTGGTCCCGCCTTGCGCGCCGCCGCCCACGGTGATCTGCGGCGAGAAGGCGATGTGGTAGGTGCCGCCCGCCGGTTTGGCGGGTGGCGCGCGCTTGGCCACCGCTTGCTGGATGCGCTGCAGCTGTTGCGCCTGCCTGGCTTGCTCGCTGGAGCGGGCCGCCGGCGGTTTCGCCGCGGGTTTGGCCGTAGGCGGCGAGCGCTTGGCCGCGGGTTTGGCTATCGGTTTAGGTGTCGCCTTGGGCGTTGGTTTGTGCACCGGCTTGGCGCTGGCCGTAGGCTTGGGCACGGCCACCGGCTTAGGCGGCGAGGCTCGCTGGCCCCACCAGGCTCCGGCTTTTTCGCCCAGCCACGCGCCGCCTTTCTGTCCCAGCCAACTGCCTACCTGCTGGCCCAGAACCGTGCCCACCGGACCCAGCAAGCTGCCTATCGCCGCGCCGGCCGCGCCGCCGGCCACCGAGCCTGCCGCGCCGCCCACGGCCTTGCCGTAAGCCGCCGATTTGGCTTGAGGACTGAGTTTGGACTGATGTATCTCGGCCAGGTCCATGCCCAGGCTGAGCACATCGCCCACCACGCCGGCCTTGCGCATTGCGCCCTTGATCAAGCCCTTGGCGCCGCCCAGGGCTTTGACGCCCCGCGCGCCGGACGTCAGCGCCTTGCTCTCGGACAACACCTTTTCGACCTTGCCCACCTGGCTGGCCGCGCGTCCTTCCTTCAAGGCCGCGCCAGGCCTGAGCGCAGACTGGACCGCCGCTTTCTTCGCGCCCGTTTTGCCGCGCGAGGACTTGCCAGCCTTGCCCTCATCGCCGGTCATTTCGTCCTTGAGGAAGCCCAGGCCTGCCGTCAGCAGCTTCTGCGCCGTGCTGCCCTTGGCATTGCGGAAACGCCGCATGGCGGTTCCGGCGCTGCCCAGGTAATGCGATGCCGTCTCGCCATACTGCTGCGCCTTGTTCAGCATCTCCTGCGCCCGGTCCGCATCCGGCAACCTATTGCCCAGCATGGGGTTCAGCTTGGCCCGCGCCGACTCGTACAACTGGCGTCCGGTATCCGTTCCCAAGAAGCGGGAAGCGCCGCCAGCCGCCTTCTGCGCCATGTCGCTGCCGCGTTTGAGCTTATTGACGCCATGCTCGACGCGGTCCAGCTTGCTTAAGGGCTTGCCCGCCTGCTTCTTGGCTTCCGCGACGGCCTTGCCTGGCTTGGCCTTGGCCGCCGGTTTGGCGGCTTTCTTCTTGGCCTCGGCGACGGCCTTGCCCGGCTTGGCCTTGGCTGCCGGTTTGGCGGCTTTCTTCTTGGGCTCCGAGACTGCCTTGCCTGGTTTGGCCTTGGCCGCCGGTTTGGCGTCTTTCTTCTTGGCCTCGGCGACGGCCTTGCCCGGCTTGGCCTTGGCCGCCGGTTTGGCGGCTTTCTTCTTGGCCTCCGAGACCGCCTTGCCCGGCTTGGCCTTGGCTGCCGGCTTGGCGGCTTTCTTCTTGGGCTCCGAGACTGCCTTGCCTGGTTTGGCCTTGGCCGCCGGTTTGGGGTCTTTCTTCTTGGCCTCAGCGACGGCCTTGCCCGGCTTGGCCTTGGCTGCCGGTTTGGCATCCTTCTTCTTGGCATGCGCTGACTCATCGCCGCCCATCAACGCGCCGGCCGCCGCCATGGCTTTCTGCAATACGCCGCCCGGCGTATCGGCGTAGCTGCGCAATGCCTTGCCCGCCATCCCGCCGGCCTTGGACACGGTCTTGCCTAGCGTCTCCAGCTGCTGCAATCCACCCAACATCTGGTCGACGCTGGGCAACACGCCGCCTAGCGCTTTGTTGAGCTTGCCGTGGACGAAGTCCAGCGCCTCGCGTCCTTCGCCCTTGGATAGCGCCGCGTGCAGCTTGCCGCTGGCGTCGGCGATCACCGCCCCGCCGCGCTTGGCGTAGTCGGCGCTGCCGATCAGGCTCTTGCCCGCGTCGCCCGGCTTCAGGTCCGTCCATTTGACGCCGTCCAGGCTGCGCAGCGCCGTGCCGGCCAGCTGGCCGCTCTTGGACACCACCTGGCCCACCGTCTCGGCGGTCTTGAGGCCGTCCAGGATCTTCTCGACGCTGGGCAGCTTGCCGTTCAGCGCGCTGTTGAGCTTGCCGTGGACGAAGTCCAGCGCTTCGCGTCCTTCGCCCTTGGATAGCGCCGCGTGCAGCTTGCCGCTGGCATCGGCGATCACCGCGCCGCCGCGCTTGGCGTAATCGGCGCTGCCGATCAGGCTCTTGCCCGCGTCGCCCGGCTTCAGGTCCGACCATTTGACGCCGTCCAGGCTGCGCAGCGCCGTGCCGGCCAGCTGGCCGCTCTTGGACACCACCTGGCCCACCGTCTCGGCGGTTTTGAGGCCGTCCAGGATCTTCTCGACGCTGGGCAGTTTGCCGTTCAGCACGCTGTTGAGCTTGCCGTGGACGAAGTCCAATGCCTCGCGCCCTTCGCCCTTGGATAGCGCCGCGTGCAGCTTGCCGCTGGCGTCGGCGATCACCGCCCCGCCGCGCTTGGCGTAATCGGCGCTGCCGATCAGACTCTTGCCCGCGTCGCCCGGCTTTAGGTCCGACCATTTCACGCCGTCCAGGCTGCGCAAGGCGGTGCCGGCCAGCTGGCCGCTCTTGGACACCACCTGGCCCACCGTCTCGGCGGTCTTGAGGCCGTCCAGGATCTTCTCGACACTGGGCAGCTTGCCGTTCAGCGCGCTGTTGAGCTTGCCGTGGACAAAGTCCAGCGCCTCGCGCCCTTCGCCCTTGGATAGCGCCGCGTGCAGCTTGCCGCTGGCGTCGGCGATCACCGCCCCGCCGCGCTTGGCGTAATCGGCGCTGCCGATCAGGCTCTTGCCCGCGTCGCCCGGCTTCAGGTCCGACCATTTCACGCCGTCCAGGCTGCGCAGCGCGGTGCCGGCCAGCTGGCCGCTCTTGGACACCACCTGGCCCACCGTCTCGGCAGTCTTGAGGCCGTCCAGGATCTTCTCGACGCTGGGCAGCTTGCCGTTCAGCGCGCGGTTGAGCTTGCCGTGGGCGAAGTCCAATACTTTGCGCCCCGTGCCTTGGGACAAAGCGGCATGGGCCTTTTGACTGGCATTGGCGAAGGCCGCGCCAGCCTTCTGCGTGGCATCGGCGGCGCGAATCAGATCCTGCCGCGTCGGCAACCTGAGCTTGCTCAGCTCGATGCGGGACCAACGCCCGCCGGCGGAGGATGGAGAAGAGGGGGATGGGGAGGAGGGAGTCGAGGCGGATGTTCGTTTGGCAGGCGGGTCGCCATCGCCGCCGTCCTTGCCGCCGCCGCTCTTGCCGTCTCCCGTCTGCACAACGCGCGGGCTGGTCTTGACTGCGCCATCGGGCGGCAGGTTGCGCTCGGCCTTGTCTTGATCGCGCCGCTGGCTCTCCAGCTTCTGCTCGATCTGACGGATGGCGGCATTCAGCCGGACCGAGGCGAATACCTCGATCCGGCTTTGTTGAACATGCAAGGTGGACCGTACGGCGCCTCCGGGCGCCACGCTCATGCCCTGCCCGCGCCGCAAACTGGCCTGCCACGCCTCGTGCTGGCGGGTCAGCCGCCCCAATGTGGATTCCAGCTGGCGGTGCTGTCGCTCCAGTCCGGACAGGTCCAGTCCGGCATAGGCAAGGCGGGTGCGCTCGACATTGCCGGCCAAATCCTTCTGCGCGTCGTTGAGGCGCAGGCTGCACTTGCGCAGCTCATCCAGCGCGGCGCGGGCGGAGCGGAAGGCGTTGTCGAAGACCCCGGACAGCGTCGCGCCCACCTTAAGACCGATGAAAAACTCGCTTACCATGGTGTGTGCCTGTGAAGGGGAAAAAGGGGGCGGCCGGCCCCGGCCCGGCGTGCGGGCGGCGGCCGACCAAAAATGAGGGGGGATCAGATGGCGTCCAGCAATTGCTGCTGGCGCTCGCTGCGGCGCTGGACTTCGCGTTCGGCTACTTCGCACCAGAACCAGTAGTCGTCCATGGCCAGCGCGTCGATTTCCGAAGGCGGCAGGCCCAGCACCGTCAGCAGCACTTCATCAAACGCTCTGAGCGTGCTCGTTTCCGCCCACCATGTCGCGAAAGCTGTCCGCCAGGGCGCGGCTGTCGGCGATGTCCAGCTGGTCGATGTCTTCCAGGGTCAGGCCGGTCATGCGGGCGAACAGGAAGTCTTCCTGGTCGGCGTCGTCCTGGCTGTGCTGGCTGGCGGCCTTCAGGTCGGCGCGCTTCAGGCGGCGGATGTCCAGCACTTCGATGCGTTGGCCGGCGGCGTTGGTGAACGGATATTGCAGTTTGATTTGCATGATGGCTCCTTGAAGCGCGTTGGGAATGCCGTCATTTTCCGGCTTCCATGATTCGGGGTATGCGAAAGCGTTTTAGGAAGTTTCTTTAAAAGCCTCCCGCGGAGCATGGCCGCGGGAGGCCGTCGCTGCGCTTAGCCGCCGATGTTCTGGCGGTACACTTCCAGCATGTCGTTGCCGGCCACGCGGTAGATGTTGGCCATGTAATCCAGCTCCAGGATGTCCTCGCCGCCGATCACCTGCTTGACGTAGGTGGCGGTGAAGGCGGAGCTGAAGTCGGCGTTTTCATGCTGCTTGAAGGTGCCCATCGGGTTCTTCTTGAACATCACCGTCAGGTAGGTCACCAGGCTGACCTGCTCCAGGCGGCCTTGCGAGCCGTAGGTTTCGATATTGGAGCGGGCCTGCAGCTGCACGGACTGGAAGGGATTGGCCACGGTCTTGGCCACGTCCTTGTACAGCGAGTTCCACTTGATCTCGCCTTCCAGCTTGTCGAAGCCGGCCGGCAGCTCGATTGTGCCGACCATGCCCAGGGCCTTGTGCTCCTTCATGATGGCCGCCACGTCCGGCAGCTTGATCTCCTCGGCGCGGCCCAGCAGGGAGTTGCCGTTGATGTAGATGTTGGCGTTGGTGATGCGGTTGATTTCAATCTTGCCGGCCATGATTAATTGCCTCCTTTCAGGGTGAGCAGGTATTCCGAGGTGATCTCGGTTTCAAAGGTCAGGCGTTCCAGCGGCGGCGCCACGGTGTACTTGTAGCTGATCAGCAGGTGGCCGGAAGACAGCTCGGCGTCGGAGTTGCGCGCCGGATCGAACCAGGCCTTGAAGCCCAGCAGCGCGCCGTCGCCGATCAGCTTGCGGCCGTAACCGTTCACCGACTCCACCAAGGAATCGATGGTGGCCTGGTTCAGCGGCATATCAATGTATTGCTGGCTGAAGTAGCGGATGGACTCGTTGATCACGTCGCCGGTGCGGCGCACGTTTTCAAAGTTGCGCATGCTGGACACGGTGGGCCAGGCGGCGGTGCGGTTGCCCCACAGGCGGAAGCCGGTGCCGACGCTGTTGAACACGGTGGTGATGCCGGCCGCGTTCAGCTGGTTCACTTCGCTGTTCGGGTCGTCGATCATCGCCGACAGCTGACGCTCGACGCCGACCACGCCGGCCAGTTCCTGATTGGAGCTGGACCACCAGAAGCCCTTGTCGTTGTCCACCTTGGCGCGCAGGCCGGCGGCGCGGGCCGACAGCGCGTCCAGGCGCAGGCCGCCGTTGCCGTCGGCCACCATCACGTACGGGTAGCACAGGCGCACGCGGTCGCTGGAGGTGTTGAAGTTGATGGTGCCGTTGGGGCCGCGGCCGGCCAGCGCGTCGGCAAAGGCGGTGCCGATGGGCGCGTCGACGTAGGCGATGGCGTCCAGGCGGTCGGCCGCGGCGGCCAGCTCCGCCGCTACGGTGTTCTGGGTGCAGAAGCCCGGGGCGATCAGGATCTTGGCGAAGAAGCCGAACTGGTTATAGGTATCCTGCAACGCCTTGATGCCGATGCGCTTGCCGGCGGCGTTGACGCCGCCGATGATGTCGGCCGCGGTCACCTTGGTCGGGTCGGCGTAGTCATAGCTCACTTTCAGGCTGGCACCTGCGGCGATGGCGCCGGTCTTCAGGCGGGTCAGCTTGCCGTAGGCCGCGTCCAGCTGGTAGTCGGTGCCGGCCACGTAGGTAATGCTGCCGTCGGCGCTCTTCACCACCACATTGGCCACCACCTGCTTCTGCAGCGCGGCCGCGCCGCTGACCGCATCCAGCGTCACCGTCTCGGCGGCGATGCTGGACTTGTGCACGGCCGGGTCCAGCACGTTGATGACGATCACGGAACCGGCGCCGTGGTCATAGATGGCGCTCAGCGCCTGCGGGATGGTGAAGCCCGGCAGCTGCGGGCCGAAGGCCGCGGCGTCTTTTTCGGACAGGCTCAGCACCGGCGCATTGATGCCGCCGACCGGGGCTTGCGGCGCGGTGCCGATCAGGCCGATCACGGCCGATTTGACCGTGCGCACCGGGCGCGGGCCGCGCTCCACTTCGATGGTTTCAACGCCATGCAGATAATTTGCCGCCATGCTTACGCTCCTTGTTCAGCGGTGTGGGAAGGGATTGCGGTTTCGGCTGCGGAAACCGGCTGCGCGCTCAGGTAGCCCAGCGCCACCAGCGTGCGGGTGTAGTTGTGGTTCTCCGGCATTTCCACCTCATGGCCGGGAAACAGCATGATTTCCTGGCCGTCGGCCAGAGTGACGCCGCTGATCGGGCCGGAATACAGATACTTCATGGTTGCTCCTCGAGTGAGACTGCGGTTAGCACAGGCAAGGCATCCGGGGCGGCATCCGCCACCTGCAGGGTGTCGGTGGCCAAAGCGATGGCGTAGCGCGCCACGCCGTCGCGGTAGCCCAGGAAGGTTTCGGTCAGCAGCCACGCCGGCTGGCAATCCGGCGGCGCAAAGCCGAGGCAGCTGCGCCGGATCGCGTCCAGCACATCGCCATCCGCCTCTCCGGCGCGGCTTTGGCCGAGCAGAACCGTGATCGTCAGTTGCAGCGTGCGCAGTTGGCCGTAGCCGTCGCGCAGCGGGCCGAATTGGCTGCCGCGCAGGCACAGCAGCGCCGCGCCTTGCGGGTGCGTCAGCGGATAGTCATCCTCGGCGCCGGCGAAGTACTCGACGGTCAGCTGCGGCACGCCGGCACGCAAACGCGCCAGCAGCGCATCGACAATTTGGGAGGTGCTTGCCACAAGGGACTCCAGGACAGGGGGAAGAGAGATGCGCCAACGCGCTCGGATCGCCGGCCAGCGAGACTGCTTGCCGAACGAGGCGAAGAATGCCGGATGAGGGAGGGAGGGAGCTTGTAGCCGCCTTTAGGAAGTGCGTCACTGACATGGCGCTGACATGATGCTGACACCGGTCAAAAGGCGGGCGAGCGGGAGAAATGGAAAAATGGCCGCATTGGATGACATCGCCCGCGGGAGCGCACATGCAAGCACAATTACGCAGCAAGGGACCGGAACTGCTGGCCGACCTGACCGACCACATCACGCTGGCCTTGCGCCAGCTGGCCAATACCGAAAGCCGCCAGGCGGAGAAGATCGCCCAGGAAATCACCCGCCGCATGGCGCAGCACTGGGGCGGCCAAAACATCTACTTCCCGTTGGGCAAGAGCAGCAAGTCCGCCGAGCGCGATCGGCAAATTCTGCAAGACTTCAACGGCGGCAACCATGCCGAACTGGCGTTGAAGCACGGCATCTCGGTGCAATGGGTGTACAAAATACTGAAGAACGCCCGCAAGGCCGCTTGAAACGGCCCCAGAAACAGCAAAGCCCCGGCAGGGCATCCTGTCGGGGCGGGTTGGGGTCGGCGCGCGCCGGCGCCAATGCACAAAGCCCAGCTCGGTTGAGCTGGGCTTCGGTATGGGGCGTCTGGCGGTGTCCTACTTTCACATGGCGAATGCCACACTATCATCGGCGCTAAGATGTTTCACGGTCCTGTTCGGGATGGGAAGGCGTGGGACCATCTCGCTAAGGCCACCAGACATAAACTTGTACAAACTCAAGAAGCCTGAACCAGAGAGGTTCTCTGATTCTGAATATTCGGTATTCAATTGTGTCGCACACACTCTATCTCGCGTCTTGGTTCCCCAAGCCACTCAAATGATAGGATCAAGCCTCACGAGCAATTAGTATCGGTTAGCTTCACGCCTCACAGCGCTTCCACACCCGACCTATCAACGTCCTGGTCTCGAACGACTCTTCAGGGAGGTCAAGCCTCCAGGGAAGTCTCATCTTCAGGCAAGTTTCCCGCTTAGATGCTTTCAGCGGTTATCTCTTCCGAACTTAGCTACCCGGCAATGCCACTGGCGTGACAACCGGTACACCAGAGGTTCGTCCACTCCGGTCCTCTCGTACTAGGAGCAGCCCCCGTCAAACTTCCAACGCCCACTGCAGATAGGGACCAAACTGTCTCACGACGTTTTGAACCCAGCTCACGTACCACTTTAAATGGCGAACAGCCATACCCTTGGGACCGGCTACAGCCCCAGGATGTGATGAGCCGACATCGAGGTGCCAAACACCGCCGTCGATGTGAACTCTTGGGCGGTATCAGCCTGTTATCCCCGGAGTACCTTTTATCCGTTGAGCGATGGCCCTTCCATTCAGAACCACCGGATCACTATGTCCTGCTTTCGCACCTGCTCGACTTGTCGGTCTCGCAGTTAAGCTACCTTTTGCCATTGCACTATCAGCACGATTTCCGACCGTACCTAGGTAACCTTCGAACTCCTCCGTTACACTTTGGGAGGAGACCGCCCCAGTCAAACTGCCTACCATGCACTGTCCCCAATCCGGATCACGGACCAAGGTTAGAACCTCAAACACACCAGGGTGGTATTTCAAGGACGGCTCCATCAGAACTAGCGTCCTGACTTCAAAGCCTCCCACCTATCCTACACAAGTCTGTTCAAAGTCCAATGCAAAGCTACAGTAAAGGTTCACGGGGTCTTTCCGTCTAGCAGCGGGGAGATTGCATCTTCACAAACACTTCAACTTCGCTGAGTCTCAGGAGGAGACAGTGTGGCCATCGTTACGCCATTCGTGCGGGTCGGAACTTACCCGACAAGGAATTTCGCTACCTTAGGACCGTTATAGTTACGGCCGCCGTTTACCGGGGCTTCGATCAAGAGCTTGCACCCCATCACTTAACCTTCCGGCACCGGGCAGGCGTCACACCGTATACGTCCACTTTCGTGTTGGCACAGTGCTGTGTTTTTGTTAAACAGTCGCAGCCACCGATTCTCTGCGACCTGTCAAAGCTTCGTGAGCAAGTCACTACACCTCAACAGGCATACCTTCTCCCGAAGTTACGGTATCAATTTGCCGAGTTCCTTCTCCTGAGTTCTCTCAAGCGCCTTAGAATTCTCATCCTGCCCACCTGTGTCGGTTTGCGGTACGGTTCTTATGTAGCTGAAGCTTAGTGGCTTTTCCTGGAAGCGTGGTATCAGTCACTTCAGGTCCGTAGACCCTCGTTATCACTTCTCGGCCTTAAGGGGCGGCGGATTTGCCTACCACCCCAGCCTACCGGCTTGAACAGACTATTCCAACAGTCTGCTGACCTAACCTTCTCCGTCCCCACATCGCACTACATAAAAGTACGGGAATTTTAACCCGTTTCCCATCGACTACGCTTTTCAGCCTCGCCTTAGGGGCCGACTCACCCTACGCCGATGAACGTTGCGTAGGAAACCTTGGGCTTTCGGCGAGCGGGCTTTTCACCCGCTTTATCGCTACTCATGTCAGCATTCGCACTTCTGATATCTCCAGCATCCCTTACGAGACACCTTCACAGACCTACAGAACGCTCCCCTACCACGCACAGTAAACTGTGCATCCGCAGCTTCGGTTATCAGTTTGAGCCCCGTTACATCTTCCGCGCAGGACGACTCGACCAGTGAGCTATTACGCTTTCTTTAAATGATGGCTGCTTCTAAGCCAACATCCTGGCTGTCTAGGCCTTCCCACTTCGTTTACCACTTAACTGATCATTTGGGACCTTAGCTGGCGGTCTGGGTTGTTTCCCTCTTGACGATGGACGTTAGCACCCACCGTCTGTCTCCCATGCTTGCACTTTCCGGTATTCAGAGTTTGCCATGGTTTGGTAAATCGCAATGACCCCCTAGCCATAACAGTGCTTTACCCCCGGAAGTGATACATGAGGCACTACCTAAATAGTTTTCGGGGAGAACCAGCTATCTCCGAGTTTGTTTAGCCTTTCACCCCTATCCACAGCTCATCCCCTAGTTTTGCAACACTAGTGGGTTCGGACCTCCAGTGCGTGTTACCGCACCTTCATCCTGGCCATGGATAGATCACTCGGTTTCGGGTCTACGCCCAGCAACTCAATCGCCCTATTCGGACTCGGTTTCCCTACGCCTCCCCTATTCGGTTAAGCTTGCTACTGAACGTAAGTCGCTGACCCATTATACAAAAGGTACGCAGTCACGGAACAAGTCCGCTCCCACTGTTTGTATGCATCCGGTTTCAGGTTCTATTTCACTCCCCTCCCGGGGTTCTTTTCGCCTTTCCCTCACGGTACTGGTTCACTATCGGTCGATCATGAGTATTTAGCCTTGGAGGATGGTCCCCCCATCTTCAGACAGGATTTCTCGTGTCCCGCCCTACTTCTCGACTGCTTAGTTCTTGCGATGCGTTTTCGTGTACGGGGCTATCACCCACTACGGCTGGACTTTCCATTCCATTCCACTAACGCAACTCATAACACAGTCAGGCTGTTCCGCGTTCGCTCGCCACTACTTACGGAATCTCGGTTGATTTCTTTTCCTCGAGTTACTTAGATGTTTCAGTTCACTCGGTTCGCCTCCTCTGACCTATGGATTCAGTCAGGGATCTCCTTGCGGAGGGGTTTCCCCATTCGGACATCGCGGGATCAAAGCTCTATTGCCAGCTCCCCCGCGCTTTTCGCAGGCTTACACGTCCTTCATCGCCTATGATCGCCAAGGCATCCACCAGATGCACTTAGTCGCTTGACCCTATCATTTCAGTAACCTAAATTACCGCAACAACAGAGAGTGTTTGTGCGACGACTGCACCGCCCCTTTTGATATCGCGACGCAGCCTTAGATACAATCAAATACCCAAGATGACGATTTGTTGATGCACAGAATTAACTCTGCATCTTCATCTCGCCGTCTTTATATATTCGGCTTCTTCAGTTTGTTAAAGATCGGGCGTTTATACAACGCAAACAGAATCCAACTCTTCCGAATTCGATTTTGTTTGCGATGGTGGAGGATGACGGGATCGAACCGACGACCCCCTGCTTGCAAAGCAGGTGCTCTCCCAACTGAGCTAATCCCCCTCTTTTTGGGTGATGCTGCGTTGCTCAGTCGCTCATGTGCATAAGCACATGTCGCTTCTTCGCGCCTTGCCTGACCCAAAAAATACTGGTGGGTCTGGTAGGACTCGAACCTACGACCCCTGCGTTATCAACACAGTGCTCTAACCAGCTGAGCTACAAACCCAGTAGTCGTTTGATACCACATCCTTTTCGATCAAAATCAAGCAGATCCAGGCGAAAGCTGACGACGTGTACATCGAGTACACGAGGAAGCTTTCAACGCAGAGCTGCGCCGATTTTCATCGAAAATGCCCTTAACTTGAATAACCGATAGGCTGTAAGTGCTTGGCGATCGCCTTCTCTAGAAAGGAGGTGATCCAGCCGCAGGTTCCCCTACGGCTACCTTGTTACGACTTCACCCCAGTCATGAATCCCACCGTGGTAAGCGGCCTCCTTGCGGTTAGCCTACCCACTTCTGGTGAAACTCACTCCCATGGTGTGACGGGCGGTGTGTACAAGACCCGGGAACGTATTCACCGCAGCATGCTGATCTGCGATTACTAGCGATTCCGACTTCACGCACTCGAGTTGCAGAGTGCGATCCGGACTACGATCGGTTTTATGAGATTGGCACCACCTCGCGGCTTAGCGACCCTCTGTACCGACCATTGTATGACGTGTGAAGCCCTGCTCATAAGGGCCATGAGGACTTGACGTCATCCCCACCTTCCTCCGGTTTGTCACCGGCAGTCTCATTAGAGTGCCCAACTGAATGATGGCAACTAATGACAAGGGTTGCGCTCGTTGCGGGACTTAACCCAACATCTCACGACACGAGCTGACGACAGCCATGCAGCACCTGTGTTACGGCTCCCTTTCGGGCACCAAGATATCTCTACCAAGTTCCGTACATGTCAAGAGCAGGTAAGGTTTTTCGCGTTGCATCGAATTAATCCACATCATCCACCGCTTGTGCGGGTCCCCGTCAATTCCTTTGAGTTTTAACCTTGCGGCCGTACTCCCCAGGCGGTCAACTTCACGCGTTAGCTACGCTACCAAGGATTCAAACCCCCAACAGCTAGTTGACATCGTTTAGGGCGTGGACTACCAGGGTATCTAATCCTGTTTGCTCCCCACGCTTTCGTGCATGAGCGTCAGTGTCATCCCAGGGGGCTGCCTTCGCCATCGGTATTCCTCCACATCTCTACGCATTTCACTGCTACACGTGGAATTCTACCCCCCTCTGACGCACTCTAGTCGTGCAGTCTCCAATGCCGTTCCCAGGTTAAGCCCGGGGCTTTCACATCAGACTTGCACAACCGCCTGCGCACGCTTTACGCCCAGTAATTCCGATTAACGCTTGCACCCTACGTATTACCGCGGCTGCTGGCACGTAGTTAGCCGGTGCTTATTCTTCAGGTACTGTCATCCCCCAGCGGTATTAGCGCTAGGGATTTCCTCCCTGACAAAAGTCCTTTACAACCCGAAGGCCTTCTTCAGACACGCGGCATGGCTGGATCAGGCTTGCGCCCATTGTCCAAAATTCCCCACTGCTGCCTCCCGTAGGAGTCTGGGCCGTGTCTCAGTCCCAGTGTGGCGGATCATCCTCTCAGACCCGCTACTGATCGTCGCCTTGGTGAGCTCTTACCTCACCAACTAGCTAATCAGACATCGGCTGCTCGTATAACGCGAGGTCTTTCGATCCCCCGCTTTCCCCCTCAGGGCGTATGCGGTATTAATCCGGCTTTCGCCGAGCTATCCCCCATTACACGGTACATTCCGATGCATTACTCACCCGTTCGCCACTCGCCACCAGGAGCAAGCTCCCGTGCTGCCGTTCGACTTGCATGTGTAAAGCATGCCGCCAGCGTTCAATCTGAGCCAGGATCAAACTCTTCAGTTCAATCTCATAGCAATTTTCTGGCACGCAAGTTCAAAGAAATAAACAAGTATCTCTTGTCTCTTGCAGTGCAAGTATTTGGCTTTCACCAAGCACTTACACCTATCGGTTATTCGTTCTGTTAAAGAGCAGTGCTGGACGCTGTTTTCGTCACCCCGGAAACCGTTTCGTTTCCGCCGTTTCGTTCGCTGCGTCAGCTGAGGAGGCGAACTATACCTGCACCCTCACCCTCGGTCAACAGGTTTTTTGAGAAAAAGACGAAAATTTCACGGCAGATTCTACAAATAACTGATTTAAAAGAAAATATTCATATTAACTTTTGAATATCTCCGCTCTAGACTCTTCAAAATGACGGCCTGCTCCACTGATCCAAGCATTGAAAACTTTTGAAACCCACTCAATTCACCGCTTATTTTCTGAGAAAAGCGGAAGTTACCTATTTTTCATCCTCCAGCTTTTTGACATTGTCATTTCAGGCTAGAATCAACCGCCCTTCATCCTTAAGGAGCAAGCCATGAACATTTCCCTGAAACAACGCATCCATGGCCTGCCTTCGGGATTTCATCTGCTGATGCTCAGCGATGTATTGAGCGGTCTGGCCATGGGCGCCGGCTATGTCAGCATCAGCTGGTGGGTGGTGACCATGGGCGGCGCCAGCGACATGGCCTGGTTCAGCACCTTGACCGCGCTGGTGATGCTGGTGGCGCTGCCGCTGACCGCGCCGCTGGGCGACCGCTTTCCCAAGAACCGCGTCATCGCCGGCGGCATCGTACTGGCCATGCTGTCCGGCTTGGCCTTGGCCACTATGGCTTGGTTCCATATCTATAAATTGGCTTGGGTGGTAGCCAGCGAGTCGCTGGCCATGCTCGCCTGGGCCATGGTGATTCCGTCCATGCTCAGCATCGCCTCGGAACTGGTGCCGGCGGCGCGCCTGTCCGACGCCTTGTCGCTGCAAAAAAGTTCGCAGTCGATGGGCAATCTGATTGGCCCGGTCATCGGCGGCAGCCTGATGGCCGTCGCGCCCGCCTGGCTGGCCCTGAGCAGCTATGCGCTGCTGCTGGCCATCGCCGCCGTCGGCGCCTTGCGCATCCAGATCCCGCCACGCAGCCTGGAGCATGTCCGGGCCGAAAGCTTCATCGAGCAGATACGCAGCGGCCTGCGCCTGCGCTGGCGCATCCCACTGGAACGCAGCTGGGCATTTTGGGGCTTGCTGGTGATGACCGCCTACTTTCCCATGGTGGCCACGCTGTTGCCGATCAAGCTGCACCAGCTGAAGCTGCCGGCATTCTGGCTGGGCGCCTGCGAGGCGGCGGTCAGCGGCGGCCTGTTGGTCGGCTCGCTATGGCTGACTCACCGCCTGCTGCAGCGCTGCAGCCGGCCGCGCGCCCGCGCCTTCGCCATGTGCGCGCTAGGCGCGGTGTTCCTGGTGGTGGCGCTGACCGATCACCCGATGGTGATGCTGGCCATGTTCGGCATGGAAGGCGTGCTGCTGTCCATCACCATGCTGATCGGCCAGACCCATCGCACCCTGGCGGTGCCGGAAGCCTATCGCGCGCGGGTATCGGCGATCAATGTGCTGGTGGCCAAGCTGGGCGGCATGTTGGGGCCGGCGCTGGCAGGCATGCTGCTGGCCCACTGGTCGCTGGATGCGGTGTATCTGTTCTTCGCAGTCTTTCACCTGCTGACCGTGCCGCCCATGTTGCTGCTGCCCGGCGTCAACCGTTTCCTGAACCTGAGCCATGAAGAGGTGAAGGATTGGTACTTGAAGCAACACCCGGAGGCCTTCGAAGTCATCGCGCCGGCTGTCGATAAGCTGAAGCAGCCGGTATAAAGCCAAACGGCGGCCTGGGGCCGCCGTTGTCTCTATATATATGTCGTTCTGTCTTTATATAGGCAAAGGGGGCGGATCGCCCCCTTTCCCCGCCCCTCTCCCGCGAGAGAGAAGGGCGTCACGCGCAGACAGGCGTCTGCGGAATGATTACAGCACGTAGCGCGCCAGGTCCTCGCGTTCGGCCACTTCGCCCAGCTTGCCGTCCACGTAGGCACCGTCGATCTTGCACTCGCCCGCCTTGGCGTCGAAAGCCACTTCCTCCAGCAGCTTCTCCATCACCGTGTACAGACGGCGGGCGCCGATGTTCTCGGTTTTCTCGTTGACCTGCCAGGCGATCTCGGCCAGGCGCTGGATGCCGGATTCCTCGAACGCCAGCTCCACGCCCTCGGTGGCCAGCAGCGCCTGGTATTGGCGCGTCAGGCAGGCGTTGGTGCTGGTCAGGATGGCCTTGAAGTCGTCGACGGACAAGGACGACAGCTCGACGCGGATCGGCAGGCGGCCCTGCAGTTCCGGGATCAGGTCGGACGGCTTGGACAGCTGGAAAGCGCCGGAGGCGATGAACAGGATGTGATCGGTCTTCACCATGCCGTACTTGGTGGACACCGTGGTGCCCTCCACCAGCGGCAGCAGGTCGCGCTGCACGCCGGCGCGCGATACGTCGGCGCCGCTGTGGCCTTCGCCGCGGCTGGTGACCTTGTCGATCTCATCGAGGAAGACAATGCCGTTCTGCTCGACGTTCTTCAGCGCCTCGGCCTTCAGCTCTTCGTCGTTGACCAGTTTGGCGGCTTCTTCGTCTATCAGTTGCTTGAAGGCGTCCGCCACCTTCATCTTGGCGGTCTGCTTCTTGCCGGCGCCCATGCCCTGGAACATGCCTTGCAGCTGGCTGGCGAAATCCTCCATGCCCGGCGGCGCCATCACGTTCATCTGCGCCACCGGCGCGGCGATTTCCAGCTCGATCTCTTTATCGTCGAACTTGCCCTCGCGCAGCATCTTGCGGAATTTCTGGCGGGTAGCGCCGTCCTCATGCTTCTCCTCGGCAACCGGCTCCTCGGCGAAGAAGCCCGACGGCTGCTTGCGCGGCTGCGGCAGCAGCACGTCGAGGATGCGCTCCTCGGCGGCGTCTTCGGCGCGCACCCGGTTGCGCTTGATCGCCGCCTCGCGGGTGTCCTTGATCGCCACGTCCATCAGGTCGCGGATGATGGTGTCCACGTCGCGGCCGACATAGCCCACCTCGGTGAACTTGGTGGCTTCCACCTTGATGAAGGGCGCGCCGGACAGCTTGGCCAGGCGGCGGGCGATCTCGGTCTTTCCCACGCCGGTGGGGCCTATCATCAGAATGTTCTTGGGGGTGATCTCGCTGCGCAGCGGCTCGGCCACCTGCTGGCGGCGCCAGCGGTTGCGCAGGGCGATGGCGACGGCGCGCTTGGCCTTGTGCTGGCCGATGATGTGCTGGTCCAGTTCGTGGACGATTTCCTGCGGGGTCATTTGCGTCATGACGTTCTCCGCCCGGCCGCGATGGCCGGGTCTTGCATTCGGGGTCAGGCCTCGTCGTCCGGGCCCAGGGTTTCAATCAGGTGGTTGTGGTTGGTGTAGATGCAGATGTCGCCGGCGATCTCCAGCGACTTCTTCACCACCACTTCCGGCGCCAGGTCCGTGTTCTCGAACAGCGCGCGCGCGGCGGACTGGGCGAAGGCGCCGCCGGAGCCGATGGCGGCGATGCCCTGCTCCGGCTCCAGCACGTCGCCGTTGCCGGTGATGATCAGCGTATGGTCCTTGTCGGCCACGATCAGCATCGCCTCCAGCCGGCGCAGCATGCGGTCGGTGCGCCAGTCCTTGGCCAGCTCCACCGCCGACACCAGCAAGTTGCCCTGGTGCTTTTGCAGCTTGGCCTCGAAGCGCTCGATCAGCGTGAAGGCGTCGGCCGTGCCGCCGGCGAAACCGGCCAACACCTTGCCGCCGTGCAGCTTGCGTATCTTGCGCGCAGTGGCCTTGATCACGATATTGCCCAGGGTCACTTGCCCGTCGCCGCCCAGCGCCACGCGCTCGCCGCGCCGGACGGAAACGATAGTGGTTCCGTCAAACTGCTGCATATTGGTATTCCAGTGTATGGCGGCCGGCGGTGTGCCGGCCTTTGTCCGATATAGGCAGGTATATGCTGGCGATTGTCCCGATTGCAAGCATGGGCAACAGGGCTTGCCCACCCGGCCTAGAAAATGAGAATGATTTGCGTTACTATCATTCACATGAAGTCCGCACCCTTTCTGCAATTTTCCGCCTTGTGCGGCGTGCTGGCGGCGCATGTCCTGGCGCTGTGGCTGCTGAACGACTCGTGCGCCGGCCGGCCCGCCGTCACGCCGCCGCGTCTCCTCAGCATGGAAATGGTGGCGCCGGCGCCGCCGCGAGAATACCCAAAGCCTACGCCCGCCGCGCCGGCCAAACCGCGCCAGACGGAAGCGAAACCGACGCCAATCAAGACCGCGCCCCCAACGCCTCGGCTGCAGACCAGCCAGACGCCCATCGACACGCCCGCGCCGGCCCAAGCCATCAGCGCGCCGGCCCAGCCGGCCGCCTCCCTCGCTGCCGACGCGCCCAAAACCAATGACAAACCCGCAGCCACGGGCAAGCCCCAGGCCATCACCGAACCGCTGGCGCGCGGCGGCTATCTGAACAATCCCGCGCCGACCTATCCATCGGAGTCGCAGGAGGACGGCGAAGCCGGCACCGTGCGGCTGCGCGTCCATGTCAGCGCCCAGGGCCTGCCGCTGGACGTCAGCGTGCAGCAAAGCAGCGGCTTCTTCCGGCTGGACCGCGCCGCGCTGGCCGCCGTCAAACGCTGGCGCTTCATTCCGGCCAAGCGCGGCGACGAGTCCATCGCCTACACCTTTATCGTTCCCGTTGAATTTTCTTTGAAATCGATCCGCTCATGAACATTCTGACCGTATTCCAACAAGGAGACGCCGTATTGATCGCGGTGTTCCTGCTCCTCATCCTGATGTCGGTGCTGACCTGGTACTTGATCCTGGTGCGCGGCGCGCAAGCCTGGCGGCTGCGCCGCGCCAACCGCGAAGCCGAGAGCGCGCTGTGGGGCGCGCCGGATTGGCGCGCGGCGGAGAACGGCCTGGCGGGCAGCGCCAGTCAATTCGCCGCGCTGGCCCGCGCCGGCATCGCCGCCTTGCGGCAATACCAAGGCCAAGCCGGCCGCGCGCTGGGCCAGGCCTGCGGCGTGGACGAATTCCTGACCCGCGCCATCCGCAAGGCCTTGGCGCGGGAAAACGCGCGCCAGGAGGCCGGTTTGACCGTGCTGGCCTCCATCGGCTCCACCGCGCCCTTCGTCGGCCTGTTCGGCACCGTCTGGGGCATCTATCACGCCCTGGTCAATATCGGCCACGCCGGCCAGATGAGCATAGGCGCAGTGGCCGGCCCGATAGGCGAGGCGCTGGTGGCCACCGCTGCCGGCCTGGCCGCCGCCATCCCGGCGGTGCTGGCCTATAACGCGCTGACCCGCGCCCAGCGCGTGATGGCGCAGGAGCTGGACGACTTTGCCCACGACCTGCACGCCCAATTACTGACCCAATCCGGAGACGGCCATGGCCTTCGGTAGCTTCAACCCAGGCCCGGCCGCGCCGATGGCCGAACCCAATACCACGCCGCTGGTGGACGTGATGCTGGTGCTCTTGGTGGTATTCATCATCACCACGCCGCTGCTGACCAATGCGGTGCAAGTGGACCTGCCGCGCGCCCAGGCCGCCGCCGATCAGGCCAAGCCGGAACAGATCCGCCTGGCGGTACAGGCGGACGGCAAGCTGTTCTGGAACGACCAGCCGGTGGCGGAGACCGCGCTGCCGGCGCGCTTTGCCGCCGCCGCCGCGGCTAACCCTGGCGTTGAGCTGCACTTGTCCGCCGACAAGGCCGTGCGCTATGAAACGGTGGCCAAGGCCCTGGCCACCGCGCAGCGTAACGGGGTCGCCAAGATCGGCTTCGTCACCGCCGCCCCCTGATTCCTCCACTGCAACCCCCGCCGCTGGCGCCGGTCCAAACCCCCTGGCGCGGCAAGGGCCCTGGACGCAAGACCTGGCCTTCGCCGCCTCTTCATGGCAATATCATCGACATTCCTGACGATTTAACACGCCAAGCTGTCCAGCCTGGCCCAACTCATGGTTTCACCACGATGCGAAAGTCTGCCCCCCGCCTGAGCCTGGCCGCCGCCCTGGCCTGCTCCGGCCACGTTGCCCTGGCCGCGCTGCAGCCCGTCAGCGAAGCGCCGTTGGCCTTGCAAACCAGCATCCGCTGCCAGCACAACACCGACAACAGCCTCGATTGCACCACGCGCAACCAATTCACCATTTTGAAACCCGCCGGCAAGGACCTGCTGTCGCGCATAGATTTCACCTATCCGGACACCGACCGCCTAGAAGTCCTCAGCGGAGCCGTCCGCCAACAGGATGGCCGCGTGATCCAGCTGGCCAAGTCCCAAGTGGAAACGCGCGCCGCGCCCAACCCCTATGCCGGCGTAAGCCGCGACAAGCAAACCTGGCTGGCATTCCCGGAGCTGGCCGTGGGCAGCACGGTGAGTTACGAAGTGAAGCATCACATCGCCGCCGCCCCGCTGAGCCGCGAGCTGCTGTACCGCCTGGATTTCGACCCGGAACCGGTGCGCTATGACAGCTATCATTTCGAACTGAGTTCGCCGCGTCCGCTGATCTGGCGCGGCGAAAAAATGGACGGCTTCCAAGTGAGCGAAAGCGCGGACAAGCGGTCCATCAGCGTCGACCAGAAAGGCGTGCGCTACCTTAACCTCACCAATGAGGCCGACGACAGCGCCCTGCGCGCCTGGCCGCGGCTGAGCGTGGCCACCAGCGAACAGCCGCAGCAGCACTTCGGCAGCTATGCCGCGCGCTACAACGAAATCCTGGCGGCGCCGCTGCCGCCCGGCGCCGCAGCAGCGGTGGCGGCCGAAAAGGGCAAGCCCGCCGCCCAGCAGGTGGCGGCCTTCATGCAGCACATCAACAGCCATTACCGTTACCTGAACGATCAGCGGCTGGCCGAGCGCGGCCTGGTGCCGTTCACGCTGGCCGAGATCGAACAGCATGGTTACGGCGACTGCAAGGACCTGGCCACCCTGCTGACTGCCATGCTGCGCGCCGCGGGCATAGACGCGGAACCGGCGCTGGTGTTCCGCGGCCGCTTCGCCCCCCCGCCGCTGCTGCCCGGCCTGGGCACGGTCAACCACATGATCGTGCGCGCGGTGGTAAACGGCAAAGTGGAATGGCTGGACGCCACCAATCCCTTCTTCGCGCCCGATCGCATCATGCCGGACCTGCAGGAACGCCCGACCTACCTGATGGGCCGCGACGGCCAGGTGCGCCAAGACTACATCCCCATCCAGCCGGCAACCGTCAGCCTATCCGTCAAGCGGCATGAAGTGCTGCGCAAGGATGGCAGCGCGCTGATCGCCAGCCAGACGGAGCTTTCCGGCTGGCCGCTGGTGGAGCTGACCATGCGCGACCGCTTCCAGGGCGCCAGCAGCACGGAACAAAGCATCTGCCACGGCAGCGGCAACCAGCCGCAAGGCTGCAAGGTGGAACGCGCCGCCACCGGCTTCCTGCTGCCGGAGCGCTACCCCATCCGCCTGCAAGCCGTCGACATGCGCGCGCTGGAAAAGATTTCCGGCCTCTATCTGTATGACCCGCACCTGGACAGGCGCTGGAACGAATTCGACAGCTACCGCAGCAATGGCAACCAGGCTGACCTCTACCTGGGCGATCCGGAAATTCTGGAGCGCAACGTCACGCTGCAAGGCGCCAAGGCCATCCAGCCCGCCTTCAGCTGCCAGGCGCGCTCGCCGTGGTTTGACCTGGACCTGAAGCAAACCAGCAATGCGGCGGGCATCCACTATCAATGGCGGCTGGTCCGCAAAGTGCGCTGGCTCCGCCACGAGGACATCGTCAGCCCCGCCTTCGCCAAGCTGAACGCCGAGGCCCGCGCCTGCGCGATTCAGGCCAGACAGATCCTCAAGCTCTAAGCCCCGCGCCAGGGCCTGGCCATGCCGGGCCTGGCCCCGCCAGCCTCGACCTCTCCCGCCCCGCGGCCGGCTCGCCCAAAGGCCAGTTTTGCTGGCCAAAACGCCACGCCCGCCAGGCGCTTTCTGTTTTAAATAAAGGCGCTAATACATAAAGAACATTTAAATAAATGCTTGCCGTATGATGCATTGCCCATGACAATGCCCATTTGCCCGTACTACTACAAAGGGTAAAGTTCAGAAAGAAGCGAGCATGGAACTCCACCCCACTGGCCCGGGCCGCGAAGTACAGCTGGCCCCCAACGAGCTGATCGTCAGCAAGACCGATCCCAGCGGCCATATCACCTACGCCAACCGCGTGTTCATGCGCATCTCCGGCTATGCCGAACACCAGCTGCTGGGCAAACCGCATAACATCATCCGCCATCCCGACATGCCGCGCGGCGCCTACCGCCTGATGTGGCAAACGCTGCAAGGCGGCCACGAGTTCTTCGCCCTGGTGAAAAACGCCACCGCCGACGGCAATTATTACTGGGTGCTGGCCAATGTGACGCCGGACTATGACTTGTACGGCAAGCTACAAGGCTACTATTCGGTGCGGCGTCCGCCCAGCCGCTCCGCCATCGCCGCCATCGAGTCCATCTACGCCGAGATGCGCAAGATAGAAGCCGCCCACGGCAAGGCTGCCGCGCCGGACGCCTCGCGCGACTGGCTGCTCGCGCTGCTGCAAGAAAAAGGCTGCAGTTACCAGGACTTCATCCTGGGACTGAACGCCGAGGTACTGAAAGCCAAAGGAGTCACCGGATGAGCTCGCCGCGCAAACCCACCCCCTTCCTGCGCACCCACCTGGTCTGGGGCCTGGCCAGCTTCAACCTGCTGGTGCTGCTGTCCATAATCGACGACTACCTGCTGCCTCCGCTCGCCCACCACGCCATCAGCGCCCTGCTGCTCGTCACTACCCTCTTCTTGTCTTTCTGGCTCTGGCAAAAGGGCAGCCGCATCTTCCTGCTGCTGAACTCGCTGACCAGCCAGTTGGGGCTCGCCTGCAGCGGCGAGCTGCACCATCGCAGCCGCGACACCCGCGAAATGGGCGAAGTGGGCCAGGTGGCCTGGCAACTCAACGATTTTCTCGACCTGGTGGAAACCTATTTCAAGGAAATCAACACCTGCTTCCAGGAAATCAGCCAGGGCAATTTCAGCCGCCGGCCGCTCAGCCAGGGCCTGCCGGGCATTCTGTCCAGCTCGCTGGAAAACGTGAACAAGGCGATCGAGGCCATGGCCGAAAACGACCGCTTCGTCCGCCGCAATCGGCTGTCCTCGCAGCTGGCGGCGCTGGGCAATCCGCATCTGCGGCAAGACCTGGCGGGCAGCCAGGGGGACCTGACCACGATCAACCAGGCCATGGACAGCGTGGCCGGCATCACGCGCGACAACGCGGCCGGCGCGCGCGACAGCCTGCGCAGCGCGGAAGAGCTATCCGGCCACCTGCAAACCATCGCCGGCAGCGTAACCAGCATGGACACCGCCAGCCAGATGCTGGCGCAGGAATGGCAAGGCATTGAACGGTCGCTGGCCGATATTTCCGCCATCGCCGATCAGACCAATCTGCTGGCCCTGAACGCGGCGATCGAGGCGGCGCGCGCCGGCGAAATGGGCCGCGGCTTCGCCGTGGTGGCGGATGAAGTGCGCAAACTGGCCGAACGCAGCAAGAGCACCGCCAACCAGGTGCAGGGCGTGCTGGAAACTCTGTCCAGCCGTATCGGCGACATGCAGACACAAGCCAGCGCGGCCGGCGGCGTGGCCGGCGAGGTGCAAACCTCGGTGGAAGCCTTCCGCCTGCGCTTCACCAGCCTGGCCGAGCAATCCGATCAGGTGCTGCGCCAAGTCAGCGAAGTGCAGATGAAATCGCAGACCTCGCTGCAGAAAGTCGCGCACGTGATCTACAAGCAAAGCGCTTATCACGCCGTGGAGGAGGCGCTGGCTCAAGCGCCGGCGCCGGAACTGGCCGCCTGGCTGGAAGGCGACGGCGCCGCCCTGTTCGGCAGCGCCGCGCAGGCGCTGCGCGCGCCGCTGCAACAATTGCAGCAGCAGGTGGACGCCGCCGTCGCCGCTGCCGCGCAAAGCGGACAGCTGGACGAGGCCGGCATTCTGGGCCGCATGAAGTCCATGGAACAGATCAGCGTCAAGCTGCAAACCGAGCTGGACAACCTGAGCGCAGGCTAAAGCCACGCCGCTCCACATGCCAACCGGGCCAGCCAGGCCCGGTTTTTTTGCGTCTTGCCGCAAGCGCGGATGCCCTCTCTTCCCCTGCGCCGTCCTCTCGGCAACCGGCACAGGCCCTTCGCCGCCGCCATTCCCATCAGGTCCACCCATGCCAGCCGCAAACCCAGCCACGGCGCTTGGCATTCGATTTCTGACTATAAAACGAGTAGGGCGCGCGGCTAAATGTAAAACTTATACGTAAATATGAAATGTATTTCATTTTAAAAATTACATTTTGCAATCCACAAAAATTCATAGGCATAATTTGATGTGAATTCCTCTCCTTCTATTTCAGCCTCAATCCAGGCCGACGCAAGCCCTGGGCCAAAAAAAACCGCCCTCGCAAGGGCGGTTGGTGCCGGATGCATCCGCGGGGCGTTTAGAAGAAGCCCAGCTTGTCCTCGGCATAGCTGACCAGCAGGTTCTTGGTCTGCTGGTAGTGCTCCAGCATCATCTTGTGCGTCTCGCGGCCGATGCCCGATTGCTTATAACCACCGAATGCCGCATGCGCCGGATAAGCGTGGTAGCAGTTGGTCCACACCCGGCCGGCTTCGATATGGCGGCCCATGAAGAAGGCGGTGTTCATGTCCCGCGTCCACACGCCGGCCCCCAGGCCATATAGCGTGTCGTTGGCGATGGCCAGCGCCTCGTCGCGATTCTGGAAGGTGGTCACCGACACCACCGGGCCGAAGATCTCTTCCTGGAAGATGCGCATCTTGTTGTGGCCGTGGAACACCGTGGGCTGAATGTAGAAGCCGCCGGCCAGATCGCCGTCCAAGTGCGCGCGCGCTCCGCCGGCCAGCAGCTGGGCGCCTTCCTCGCGGCCGATGGCGAGATAGCTCTGGATCTTGTCCATCTGCTCCATGGAAGCCTGCGCGCCTATCATGGTGGACGGATCCAGCGGGTTGCCCTGCTTGATGGCGGCCACGCGGGCCAGCGCTTTTTCCATGAAGCGGTCGTAGATGGACTCATGGATCAGCGCGCGGCTGGGGCAGGTGCACACTTCGCCCTGATTCAGCGCGAACATCACAAAGCCTTCGATGGCCTTGTCGAAGAAGGCGTCATCCTTGGCCGCCACGTCGTCGAAGAAGATATTCGGCGACTTGCCGCCCAGTTCCAGCGTCACGGGAATCAGGTTCTGGCTGGCGTATTGCATGATCAGGCGGCCGGTGCCGGTTTCGCCGGTGAAGGCGATCTTGGCGATGCGCTTGGAGCTGGCCAGCGGCTTGCCGGCCTCCACGCCAAAGCCATTAACCACGTTGAGCACGCCGGGCGGCAGCAGGTCGCCCACCAGCTCCATCAACACCAGGATGGACAGCGGCGTCTGTTCGGCCGGCTTCAGCACCACGCAGTTGCCGGCCGCCAGCGCCGGCGCCAGCTTCCACGCCGCCATCAGGATGGGGAAGTTCCACGGGATGATCTGGCCCACCACGCCCAGCGGCTCGTGGAAGTGGTAGGACACCGTATCGGCGTCGATCTCGCCCAGGCTGCCCTCCTGGGCGCGCACGCAGGCGGCGAAATAACGGAAATGGTCGATGGCCAGCGGGATGTCGGCGGCCCGCGTTTCGCGTATCGGCTTGCCGTTGTCCCAGGTTTCCACTTCGGCCAGCAAACCCAGATTGGCCTCCATGCGGTCGGCGATCTTGTTCAGGATGATGGCGCGCTCGGTCACCGGGGTATGGCCCCACTTGAAGCGCGCGGCATGGGCGGCATCCAGCGCCAGCTCCACGTCCTGCTCGTCAGAGCGCGGAATCTCGCACAAGGGCTTGCCGGTGATGGGCGTGACGTTCTCGAAATAGCGTCCGTTGACCGGCGGCACCCATTGGCCCCCGATATAGTTGGCGTAGCGCGTTTTGAGCGGGAATCCGGGTTGCAGGTTTGCCATCTTGCGTCTCCTTTTGAGGTGGATGGTGCGTATCCGTGTAACGGATTCCGCCACAGCGCAAAGGCCATGCCAGATTTATGAATTTTGCATTGCAATATCGTCGATTGCCTTGGCGCGCGCGGTTTTTCACTCCCACATTCCGCAGCGCAGCAAATCCCGATAAAAATCAGCGTATTGCCAAGGGCGATGAGCTGGCCATAATCGGCCCATCTGCCCCATGAAACTGTCTCGCGCCGCGACAGCTGTCGCAAGGCCATGAGACACCTCAGGAGACGCGCATGACCCAGGCCGCCCGCCTGCCGCTGGACGAAATCCGCCGCCGCTTCTTCTCCGACCAACCATTGCCCGGACAGGCGCTGCCGCCATCCATCCTGCACTCCTGGCAACGCTGCCGCGGCCTGGGCCTGAGCGCCGGCGCGCGCGGCGGCGAGAGGCTGACGGAAATGGAATTGCGCGAACGGCGCGAGGCCAACGCGGCCTGGCTGGAACCCGCCCGCCCGGCGCTGGCCGGGCTGTTCGAGCAGCTGGCCGGCCAAGACCTGGCGCTGGTGGTGTCCGACAGGCGCGGACTGATACTGGACGAAAGCGGCGACATCGCCTTTCTGGACAAGGCGGCGCGGCTGGCGCTGACGCCCGGCATGGACTGGAGCGAGGCCGCGCGCGGCACCAACGCCATCGGCACCGCGCTGGCGGCGCGCGACAGCATCGTGGTGCGCGGGGCCGAGCATTATCTGGAACGCAACCGGGTGCTGGCCTGCGCGGCCGCGCCGCTGCTCGGTCCGCAGGGCGAGCTGCTGGGCGCGCTCGACATCAGCGGCGCCAGCCGCAAGCTGGGCCAAGTGCAAGTGCGCGCGCTGCAAGCGGCGCGCGGCCTGATCGAAGCGCGGCTGCTGGAGGAGGCCGCCCGTTACGGCTGGCAGCTCAGCCTGCACGCCGACCCGCGCCTGCTCGACAGTCCGACCGCCTGCCAGCTGGTTTTCGACGGCGATGGCCACCTGCTGGCCGCCAATCGGGCCGGGTTGTCGCTATGCGGCCTGCAGCCCGGCGGCTGGCAAGCGCGCCATTTCGCCGCCCTGTTCGGCCAAAGCCTGGAACACTGGCTAGATCAGCATGGCCAGGCGCTGAGCCTGCTGCGGATCGGCGCGCAACGCCTGTCCGCGCGCCTCAAACCGCCGGCCGTCGCCACACCGGCAACGCCGCCCGCGCCGCCCGCGCCGGCCGTCAGGCCGACCACGCCCGCCGACGCCGCTCCGCTGGACGGCATGCCGCCAGAGGTGTTCGCCATCGCGAACAAGCTGTTCGAAGCGGACATCCCCGTGCTGATCCTAGGCGAAACCGGCACCGGCAAGGACAGGCTGGCGCGCGCGCTGCATGCCGCCGGCAGCCGCCGCCGCCAGCCCTTCGTGGCGGTCAATTGCGCGGCCATCCCCGAAGGGCTGATCGAGGCCGAGCTGTTCGGCTACCTGCCCGGCGCCTATACCGGCGCCAGCCGCCAGGGCAGCAAAGGCAGGCTGCGCGAGGCGGACGGCGGCGTGCTGTTCCTGGATGAGATAGGCGACATGCCGCTGGCCATGCAGGCGCGGCTATTGCGGGTATTGCAGGAGCGCGAGGTGACGCCGCTGGGCGGCGGGCCGGCGCAAAAAGTGGACATTCGGCTGATCTGCGCCACCCACCGCGACTTGCGCGCCAGAGTGGACGAAGGCGGCTTCCGCGCCGACCTGTATTACCGGCTGTGCCATTACCCCCTCAGCCTGCCGCCGCTGCGCGAACGCGGCGACATCGCCGCCATCGCTCAGGCCATGCTGGACGGCATGGGCGCGGCCAAACGCGGCGTCACGCTGTCGCCGGAGCTGGCGCGCGCCATCCGCGGCTACCGCTGGCCCGGCAATCTGCGCGAACTGGCCAATCTGCTGGCCACCTTGCTGGCGCTGGTGGACGACGGCGCAACGCTAACCCTGGAGCAGCTACCGGCCGCGCTGCGCGAGGACATGGCCAGCGCGGGCCATGCTGTGACGGATAACGCGCTAGCGCAAGTTCTGCGCCGCTGCGGCGGCAACGCCAGCGCCGCGGCGCGCGCCCTGGGCATCAGCCGCGCCACGCTGTACCGGCGCTTAGGCAAAGCCGCCAAATAAGTGCGGCGGCGCTAGGCGGCGGGCGCGGCTGGCCGGCCTGTTCGACGAAGCGCCGATTCCGTTCCGCCGCCAGAACGGCGGCGATTATCCGGACGGCCACCGCCTGGCCGGGCACATCGCGCCGGAACGCTCCGGCATTTGGGCCCATGTGGCCGCGCCGCGCGGCGGTGTCCCACAGCCCATTGCCATGGAAACGGCGGCGCAATGAAAAACGGCGGGGAGCCAAGCTTCCCGCCGTTGTTGCGCCGCCGATGCGATCAGAAGCCGAAGGCCGCCAATTCCTCGGCCGTCAGATGCCGCCACGCGCCCACCGGCAACTCGCCCAGCACGATCGCGCCCAGGCTTTCGCGGTGCAAGGCCTCCACCCGGTTGCTGGCCGCCGCCACCATGCGCTTCACCTGGTGGTACTTGCCCTCGGTGATGGTCAGCAGAATGGTGTGGGCGTCGACCTGCTCGATGCTGTCGGCGGCGAATTCTCGCGCCTCGTCGTTGAGGTAGACGCCGCTTTGCAGCTTGGCGATCAGCTCTTCCGTCGCCTCATGCTTCAAGGTCACGCGGTAGACCTTGGGCACCAGCTTCTTGGGCGAGGAGAGCGCGTGGATGAACTGGCCGTCGTTGGACAGCAGGATCAGGCCGGTGGTGTCCACGTCCAGCCTTCCCACCGCGCTGACGTCCAGATTGGAAAACGGGTCCGGCAGCAGCCGGTAGATGCTGGGATGGCACTGCGGCTTGTGCGAGGTTTCATAATTGGCCGGCTTGTGCAGCAAGAGATAGAGCGGGCCGCGCACCAGCGGCCACGGCTCGTCGTCCACCGCCAGGCTGGTGATGTCGGCCAGTTCGAACTGGGCGCGATAGTTGTCCACCACCTCGCCGTTCACTTCCACCAGGCCGTATTCGATCAGCTGGCGGCACTCCTTGCGGCCGCCAAAGCCTTGTTGTTGCAACAGTCGATAGAGTTCCATGGCCGGATGGTAGCACGCTAGAGGCAGTTGACGTTTGCGGAGCGGTCGCGCCGGGATGCGTTTCGGGACGAATCCGGGCGTTTTTCGCGCCGGCTCAGGACAGCAGGGTCTGCAGCGGCGCGGCGACGCAAACGCGATCCCGCCCTTGCTGCTTGGCCTGATACAAGGCCTCGTCCGCCGCCAGCACCACGCTTTCCGCGTCCTCGCCGTGCAGCGGGCACAGCGCCAGGCCGATGGACAGCGTCACCGACAGCGTGTGTCCCAACGCCTCGATTTCCATCTGCCGCACCGTCTCGCACAGCTTCTGCGCCTTGACGAAGGCGGCCTCCAGCGAGGCGCCGGGCAGCAGCACGAAAAACTCCTCGCCGCCATAGCGGCAAACGATGTCGCCGCTGCGGAAGTGGTCGCTCAGGTAGGCGCCCAGCGCGGTCAACACCACGTCTCCGCAGCGGTGGCCATAGGTGTCGTTGACGCGCTTGAAGTGGTCGGCATCCACCATCAGCACCGCCACGTCGCGGTGCAGCGCCAGCATGTGGTCCAGCACGCGCGGCAGGATCTCGTCCAGATGACGGCGATTGAACAAGCCGGTCAGCGGGTCGCGCAGCGCCTGCTCGCGCAGCCCTTGCTGCAGCAGCTCGATTTCGTCCACCTGGCGCCGCAAGGCGGTATTGGCGTCTTGCAGGCTTTGCTCCAGGCGCTTGCGCTCGCTGATATCGTTGACGCCGTTGATCACATACCAGGTTTTGTCGCTCTTCACCGTCGCGCAGGAAATCTGCGCCCAGAACTCGCGGCCTTGCGCGTCCTTCAGCCTGACCTCCTTGTCCTCCACCCGGCCGCGCACGCGCAGCGCCTGCGCCACTTCTTCACGCTCTCCGGCATGAACGTAAAAGTCCTGCACCCGCAATGCCCGCTCGGGCCGCAGACTGGCGCCGAACAATTCCTCCGCTCTTTCGTTGGCGTAGATCAGTTCGCCGCCGGCCAGACGGTTCATGGTCAGGGGGAAGGGCGCCGCGTCGGCCATCAGCCGCAAGCGCGACTCGCTTTCCGCCAACTGGCGGGTGCGCTCGCCCACCTTGGCTTCCAGCGACTGATTGGCCAGCAGCAGGCGACGCTCCACCTGCCGGCGTTCGTCCAGCAGCGCGCCGAACACCAGCAGGGTCACCGACTGCACCAGCGCCAGAAGCGCCACGTTCAACAAGGACTCTTCCGGCGTGGCGATGGCGAGCGCGCCTACGCCCAGGCGCACGCCGGTCAACGCCAGCGCGACGATGGCAAGCGACAAGCCATGCGCCAGCCGTAATTCGCTGCGGAAAGCCAGCCATAGCAAAGGCATGATGAAAAGATAAGGCAGGATGGCGTAGTGGCCGCCTTGTCCATGCAGGCCGCAGCACACCAGCGCCGCCAACAGCAGCGTGACGCCGGCGACCAGCGAGGTTTCGCGCCAACAGGCCGTGCCGGGCCCGTTGCGCGCGCCGCGTCCGGCCAGCAGCAACACCGGCGTCACGGTCAGCAGCAACACCGCATTGCCCAGCCACATCCGCGCGCCCAGCCATGCCAGCTCCGTCAAGGCGTGACGGTAGGCCGGCAACAAGGCGAAAACACGGCCCAAGGCCGCCAGCAGGCTAGCCAAGCCAACCGCGCCGGCCAGAAAAGCCAGTACGTCGGTCAGGCGGTAAAACGGCAAGCGGCGGCGCGGCGGCAAGTTGGCGCCCAGCAGGGCGGCGGCCAGGCAACTCAGCGCCAGCAGCGACCGGTCAGCCGCCAAGAGGCCGGGCTCCCGCCAGGCCAGCCAGAGCATGGCCAGCGCCAGGCCGGGCCAGACGCGGCCACCCAAGCGCAACAACAGCGCCAGCGCCAAAGGCAGGCCCAATTGCATCCCGCCTTGGTGGGGCGTGGGCAGACACCACGCCAGCAGCGTCGCAAACAGCGCATACGCCAAGGCTGCCGCCGCCTGCAAGCCGATAAAGTTCCATCCGGTACGCCATGTCACTTCGCGGAACGGCATCTCGTCTCCATCCTGTAGACGGGCAAGCCGCAGCCGCCCTGTTTATGCATAACAGATTAGACTTGAATGACCAGCAACGCCAATGCCAAGCTGCTCCAAGGCATGAATCGCTCTTGCGGACAGGGCTGAACTTTATCTTGCTGTTTTTGCTTGGTATTGTTCAGATGATGGCAATCATATGAAAACCCGACGGGAGCAAGCATGCGCTATCCAGACTCTCACAAGGCCCAGACCCGCCAACGCATCGTGGCCATGGCGGCCTTGCGCTTCCGCGCCGAGGGCCTGGCCAATGTCGGCATCGCCAACCTGATGGCTGACCTTGGCCTGACGCATGGCGGCTTCTACGCCCACTTCGACAGCAAGGAACAATTGGTGGCCGCTGCCTGCGGCGAGGCCTTGCGCCAGCAAAACCAGCAATGGCGGCAGAGGCTGGAAGCAGCGGCCCCGGGCGACGGTTTGGCGGCCTTGGCGTCGGACTACCTCAGCCCCGCCCACCGCGACCTGCCCGACTCCGGCTGCGCGCTGGCGGCGCTGGGCGACGAGCTGGCGCGCCAGGGCGCTGCCGTGCGCCGCCAAATCGGCGAGGAAGTCCGCGCCTTGCTGGCCACCCTGGACCAAGCCCGGCAAAAAGACGGCCGGAGCGGCGAAGCGCTGACCGACCTCGCCCTGATGATGGGCAGCCTGGCGCTGGCGCGGCTGATAGACGAGCCAGAACTCTCACAGCGGCTGCTGCGGCAGGCGCGGGAGCGGCTTGCCAACGAAAAATAGCAACGTCATAATTTTTCATTTCAGGACGCGCCATGCGCAACGGCATCCATCCCTACCACGAGCGCTTCTTGCCGGAACTGGCGCCCCTGCGCGCGACGCCCGCCGGCGTGGAGCCGGTCAGCGCTTTGCGCGCCCTGTTGAACGACCCGATGCGCGGCCGCGGCGAAAACGCGCGCGTCTGGCTGGAACAGGACCGGGCCATGGGCGTGGTCGGCTGGGTGGCGTCCAATGTGCCGCACAACGGCGAACTCTACGGCGGCCCTCTGCTCGCCGCGCACAGGCCGGCCTTGGACAACCTGATAGCGGCCTTGCTGCGGGAAGCCGCCGCCGCAGGCGCGCGTTTCGTTCATGTCGCAGCAAACGAAAACGAAACGGACAAACACGAAGCGTTGCTGGCCCACGGCTTCCGGCCTACTTTCCACTTCCTGACCTTGCGCGCCGCCAGCGCGTCCATCGCGCCCAGGCCTATGCCCGCCGGCTGGCGCCGGGTCGCGTTGCGCGACATGGACTGGCCGCAGCTGGCGGCCTTGTTTGGCCGCGCCTTCGCCGAGGTGCCCCACGTGCCGTATCACGCGGTGGAAAAATTGCGCCAGGATTGGCTGGAGGCCGATGGCGAAGCCAGCCAGGTATGGGCGGCGCCGGACGGCCGCTATCAGGCCTTTCTGCTGGCCACGGCCGCTGGCCGGATCGAAGCGGTGGGCGTGGAGGCGGCTTGCGCCGGCCAGGGCGTCGCCGCCGCGATGTACGGCGCTACGGCCGGCGTTTTCCATGCCCGCGGCGTCGCCGCCCTGGAGGCGATGGTGGCGGATATCAACGCCGCCTCGCTGGCCCTGCATCGCAAGCTGGGCTTCAACGAGACCGCGCGCCGGGGAATCTACCGCAGGGCGCTGGACCTGGCTGCCGGCTAAGGCGCGGCGCTGCGCGGCTGCAGGCAGGCCTCGCGCGTCTCCTGCAGCAGGCGGTCGAAATCGCCGCTGTCCTGCAACGCCTTCAAGCCGCGATTGAAGCGATCCACCAGTTCCGGCCCGCGCGCGTGCTTGCGCCAGATCACCACGTGCAGCGGCGCCGCCCAAAAAGTCTTGGACTGCGGCTCCAGCAAGGCGCCTTGCGCCGGGGACAGGTGATGGGCGATCAGATACTTGCCCACTTCCAGGTCTATGGGGAACAAGTCGATGCGGCCGGCCAGCAACTTGCGCAAGTTGATCATGTCGTCCGGCGCGCTGTCGACGAGCAGCGAGCCATTCTTGACCTGGGCGTCGAAGTCATCCGAATAGTAATTGCCGACGGTGACGCCGACGTGCGCGCCCTTCAAGTCGCTCCACTGGCTCCAGTTCAACCGGTGGTCCTTGCGCTGGAAAAACACCATGCGCGCGGACAGCACCGGCACGGTGTAGAGCAAATCGCGCTTGCGCTCCGCCGTCGGCGCCCAGCCAAAGCTGCCGTCCACTTGGCCGTTGCGCGCCGATTGCAAGGTGCGGTTGTTGGGGTAATAGCGGTAGGTGACGTCCACGCCGCCGCGGGCGAAGGCCTCCTTCACCAGCCGCGACAATATCCCGTCGTAAGGCAGCTCCTGGCCCATGTACGGCGGCCATTCCTGATTGGACAGGGTGATCTTGAGGCGAGGGGCAGCCTCAACCGGAGCCGTCAGCAGCGCGGCCCAGCTCAGGATACCCAGCAGCATGCCGTGGTATCGCATTTCGTTTTCCCGATTCCTGCAATGTAAGGAGCCGTCAGTTTGTTATATATGCCGCAAACGGTCTCTTGGTGAGAATAACCGCCCAGCCCGGCCGCAGCAATGAAAAACGCCCGGTGCAATTCACACCGGGCGCGACTGGAAACGGCTGGGCGATCAGCGGTTCTTGGGCGGGCTGAACAGCGCGGACTTGGGCGCGGCCGGTTTGGCGGAGCGGCTGCCCTCGGTGCGCGCGCCCTGGCCTTGCCCCTGGCGCGGGCCGCCGTTGCGGCCATGGCCGGCCGGCTTGCTTTCGGTCTGGTGGCGCGGCTTAGCCGGCGCGTTGCGCGGCTGGCCCTGCCCTTGGCCGCGGTTCTGGCCTTGGCCACGGCCTTGACCCTGCGCGCGCGGCGCGCCCTGGCCGCGGCCGCGGGCGCCGCCGCCCATCGGAATCGGTTCCGGCTTGACGTTGAGGTCGGCCTCGAAGCCCGGCACGGTGAAGCGCTCGATCGACATCTTGATCAGCTTCTCGATGTCGCGCAGGAAGCTGAATTCATCCACGCACACCAGCGACAGCGCCTCGCCCGGGCTGCCGGCGCGGCCGGTGCGGCCGATGCGGTGCACGTAGTCTTCCGGCACATTGGGCAACTCGAAGTTGACCACGTGCGGCAGCTGGTCGATGTCCAGGCCGCGCGCGGCGATGTCGGTGGCCACCAGCACTTGCAGCTCGCCGCTCTTGAAGTCGGCCAGCGCGCGGGTACGCGCGTTCTGGCTCTTGTTGCCATGGATGGCGGCGGCCGGGATGCCGATCTTGTCCAGCTTTTCGGCCAGCCGGTTGGCGCCGTGCTTGGTGCGGGTGAACACCAGCACCTGGAACCAATTGTGCTCGCGGATGAGATGGATCAACAGCTCGGTCTTCTTGTCGCGGTCGACCAGGTGTACCTTCTGCGTCACCAGCTCGTTGGTGGTGTTGCGGCGCGCCACTTCCACCAGCTTGGGGTTGTCCAGCAGCTTGTCGGCCAGCGCCTTGATCTCGTCGGAGAAGGTGGCCGAGAACAGCAGGTTCTGCCGCTGGGCCGGCAGCTTGGCCAGCACTTTCTTGATGTCGTGGATGAAGCCCATGTCCAGCATGCGGTCGGCTTCGTCCAGCACCAGGATCTCGACGCCGGACAGGTCGACGGTCTTCTGGCCGACGTGGTCCAGCAGGCGGCCCGGCGTCGCCACCAGGATGTCCACCGGCGCGCGCAGCGCCTTGATCTGCGGATTGATGTTGACGCCGCCGAACATCACCAGCGACTTCAAGGGCAGATATTTGCTGTAGGTGCGCACCGACTCTTCCACCTGGGCCGCCAGCTCGCGCGTCGGCGTCAGCACCAGCGCGCGCGGGCGGCCGGCGTGATGGCTGGGCGCGCGCATCAACAGCTGCAGCAGCGGCAGGGTGAAGCCGGCGGTCTTGCCGGTGCCGGTCTGGGCCGCGGCCAGCAGGTCGCCGCCTTGCAGCACCTGGGGAATCGCCTGAGCCTGAATCGGCGTCGGCGTGGTATAACCGGTGTCGGCCACGGCCCGCAATAACGGTTCGGCCAGGCCTAGGTCAGCAAAGGTAAGATCGGACATAATATGCTCCTGCGACGGCCCATCGCAGGAACTGCGACCAATCCAGGCTGACGGGTGAATTGAGTTGTACACTCTGGGTGGGTGGCGCGCGGGACTGGCACTCGCGCGGAGCGCCGAAGTTTACAGTCAATCGCCAGCGATGGGAACATGCAGGCCCCGCCGCGGCAACGCGGCGTTTTTTGATGTTGTTTCAGAGGATTCCATATGCCCCATGCCTCTTCCCGGCTGATCGGTTCGCTGCTGCTGCTGCCGGCGCTGGCCTTGGCCAGCCAGAACGACCGCCCGCACGCGGGTGGCGCGGAGCGGCCTGCGGTCCAGACCGCGAAGAGTCCCGCCGACACGCAGCCGGTGGCCACCGACTTTCACTGCGAGCAACCGGCCAACGCCGTGGAAAGCATGGTATGCCAGGATGAGGGCCTGACCCGCCTGGACAACCGTCTGGAAAAAGCCTGGAGCCAGGCGCTGAACAAGGCCGAGCAGAGCGGCAACAGCGCGCGCGGCAAGCTGCTGTCGGAACAGAGGCGCTGGGTCAAAAGCCTGCGGGAGTGCATGAAGAACGACGACCCGCACATGTGCCTGGGCGACACCTACATCCTGCGCATCTCTCAGCTGCAGGCAGCCTGGGGCCTGGCGCCGGCGCTGACGCCGCTGCGCTATCAGTGCCGCGGCCAGTTCGACGTCACCATCCTGGCCACGTTCTACCGCACCCGCCCCGCCACCGCCAAGCTGGAACGCGGCAACGCCCTGGTCATCGTGCACCAGGACATCAGCGGCAGCGGCGCGCGCTACCAGGGCCAGGGCGTGGAATTCTGGATCAAGGGCCGCGACGCCAGCGTCAACTGGCGCGGCGAATCGCTGGAGTGCAACACCCTGCCCACGCCCTGACATGGCGCCGTCGCGCGGCAAGCGTTAGAATCAGGCCCCGCGCGCAATCCGGCGCCGCGGTCAACCGCAAGCCGCAAAGACCCGTCATGGCCCTGAACGCCACCATCTACAAAGCCACGCTCACCCTGTCCGACCTGGACCGCGGCTATTACGCCACCCATCCGCTGACCCTGGCCCAGCATCCGTCCGAGACGCTGGAGCGGATGATGCTGCGCATCGTCGCTTTCGCCCTGCACGCCAGCGAGACCCTGGCCTTCACCCGCGGACTGTGCGCGGACGACGAGCCGGAGCTGTGGCAGAAGAATTATTCCGATGAAATCGAACTGTGGGTGGATCTGGGCGAGCCGGACGAGAAGCGGCTGAAGAAAGCCTGCTCCCGCGCCGACCGCGTGGTGTTGTACAGCTATGGCGGCCGCGCCAGCGAAGTATGGTGGGGCCAGAACGAAAGCAAACTGTCGCGCCTGGACAAGCTGGAAGTATACCGCGTGGACTTTGAGTCCCTGCAGGCGCTGGCCGCGCTTGCCGAGCGCGGCATGCAGCTGACCGCCACCATCCAGGATGGCCAGCTGTGGCTGTCCAATGACGCCCAGAACATATTGATCGCGCCGCAGCGCTTGAAGTGAGGCATCGCGCCGGAGTGCGGGGGCAGGCAACACGCCGGACCCCGCGGCGCTTACAATGAGCGCCATGGCCACCCTCAAATACCTGCTTCACTATCCCCCCGCCCTGGTGCAACAGGCCCAGGCTCTGCTGGACGCCGGCGAGCTGGATGCCCTGTTGCGCCGCAAATACCCGGACCGCCACGAGGTGCAGACCGACAAGGCGCTGTACCAGTTCGTCGCCGATCTCAAGCAGCGCTATCTGAAAAACGCCCCGCTGCCGGCCAAGGTGCTGTACGACAGCCAGCAGCATCCGCTCAAGGGCACGCTGGGCACCAACACCGCCATCTCACGGGTGCAGGGCGGCCGGCTGAAAAGCAAGAATGAAATCCGCATCGCCGCGCTGTTCCGCGAGCTACCCTTGCCCTTCCTGCAGATGATCGTCGTGCACGAGCTGGCCCACCTCAAGGAGCGCGAACACGACAAGGCTTTTTATCAGCTGTGCTGCCACATGCTGGCGGATTACCACCAACTGGAATTCGACCTGCGATTGTGGCTGAACTGCCGCGACCTGGGCCTGTCCTGAATTTTATATATTTCAATTAATAATAACATTTTAGTTTTTTATTATTTTTAAACCTATAAAGGCCACGCTACAGTCGAGCATCGCACACGCCGGGGCCAGCCATGCTCACTTCCTTGCACGATTTCGATCTGATCATCCAGCCCGGCTGGCGCAACTCCGGCCCGGCACATTGGCAAAGCCACTGGCAGCGCCGTCTGGGCGCACGCCGCGTAGACAACGCCGACTGGGACCGGCCGCAACGCCAAGACTGGCTGCATGGCCTGGAGACGGCGCTGTCGCGCTGCGACAAACCGGCGCTGGTCATCGCGCATAGCCTGGGCTGCATCGCCGTCGCCCACCATGCGGCGCGTCATCCCGGCCGCATCGCCGGCGCCTTGCTGGTGGCGCCGGCCGATGTGGAGCGCGCTTTCGTCCCCGCCGAACTGATGGATTTCGCGCCCATCCCGCGCCAGCCGCTGCCGTTTCCGGCCCATATCGTCGCCAGCAGCGATGACCCCTTTTGCCAGCCGGCGCGCGCCGCGCGTCTGGCCGGCTACTGGCAGGCGCCCATTGCCTGGCTGCAACACGCCGGCCACATCAACGTGGACTCCGGCCACCGCCAATGGGAGGAAGGCTGGCCGCTGCTGCTGCGCCTGGCTGGCCGCGCCCGCCTCGGTCTGCCCTCCCCCGTCGAATCCGACGCGACAAGCATGGTCTAGACTGAAGCATCGTTCACGCTGCCCGTCCCATGCCATGCGTCTAGCCCTTGCCGCCCTGTTCGGTCTGCTGTCGCTCTGTCTGCGTGCCGAAGCCACGCCCATGCCGCTGCAGCGCATCGGCATCACCGTGGGCGCGCTGGACAATCCCTTCTACCAAGCGCTGGTGCGCGGCGCCATCCAGACCGCCTACGGCATCAACCCGGGCGTGCAGATCACCTCGCTGTCAGCCAATTTCAACCTGCCGCGCCAGCGCGAGCAAATGCGCCAGCTGATCGCGCAGAAACCGGACCTGATCCTGCTTGGCGCGGTGGACAGCCATGCCATCGCTCCGCAGGTGCGGGCCGCGCGCGCCGCCGGCATCGTGGTGGTGGCGGTGGATGTGGATGCGCCGGGGGCGGACGGCATCGTCAAGTCCGACAGCCGGCAGGCCGGCGAGATCGGCTGCCGCTACCTGGCCGAGCGCCTGGGCGGCAAGGGCGCGCTGCTGATCCAGGGCGGGCCGCCGGTCAGCTCGGTCAGCGACCGCATCGCCGGCTGCCGCGCCGCCCTGGCGCCGTTTCCAGGCATCCGCGTGCGGGAGGGCGCCAATGGACTGGGCTCCAGCCTGGGCGGCCAGCGCGCGCTGCAAAGCGATCTGGCGCGCCATCCCGACATCGACGCCGTATTCGCCATCAACGACCGCCAGGCGCTGGGCTGCGAAAAAGCGCTGTCGCCGCAAGAATGGCGACATGTCCGCATCGCATCGGTGGATGGTTCGCCCGACATCGAACAAGCGCTGGCCCGGCCCGGGCCCATCGTCGCCTCGGCCAGCCAGTCGCCTTACCGCCTGGGCCACGAAGCGATGCGGCTGGCGCTGCGGCTGATGATGGGCCAGAAGACGCCGCGCGAGGTCACGGTGCCGGTGACGCTGCTGACCCGCGACAATCTGCGCGCCTATCGCGGCTGGCAGAGCCAGCTAGCCGCGCCGTCGCCGCGCTGAGCCGCGCGACCGCTTTGACCTGGGTCGTCCGCGATGTCACACTGCCGGTCCGACATCGTTCACCAGATCAAAGGATTTGCCATGTTTGCCTCCCGCCCGCTCAAGGCCGGCCTTCTCGCCGCGCTGCTCGCCATGCCGCTGCTGGCTCACGCCGACGCCGCCCAGGAAGCCGGCGCCAAGGAACTGGCCGCCACGCTGAATCTCAGCAATATGCTGCCGGACCTGGCGCAACGCACTTCCGCCAGCGCGGTGCCGCTGCTGCAGGAATACTTCGTCAAAAACAAGGTCCAGCTGAATGAGGCGCAGCAGAAGAAGGTGCAGGCCGGCCTGAAGGGCTATGGCGAAAACATCCACAAGCTGGCCACCGACTATTTCGGCTCCGCCGCAGTCAAGGCGCAGTTCGAGCAGACCGTGGTGAAGAGCTTCAGCGCCCAGTTCAGCGCCGACGAGCTGAAGCAGATCAACGCCTTCTACAAGTCCGCCGCCGGCCAAAAACTGATGAAGCAGCAGCCGCAGATCATCAACAGCATCGCCGGCGAAACGCTGAAGACCGCGGAAAAGACCCTGCTGCCCAAGATGCAGGCCGCCGCGGAAACCTACGGCAAGACCATCGCCAAGAAGTAATCAATCCAGCATCAGGCTGAGCCGGCGCGCGCGCTCCAGCGCCGCGTCGGCGCCGGTCGACTCGTCCTGCCACACCCAGACCTGGCAGCGCCGATCCAGCATCTCCACCAGCCACAAGCGGCTGCCGCCTTGCAGCTCCACCCGGCGCGCCCGCACCGGCCGCTGGTAATTGAACACCACCATGTCGCTGGTCCTGACCGTGCCTGTCGCCGTCATGTCGCTCTCCCCGCAAAATTGCCTGCCGCACCCCACGCAAAACCCATGCCATCCATCCTCGGTCGCCTCGGGCTATAACTGACACATTGCTCCGTCCGCCACGATGCCGCCCATGCGCCTGTTCGCCATCCTCCTGGTCTGGATCGCCGCCGCGCCTTGCCTGGCGCTCGCCGCAACAAGCGTTACCATCCTGACCGACAACGACTACGCGCCGTACTCTTACGAGGCAGACGGCCTGGCCCGCGGCATTTACAACGACATCCTGCGCGCCGCCGCCGAGCGGATGCCGGACTATCGAGTGGACTTGCGGCCCGTGCCGTGGAAGCGCGGCCTGGCCGAGCTGGAGGCCGGACGCGCCCTGGCCTTGTCGCCGCCCTACTTCCGCCCGCATGACCGCCCCTTCATGCAGCCCTATTCCGTGCCCATGCTGACCGAGCGCATCGCCGTCTATTGCCGCCCCGACGCGATGAAGCGGCCGCGCCCGAACTGGCCGGACGATTACCAGGGCCTGCGCTTCGGCAACAACGCGGGCTTCAAGCCGGGCGGCGACGCGTTCTGGCGGCTGGTGAGCCAGGGCAAAATCGCCCTGGAAGAGGCTGCCAATATCCGCGCCAATCTATTGAAAGTGCTGCGCGGCCGTCTGGACTGCTATCTGAACGACGACCTGGCCATCCAGTTGGAGCTGGCCCGGCTGCAACGCCAGCACCTGTACGAAGCCGGCCAGCTGGCCAAGGCCGCGACCGTGTCGGAAGAGCAGGGCTATGTCGGTTTCACCAACCGCGACGCGGGCCACTTTCCCTACAAGCAGGACTTTCTGAAACAGCTGAACCGGGCACTCACCGCCATGCGCCAGGATGGCGAGATCGACCGCATCGTCGAGCACGCGCTGCAGGCGGAACGCGAGCGAGATCCCACGCCCTCGTTTTGACAGATGCAAAAAGCGCGGCTTAGCATGTGGCGTTGCCCCAACCGAAAGCATCAATGGAAAACCGCAAACTGGCGGTGCTGATAGACGCCGACAACGCCCAATCATCGTTGATCGCCGAGCTGCTGGCCGAAGTGGCCAAGTACGGCACCGCCATCGTCAAGCGCGCCTACGGCGACTGGACCACCACCCAGCTCAAGGGCTGGAAGGAAGTGCTGCACCAGTACGCCATCTCGCCCATTCAGCAGTTCGCCTACACCAAGGGCAAAAATTCCACGGACTCCGCGCTGATCATCGACGCGATGGACCTGCTCTACACCGGCAACTTCGACGGCTTCTGCCTGGTGTCGTCGGACAGCGACTTCACCCGCCTGGCCACCCGGCTGCGCGAGGGCGGGCTGACCGTGATCGGCCTGGGCGAGCAGTCCAAGACGCCGCGCCCTTTCATCGCCGCCTGCGACAAATTCGTGTTCACGGAAATCCTGCGTCCGGCGCCGCCGGCCAAAGCCAAGCCGGAACCGGCCGCCGACAAGCCCAAGACCCGCGCCACCCGCTCACGCGCCAAGCCCGCGCCCACGAAGGAACGCCATCCGCTGCAGGACATGTTCACCTCCGCCATCGAGGCGGTGGCGCGCGACAGCGGCTGGGCCGAGCTGTCCGCCGTCGGCTCCTACCTGGCCAAGAACGATCCCTCGTTCGACCCGCGCAACTGGGGCCACGGCCGGCTGTCGCAAATGGTGAAGAAGCTGGATTTTCTGACCGTGCAGGAAAGCCGCAACGGCTCCAAGCTGCACAGCGAAATCCGGCTCAAGCAGGATGCCGAGCCGCCCGTCCCGGACGCGCCGGTAGAGGCCGCCGCGCCGCTCGACGAAACGCCGGCGCCGGCGGCAGCGCGCAAGAAGCGCAGCCCGCGCAAGAAACCCGCGACGACCGGCTGAAGCTGGTACGTTAATTGCAATGGCCTGCCCCAAGGCCCCAACGACCTCAAGCAAGGACAGATCATGCAGATTCGTGAAGCCAATCTGGAAGACCTCGCCGCGATACTGGACATCTACAACGAAGTCATCGCCACCACCACCGCCGTCTACAACGACGATCCGCTGACGCCCGGCGAGTTCGCCGTCTGGTTCCAGGACCGCACCGCCGCCGGTTACCCGGTGCTGCTGGCAGAAGAGGACGACGGCCGCGTGCTGGGCTTCTCCAGCTTCGGCGATTTCCGCACCCGCCCCGGCTACCGCTTCACCGTGGAGCACAGCGTGCACCTGACCGCCGACGCCCGCAGCAAGGGCATAGGCACCGCCTTGGTGCAGGCGCTGTTCCCGCGCGCCAAGGCGATGGGCAAGCACACCATGCTGGGCGCGGTGGACGCCGACAACGAGGCCTCGATCCGCTTCCACGAAAAGCTGGGCTTCGTCCAGGTGGGCCGCCTGCCGCAAGTGGGCTTCAAGTTCGGCCGCTGGCTGGACCTGGTCTATCTGCAGCGCTTCATCGACGACGACGCCACCAGCGGCCCGGCCGCCGACGCCTGACCGCCCCGGCCTCGTCCTGGTATAGCGCGCGGCCGCCCAGCAGGCGGCTGACGCGCGCCGCCAGCGCGGCGGCCAGCGCCACCGGCAATAGCATGGAATACGCGCCGGTCAGCTCCATCAGCATCGCCACCGCCAATAGCGGCGCCCGCGCGGTAGCCGCCAGGAAAGCCGCCATCCCCACCAGCACCGCCCCGCCGCCCGGCAGCCAGCCCGGCAGCGCCAGATTCAGCAACTGGCCGGCCAGCGCGCCGCCGGCCGCGCCGGCGAACAGCATGGGCGTGAAAATGCCGCCCACCGCGCCGGAGCCGCTGGTGGCGGCCGTGGCGGCCAGCTTGCACAGCAGCAGGGTCAACACCAGCTGCCAAGCCGGCTGGTGGCCCAGCAGCCACGACACCGTGCTGTAGCCGTTGCCCCACATCTGCGGCCAGAACCAGGCCAGCCCCCCCACCACCGAGCCGCCCAGCGCCATGCGCAGCGGCAAACGCATAGGCAGGCGGCCAAAGGCGTGGCGGCCCAGCTCCATCAGCTTCAAGAACAGCGGAGACACCGCGCCCAGCCCCAGCGCCAGCAGGCAGTAGCCGGCCAGGGCCAGGCGATCAGGCAAGGCCAGCGGCGGCGGCTGATACAAGGGGGACAGGCCAAACAGATGATCGACGGTCAGGCTGGCGGTCAAGGCCGCCAGGGCCAGCGCCGGCAGGGCGCGCCAGTCCAGCCGCCGCCACACCACCTCGCAGACGAAAATCACGGCTGACAGCGGCGCGTGATAGGCGGCGGCCCAGCCGGCGGCGATGCCGCAGGCCACGATGCGCCGCCGGCGCGGCAGCGACATCGGCAGCAAGCGGGTCAGCAAGGAGCCGCCCTGCGCCGACAGCGCCACCATCGCGCCCTCGCGGCCGATGGAGCCGCCGCTGGCGACGGTGCAAAACGACGACAGGCTGTTGACCAGGGTACGGCGCAGGCTCAGGTGGCCGTCGCCGACACGCACCGCCTCCAGGTAGTCGCCGGCCGCCGCGCCGCGCAGCAGGCGCCGGCCCTGCTCCAGCACCCAGCCTGCCACCAGGCCGCCGATGATCGGCGCCAACGCGCGCTGCCACGGCGCCAGCCGGCTGGCGATTTCCACCAGGCCGCCGCCATGCCGCGCCAGCGCGTGCTCACCCAGGTGCAGCAGCCCCTGAAAACACAGCACCAGCAAGGCGCCCAGCGCGCCGCAAGCGGCCGCGAACAACGGAATGAGGACAAAGCGATGATGCCGGGACGACTGGAACATGGCGATGGAGCGGAACGCGAGGTGACGATGACTGGCGCCAAGACTAGCAGAGGCGCCAGGGACGGGAAATGAAAAGCGCCGCAGTTTCCTGCGGCGCCTCTCTGATCGCAACTGTCGAATGCAGTGCTTTTTTCTTGATTGTCTCTATTCTCGTCCTTTGTACGACTCAGCGCACTTCCGCAACAATATCCCTAGTGAACACTTTTTCGCAATACTTGCATTTCATTTTTGTATCGTGAGCGACTGTTTTGACGTAGAAATAGCTGGTCACCGGCTCGTTGTGAGAGACGCAATTCGAGTTCGGGCACGAGAAAATGCCCTCCACTGCTTCCGGCAGGGTCAATTTGTGCTTTTTGACCACTTCAAAATTTTCTATGACATTGACTGTGGCTTGCGGCGCGAACAGCGCCAGCTCGTTGGCCTGCTCCTCGGTCAGCGCCACGTTCTCCACCTTGATCAGGTCCTTGCTGCCCATGTGGCGGCTGGACAGGTTGAGGCCGACGGTGACGCGCTCGCCGGTTTCGGCCAGCTTGAACAGACGCAGGATCTTGATGCCTTCGCCGGCCGGGATGTGGTCGATGACCGTGCCTTGCTTCAGCGCTTCTACGGTGCGGGTATATTGCATGATCTTGTCCTTTTCTTGCCTGATTACACGGTCTCGTTCAGTACCAGCGACAGCAGCGCCTGGCGCGCGTAGACGCCGTTCTTGGCCTGCTCGAAGTAGTAGGCGTGCGGCGTGGCGTCCACATCCACCGCGATTTCGTCCACGCGCGGCAGCGGGTGCAGCACCTTCATGCCGGGCCGCGCGGTTTTCAGCATCTCGGCGCGCAGCGCGTACTGGCCCTGGATTTTCTTGAATTCGGCCTCGTCGAAGCGTTCGCGCTGCACGCGGGTCATGTACAGGATGTCCACTTCCGGGATCACGTCTTCCAGGCTCTCCGCCACGGTGTACTGGATGCCTTTCTCGTCCAGCTCCTCGCAGATGTAGTCCGGCATCGCCAGCACTTCCGGCGCCACGAAGTAGAAGCGCGCGCCGAACAACGACAGCGCCTGGGCCAAGGAGTGCACGGTGCGACCGTATTTGAGGTCGCCGGCGAAGGCCACGGTCAGGCCGTCCAGCCGGCCCTGGGTCTCGCGGATGGAGAACAGGTCGAGCAGCGTCTGCGTCGGGTGCTGGTTGGAGCCGTCGCCGCCGTTGATCACCGGCACGGCGGAGAATTCGCTGGCCACGCGCGCCGCGCCTTCCTTGGGGTGGCGCATCACCACCGCGTCGGTGTAGGAGCTGATGATCTTGATCGAATCGGCCAGGGTCTCGCCCTTCTTGGCGCTGGTGTTGCCGCCGTCGGCGAAGCCGATGATATTGCCGCCCAGGCGCTGCACGGCGGTCTCAAACGACAAGCGGGTGCGGGTGGACGGCTCGAAGAAGCAACTGGCCACCAGCTTGTCCTGCAGCAGATCGCGGCGCGGGTTCTGCTTGAGGCGGCCGGCGGTATCCACCACCAGTTCCAGTTCCTCGCGGCTGAAGTCGGGTATGGAGATGATGTGCTTGCGGTACAGTGGATTGGCCATGATCGCTTTCCTCATGTTGGCGTGGTGTGGACGAAAAAAAAGCCCCTGAAATCAGGGGCTCTTTTTACGAAATACGGGAGTTTCGGGAACGACGGAGCGGAACGGCGACGCCGCCGCGCCACCCAGACGGGTGTCAACGGTCTTGCTGCGCTGTCTTGCTGCCTGTTTCATGCCTGCGTTCCGAACAAAATTGCGGGAATATATAACGCCACTCCGCGCTTGACAAGCCCAGGCCATCACTACATGCATATGAGTTGACATTGGCCAGGGCGAATGCCCGCTTGCCATGACGGGCGCGCAACGGTCTTGCAAAACGCGCCAAGCGGGCTGATGCTTGTAGTAAGAACGCCGCCTACCGCGCCTGGACCCACCCCTATCCCGAACACAGATGAAAAAGCGCATCGACGTCAGCGACCTCAAGGTCGGCATGTATATCCATGATCTGAACAGCGACTGGATGTCCCATCCTTTCCTGGTCAACCGCTTCATGGTGCGCAAGGAATCGGAGATCCAGAAGATCATCGAATCCGGCATTCACGAGGTCTACATCGACACCAGCAAAGGCCTGGACTTGCCGTCCGCGCCGACCGAGCACGAGGTGCGGCAAAAGCTGGAAAGCGAGCTGATCGAGATCGCCAGCCGCCACAACGCGCCGCCGCGGCGAGTGGAGGCGGCCGAAGAGTTCGGCCGCGCCCAGCTGGTGCACAGCGAGGCCAATCTGATCGTGCGCAACATCCTGCAGGACGTGCGCCTGGGCAAGCAGGTACAGCTGGAGCAGGTGGAGCCGCAAGTGGAAAAGCTCACCGAATCCATCCTGCGCAACAACGGCGCCCTGCTGTCGCTATGCCGCATCAAGGACAAGGACAACTACACCTTCCAGCATTCGGTCAGCGTCGGCGCGCTGATGGTCAGCTTCTGCAACGCCATGGGCATGAGCCGCGAGGCCATCCACCATGCCGGCATAGGCGGCATGCTGCACGATATCGGCAAGATGAAGGTGCCGGACGAGATTCTGAACAAGCCGGGCAAGCTGACCGAGCAGGAGTTCAAGGTGATGAAATGCCATGTGGTGGAAAGCCAGAAAATCCTGCACGCCACGCCGGGCATCCCCGAAACCGCCATCCTGGTGGCCGGCCAGCACCATGAGCGCCACGACGGCAGCGGCTATCCGGCCGGACTGAAGGGCGAGGAGATTTCGCAACTGGGGCAGATGGCGGCCATCGTCGACGTTTACGACGCGCTGACCTCGGAACGCTGCTACCACAAGGGCATGGCGCCGACCGACGCGCTGCGCAAGATCTACGAATGGTCCAAGTTCCACTTCAACCCGGAGCTGGTGCAGGCCTTCATGCGCGCCATCGGCATTTACCCCATCGGCACCCTGGTGCGGCTGGAAAGCGGCCGCCTGGGGGTGGTGGTGGAGCAGAACGACAGCAACCTGGTCTCGCCCAAGGTGAAGGTGTTCTTCAGCCTCAAGAGCAATACCCACATCGCGCCGGAAATCGTGGACTTGTCTCGCCGCATGGGCGCCGGCGGCGGCGACAAGATCGTCAAGCACGAGTCGCCGGAAAAGTGGCACATCGACCCGCTGCGCTTCCTGTAGGGCGGATGCCCCGCTCGCGGGGCGATCCGCCCGGCCATCGCCGCGCCAAGCGTCCCCAATGAGCCAAGGCCAGGCAGAACGCCCGCCTAGCGGGCTTCCGCCCTACCGGTAGTCCCCCCACACCGCTTGCATGGCGCCGACGGCTGCCAAGGCGGCGGTTTCGGTGCGCAGGATGCGCGGCCCCAGCTTCAGCGGCGTCCAGCCCGCCGCCAGGGCGGCATCCTCTTCCGGCCCGGAGAAGCCGCCCTCCGGCCCCACCATCAGCCAGCTGCGCGCCGGGCGCTCGGCCAGCTCGGCCAGGCTTTTGTCACCGCGCGGCGACAGGATCAGCCGGATATCGGCCGCTTGCCGCTGCGCCAGCCATTCATTCAAGGTCAGGATCGGCAACACTTGCGGCACCGTATTGCGGCCGCTCTGCTCGCATGCCGAGATCACGATTTCCTGCCAGCGCGCCACGCGCTTGTCGGCGCGCTCGCCGCTGAGCTTGACCACGGAACGGCCGGCGGCGATGGGCTGGAATACCGCCACGCCCATTTCCACGCCCTTTTGCAAGGTGAACTCCATCTTGTCGCCGCTGGAAATGCCTTGGGCCAGACCCAGCCACAGCGGCGTTTCACGTGAAACGTCATCAAAGCGCTCGATCACGCATTGCGCGTCGCGCTTCAACACGGCGGAAAGCTCGGCGTGGTATTCGCCGCCGCGGCCGTTGAACAAGGTGATGGCGTCGCCGGCGTTCAGCCGCAATACTTGGACATGGCGCACCACGGCGTCCGGCAGGGACAGTTGCTGGCCGACCGCGAGGTCGGCGTCTAGATAAAACCTTGGCATCGGATATTGAAAGTCGCTGTTGATACCGGTATTTTGCTAGGTTTGCGCCATTCGGCAAACCGCTTTCGCGTCGGGCCGACGGCGTGGGCAGGAGGAACAGGATGCAAGTGCTGGAACAGGTGATGCAGCTGGTGCGCGAGGTGGCCGCCCGCGAGGTGATGCCGCGCTTTTTGCATGTGGGCAAAAGCCGCAAGGACGACGGCACCCTGTTCACCGAGGCCGACCTGGCCTGCCAGCAAGCCTTGCAACAAGGCCTGCCCGCCATCCTGCCGCACCCGGTGCTGGGCGAGGAAATGGAGCGCGAGGAACAGGACGCCTTGTGGGCGGCCAACCAGGATGGGCTGTGGGTGGTGGACCCGATAGACGGCACCACCAACTTCGTCAACGGCCTGCCCTATTTCGCCATTTCGGTCGGCCTGCTGGTGAACGGCAAAAGCGAGCTGGGCGTGATCTACAACCCGGTGTCGGACGAAATGTTCTATGCCCGCCGCGGCCGCGGCGCCTGGCTGAACGGCCAACGCCTGCCCTTGAAGACCATCAATAACTGCATGGGCGACGCCATCGCCAGCGTCGAAGTCAAATACCTGCGTTCCGGCAAGCTGGCCGCTCGCATCGGCAGCGTGGCGCCGTGCGGCAGCCAGCGCAATATGGGCTCCAGCACCTTGGACTGGTGCTTCCTGGCCGCCGGCCGCTACGACCTCTACCTGCACGGCGGCCAAAGGCTGTGGGACTACGCCGCCGGCGCCGTCATCGCCGAGGAGGCCGGCGCCTGCCTGGCCAGCCTCAATACCGACGACTACTGGAGCGACGTGATCTGGAAACGCTCGGTGGTGGCGGCCATCACGCCGGAGCTGTTCGCTCAGTGGCACCGCTGGGTGCGCGCCAACCAGTAAGCGCTATTTCAGCCGATTCCAGTTCAGGATCGCCTCTTTCTTGTTGTCGGCCTGGGCGCCGATGGCCGGGCAATTGCCCTTGTCCGGATAGCGGCTGCACTGCACCCAGATGCGGCGGGAGCCAGCCTTGACCAGCTCGGCGCGCGCGCCGCATTTCGGGCATGGCTGCGGGGCCAGCGGGACGGTTTCGGTCATATTCTCTTCCTCAAGCAGACGGGGCCCTGGCGGGCCCCGTAATGGTTTCTTCACAGAAACAAGCTTAGCTGCTGCCTAAGGCCGGCGGCAAGCCGCCCGGCGTCGCCTAGCGCTTGCGCGCCAGCGACTGCATCGGCAAGGCGTAGCCCTGCTGGCGCACGAAGTCGGCCACGAAGCCGCCCAGCAGCAGATGGGTGTGCGTGGTCGGGTGCAGATTGTCCCAGAACACATAAGCGTCGGCGTTCGCACACTCCGGCCGCGGCGTCTGCGCCGAAACATAGGGCAGGCTAGCGTTGGCGGCGATGTTCAGGCAGGACTGGGTGGCATTGCTTACCTGGTACTTGCCCGGATTGGCCAGCAAGTCGTTGAACATGGCGTACGCGTCGAACAGGCCCAGCTTGAGGCTGGCGCCGTATTTCAGGCGCAGATTGGCCACCAAGGTCGCCAGCTTGGCGTTGTAGTCGCGGACTTGCTGCGACAGCTGGGCGGCCTTGCCGCCGCTGCTGCCCGACGGGGTGCGCGACAGGTCCGGCAGGCTCAGCACCACAATGTTGCGGCCGCCGGCGACGATCACCTTCTCCAACGCCTTGCCCTGGTCGGCGATGACCTGATCCACGGTGCGGCCGTAGTTCAACAAGTCATTGCCGCCGATCAGCATGGTGAACAAGGTGTTCTCCGGCCGGTAGTTGGGCGCTTTCTGCATGTACTGGGTCCAGGAATCCACCTCCTGCAGCAAGCCCGGCACCACCAGGTGCTGATCGGCCGCCGCGCCGCCTATCGCCCAGTTGTACATCGGCAGCTTCAGCTTGTCGGCCAGATACTCCACCCATACCGGGCCGTTGCTGAAGCGGCCGACATACCAGCTCTTGGCCGTGGGCAGCTTCCATTGCGAGGCGCCGTACATGTTCTGGGTGTCGGACAGGCTGTCGCCGAACACCACCAGCTTGTTGATGGCATTGCCCTGGGCCGCGCTGTCCAGCGACCAGATGGTGTGGTTGTAGGACATGAAGTTATTGGCGGCGGCCACCAGCGCCAGCGGCTTGTTGATGCCCTGCTTGGCCAGGGTCTGCTGGCAGACCGAGCGCAGCGCGTCCTGGGACACGTCGCTATAGAACATATTCTTCAGCGCGACGACGCTGCCGGACCACCAGTAGCCGTTGACGCGGTAGTAATCCCCGCTGGACGGATCGGTGGCCCAGACATAGCTGGTTTGCGGCTTGGTCGACGCCGCGTCCAGGCGGTAGTAGCAGCGCAGATAGGTATAAGTGGCGCTGCCGGCCTGCGGCTTGGCCTGGCTGGCGGCGGCGCGCGCCTCGCCATCGGACAAGGGCTTGCCGGCGGAGAGCACGCCGTCCAGCTCATCGCTGGGCGGCTGCGCGGTTTGCGCCAGCGCCGGACCGGCCAGCATGCCGGCCAGGGCGGTCAATGCGAAAAATCGTTTCATGTGTTCACCCGATATCTTGTTTTTGGACAGCGGTCCGCGCGGCAGGTCCAAACCGTGGACAAAGGCATCGCATCGACCGCATGCGCACAGGATACCAAGTAAATAAATTTAAAATGAAGCGTTAATTTTTAACAAAATAATTGATTTAATCACCGGCCTTGCCGGACAAACCGGCAAAAAAACCGCCGGCAAGCGGCGGTTTCCTCCAGGGGCATTCAGGCTCAAACGCCCAGCAGCACCGTTTTCAGCGGCGGTTTGCCGTCCGCGCTGGGGAAATCCTCGTCCGGGACGATCCACTCCGCCGAACGCACTTCGCGGCCAGCCTTGGCGGCGCTGCGCTTCAGCGACTCCAGCCAGGCCTCGCCGTCCACTTCTGCAACATTATTGCAACAAATCAGCATGCCGCCCGGCGCGGTGGCCAGCAGGGCCGGCTTGAACAGGGCCTGGTAGTCGTTGACCAGATCCACCACGCCGAAGGGGCTCTTGGAGTAACGCGGCGGGTCCAGGAACACCAGATCGAACTGGCGCGCCTCCAGCTTGGGGAAGGGCGGCATCTTCTTGCCGCGCACGCGGTCAGGCTGGCCGATGCCGGACAGCTGGCGCACGGCGGCGAACACGTCGCTGTGCAGGCAGCGCGGCCGGGTGGCCAGCAGGTTCAGCTTGGCGTTGGCGCGGCCCACGCTGAGGCTGGACTCGGAGAAGTCGACATTCAGCACGAAGGTGGCGCCGGCCTTGGCCGCCGCCACGCCCACGCCGCAGGTGTAGGAGAACAGGTTGAGCACGCTCTTGCCCTCGGCCAGCTGCATCACGCGGCGGCGCGCGGCGCGCAGGTCCAGGAACAGCCAGGGGTCCTGGCCCTTGTGGCGGGCCTGGTAGTGGAAGGCCACGCCGTTTTCGCGGATGGTCACGTCCTGCTCCGCCACCGCCTGCTCCGCCAGCGGCAGCGCGTTGCGCACGCGCGAGTGGGCCTCGCTGCGGTCGTTGTACACCAGCGCCAGCTCGGGCAGCGTCTCGCGGTAATGGGCGCGGATCTCGGCCAATTCGGCCTCCTCCAGCGGGCGGTGGAAGCTCTGCGCCAGAATCTGCGCGCCGTAGCGGTCTATGGTCAGCCCGGGCGCGCCCTCCACGCTGCCGTGGAACAGGCGGTAACAATCGGTGTCTTCGGCGGCGAGGCGCGCCACAAGTTCGGCGCGGGCCGCGTCGGCGCGGCGGAGGAGTTCGGTCAGAGTGGACATGGAGGCTTTCGATTTCGGTTCGGCCGGGCCGCGATACACGCCGCGGCCGGCTCAAAACCGAATTGTAAGCCCTGGCGGACGGCGCGCCAAACGCCGCACCGTCCGGCGAGCCTTAGCGCGCCTTCGCCAGCGCCGGCAGCGCGCCGGACGAAGCCAAGAAGTCCGCTACCGCGTTGCCCAGCAGCATGTGGGTATGCGTGGTCGGATGCAGGGTGTCCCAGAACACGAAGCTGTCGGCATTGCCGCAATTGCTGCGCGGCGACTGCGTCTGCATATAGTTCAGCGACGAATCCTGATTGATGTTCAGGCAGGACTGCGTGGTATTGCCGACCTGGTACTTGGCCGGATTGGTCAGCAAGTCGTTGAACAAGGCGTAGCTGTCGAACACCTGGATATTGACGCCATACTGCTGGCGCAGCGAAACGGCCAGCGCGTCCAGCTTCTGGTTCAGATCCAGCACCTGCGCCGCCACGGCGGCGCCGCCGCTCTTCAGCTGGAACACCGGCGCGCGCGACACGTCGGGCAGCTTCAGCAGCAGGATGTTGCGGGCGCCGGACTGGATCAGACTGGTCAGCGCCTGCTGCTCGCCGGCGATCACCTTGTCCGGCGTGCTGCCGTAATTGACCAGATCATTGCCGCCTATCCACATGGTGAACAGCGTGGTGGCCGGGTTGTAGTTGGGCGCCTGCTGCATGTATTGCTGCCAGGACTGCACCTGCTGCACCACGCCCGGAATCACCAGTTGCTGCGTGGTGACGCCGGCGCCGCCTATCGCCCAGTTATACAACGGCAGCTTCAGCCGCGAGGCCAGGTACTCCACCCACACCGGGCCGTTGCTGAAGTGGCCGATATACCAGCTGTTCCGGTTGGGCAGCGTCCACTGCGAGGCGTTGTAGACATTCTGGTTGTCCGACAGGCTGTCGCCGAAGGCGATGATCTTATTGATGCGGCTGCCCTGCCCGGCCGGGTCATTGCTCCACACGCTGTAATTGAAGGACAGAGCGTTGTCGGCGGCGAACACCATGGCCGGCTGCTGCGGGATGCCCTTGGACGCCAGGGTGCTCTGACAGACCGAACGCAGCGCGTCCTGCGTCACGTCGCTGTAGAACATGTTCTTCCAGTCGAACACGCCGCTCCCCCACCAGTGGCCGTTCAGGCGGTAGTAATCGCCGCTGGAGGGGTCCAGCGCCCAAACATAGTCGGTGCTCGGCTGGGTGTTGCCGCTGCCGGTGCGGTAATAGCAACGCACATAGGTGTAGGTGGCGGAGCCCGGCACCGAGGCGGCGCTCATGCGCGCCGACGCGCTCGCGGCACCGGTCGACCGCTTGGCCTTGGGCAGGCCCTGCTTGAGCAATGCGGCGCGGCTCAAGGGGCCGGCAGGCGACAGAACGTGGGTGTAACGCGCGTCCGGCGCCACATCGGCATTGCCGGCAAAAGCGGGCGCGCTCAAGGCGGCGCCCAGCAACATCCATGCTTTCATGCATTCTCCTCTCGGATGAGTCGGTGGGTAAAACATCGGCAAAATGGATACGGCTCCAGCACCATAGGAAGAGAATATGAAATTTGTATATTTGTCGGACGAAAAGGCTGTAAGAAATAGATCAAACGCTCGACTGACTGTCGTGATCTCGCCAGCGCAACATGGGCGCTGTCGATTCGAATCGCATATGCCATAGTGAGTGAGAGTCCACCCGCAGAGGAGAGCGCCGCCATGCAAGCCAGCCGCGAACTGCTGAAAACCCTGTACACCATGGCCATGCTGGTGGAGGCGCGCGACGCCTACACCGGCGGCCACCTCTGGCGCGTCTCGCGCTACAGCCTGCTGCTGGCTCAGGATCTGCAACTGCCTCAGGCCGAGGCGGAACGCATCGCCCTGGGCGGCTTTCTGCACGATCTGGGCAAGATAGGCGTGCCGGACGCGGTGCTGAACAAGCCGGACCGGCTTAGCGACGAAGAGTACGAAGTCATCAAGACCCACCCGCAAGTGGGCGCGGATCTGCTGGTGGATCATCCGCTGTCCGGATTGGTGATAGACGCCGTGCTCAGCCACCATGAAACTCCGGACGGCAGAGGCTACCCCAACCGGCTGTCCGGCAAGGCCATTCCGCTGGTGGCGCGCATCGTCGGCATCACCGACGCCTTCGACGCCATGACCAGCACCCGTCCCTATCGCAAGGGCATGCCGCTGGAAAAAGCGCTGTCCATCATCGAGGACTGCAGCGGCACGCAGTTCGATGCCGATCTGGCGGGCCGCTTCGTCGCGCTGGGCCGCACCGGCAAGCTGGATCACATCCTGGGGCATAGCGAGCCAGGCGTGCCGATGCAGGCCTGCCTATCCTGCGGCCCCATCATCGCCGTGCCTTCGGACAGCCCGGAAGGAACGGAAATCCATTGCCCGTCCTGTGGCGGCGGCTACCGTATCAGCCGCCGCGACGGCTCGCTGGCGCTGTCGCCCACCGGCCAGCGCGACCTGGTCAGGGCGCGCCAGCCCCGCGCCAACAACGGCTTGATAGACCGGCTGTTGGCGGAAAACCAGCGGCTGCAGCCGCGCAAGCGGCCTGGCCTGTTGGAAATGCTGTTTGGCTGAGCGACACGTGGGTCATATTGGTTGCCGCAACAATGCGCATGGTATAGATTTCGAACAGCATTTCTGCTCAACAGCATGCGGAGATCTTACATGCACGCACTCCATCCCCAGTTGCAGCCCTGGCTGGCGCAGTTCAACCGCGCCGTCGAGCAGAAAATCGCCGCCGGCTACAAGGCCACGGCGATAGGCGCGCGCGAGGCGCTGGCCCAGCTGACCGCGCAGATGGTGTCGCCCGGACCCGACATCGCCTGGGTCAACGACGACCTGGTGCCCGGCCGCGAATACAGCGTGCCGGTGCGCCTCTATCATCCGGCGCCGGATGAGGCCTTGCCGGTGCTGGTTTTCCTGCATGGCGGCGGCCATATGGCAGGCAGCGTCAGCGTCTATGACGGCATCGTCCGCCGTCTGGCCGCCGCCAGCCGCCACATCGTGGTCTCCGTGGAATACAGGCTGGCGCCGGAATGCCCTTATCCGGCAGGGCTGAACGACGCGCTCAGCGTCGCCAAGGGCATATGGAGCGTGCTGGAGCAGCGCCGGCTGCCGTATCGCCGCCGCCTGTCGCTGGCGGGCGACTCCGCCGGCGGCGCCTTGTGCGCCAGCCTCAGCGGCAAGGCGCAATACGATGCCTCGCTGGACATCGCGCGCCAGGCCTTGATCTACCCCTGTGTCGACTACACGCTGACCCAGCCTTCGGTGCAGGAAAACGGCCTGGGCTATTTCCTCACCACCAGCCGCACCGCCTGGTATTTCGACCAGTATTTCCAGCATGGCGAAGACCGCCGCCAGATGTCCCCGCTGCACTGGGAGTTCAGCCGGCGCCTGCCGGCCACGCTGGTCATCACCGCTGGTTTCGACATCCTGCGCGACGAGGGGCAGCTGTACGCGCGCAAGCTGCAAGCCGCCGGCGTGACGGTGGAGCAGCTGCACCTTGGCGACCAGATGCACGCCTTTCTCAATATGGAGGCGCTGGTGCCGGAAGCGTGCGAGCTGGCCTACCGCCGCATCGGCGCCTTCCTCAACGCGGACTGAAGCGCGTCGGCCGGCCGGGCATGCTTAGGCCGGATAGTTTTCCGGGCAGAAATGGCGCTCGGTCAGCTCGATCAGGATGTGCAGCACTTTGATGTGCAGCTCCTGTACCCGGTCCGCGTATTGTCCGCCCGGGGTGTTGACGTAGACATCGGCCAGCGGCTCCAGCTGGCTGCCGGCGCGACCGGTCAGGATGATCACCTTCATGCCCAGTTCGCGCGCCACTTCGGCGGCGCGGATCACATTGCGGCTATTGCCGCTGGTACTCAGTCCCAGCAGCACGTCGCCGACGCGGCCATGGCTTTCCAGGTAGCGGGCAAAGATCTCGTCGTAACCGTAATCGTTGCCGACGCAGCTGATGTGGCTGGCATCGCTGATCGCGATTGCCGCCATGCCGCGGCGGTTGTCGCGGTAGCGGCCTGTGAGCTCCTCGGCAAAATGCATGGCGTCGCACATGGAACCGCCGTTGCCGCAGGAAAAGATCCGCCCGCCGGCCGCCAACGCGTCGATGATGGCCTGGCCCGCCGCCTCGATGGCGGACAAGGCCTGCGCATTGGCCAGCAAATTGTTCAACGCGCGCTGGGCCTCGCCCAGGCTGGCCTGAATGTGGTTTTGCATGATGAATCCTGATCTAGCGAAGTCGGAACACAGTTTACACCCATCGTCCGCTCCGATGGCTCAAGCGATCTGCCGGCCGAACCACACCACGCGGCCGATCACCTCGAACTCGCTGCCGGCGCCGGCCAGATCCACGGTAAAGGTTTCGTACAAGGGATTGGCGCTCTTCACCTGCACCGCGCCCCCCGGCAAGCGCTGCAGCTGCTTGACGAAGATGTCGTCGCCGATGCGGATCACGAACAGGCCCTCGCCCGGATTGCGCTCTGCCGTATTCACCAGAATGGTGTCGCGGTCTTCCAGCACCCCGCTCATGCTGTCGCCCTTGACGCTGATCACGGCCAGATCGCGCGGCGAAGCGTTCAGATAGTTCTTCACCCAGTAGCGTCGAAACGCCATATAAAACACCGCCTGCTCGCCCGAGGCGCTGGTTCCAAAACCGGCCGACGCCTTCAAGTTATAACGCGGGATGAAACAGAACTCCTCATGCACGGCGGGTGGCACGAAATATTCATCGCGCTCCGCCGGCGCGGCGACGCCTCCGGACGCTTCGGATTCTCGCTCGGCGCGGGTCTCGTCGCGCATCGGGCCCTCCCCATGCAATAGCCAGGACAGCCGGCAGCCCGCGGTCTCGGCGATCTTCTGCGCGGTCGTCCGCCTGGGCACGCCGCCCTTGTACCACATATTGGTGAAGGAGCCCTTGTTGATGCCGATACGCGCGGCCCAGGCATAGGGCTTTTCCGCGCCGATCAGCAACGCCAGCCTTTGCTTGAACTCCATCGCCTGCAAAGAATGATCCATTTAGAACTCCATCAGTAACAAGCACGGCTGGAGTCGCCCTCCAGGGTACTATTCTTTTGTCATTTCAGCAACGGTAACTGACATGCCTGGTGACACTTCATAGCTTGTGCAGTTCAAATTAGCTATTTAGAATAGCAAAAATTGACATTGCAAGTTCTATTTGTTGATTTCCACAGTTTTAACTTGCGATTCACAGCCAATAACCCAAGCCGTCAGTTCAACTGTTTAGAAGAAAATCCGCCTTGATTACTAAAAGCGGTTATAGACAGATTGTAACTTGTTTAGAACTTTTTGTCTTCGCAACGTCGATTGCGACTATCAGGAGTGCCGTGATGAACACGCAAACGCAATATCCCGCTCTTCCCTCCACGATGCAGCTGGTCGCCAAGCTGATCGGCATGCCGCGCACCTTGCAACTGGTGCAGGCGCTGGGCGGCACCACCCTGCCGTTTTCCAAGAATCAGAGTCGCGCCGGCCAACTGCGTTTCGCCGCCCTGGTTGATGTGATCGGCCAGGACGCGGCGGAACAGCTGACCCACCACTTCGGCGGCGACATCCTCTATATCCCGCGATGCAGCAAGGTCCTGCGTCAGGCGCGCAATCAGCAGTTGATCCGCGATTTCGACGCCATGTTGGCCGATGGTTTGGGCGCCAACGAGGCGGTGAGCGTGCTGGCCATGCGCTACCACCTGAGCGATCGCATGATCTGGCGCGTGCTGAAAACGCCGCCGTTGCCCGGAGACGTGCATTGATTGACCGCCGAGCCTAGGAGAACCGCATGGCCAGCCGCGCCATTTCCGATCTGCATCCGCAACTACAACCGCTGGCCGAAATCTTTCTGCGCCGCTGCCGCGACCGCGGCGTAGACCCGCTGATCGTCTGCACCTGGCGATCGGACGCCGAACAAGACGCCTTGTACCAGCAAGGACGCAACAAACCTGGCCTCATCGTCACCTATGCCCGCGCCGGCGAATCCGCCCACAACACCATGCTGCACGGCAGCCCCGCCGCGCGCGCTTTCGACGTGGTGCCGCTGGTAGGCGGCAAGCCGGTCTGCGATGTCGACCACCCTCACTGGCAGACCATGGGCAGCATCGCGCTCGGCCTGGGCCTGTTTTGGCACGGCCAATTGGACGCGCCCTACCACGAGTTTCCGCATTTTCAACTGTCACTGGAGCCTTGAGCATGCCTCTCGCCGATCTGTTGCGCAGCCCGCACAACCGTCGCGTCAGCCATAGCCGGCTATGGGCCAACGTGGCCTGCGCCGCCGCCACCGCCATGTTCCTGCGCGACGGCTGGCGCGGCGCGCTGACGCCGGACATCTGGCTGATCTACCTGGGCGTGGTGGGCGGCTATTCCGCCTCGCTGCGCATGATTGCCGCCTATCGCGACAAAGGGAGCCCGCCATGATTCCGCTCGCCTCTCTGCGTCTGCTGCTGCCCATCGTAGCCGCGCTAGCCGGCTACGCCGCTGGCTGCGCGCACACCCGCCACGTCTGGCAGGCGGAACTGGCCGCCCAGCTTGCCACGCTGCAGGCAGAACACAGCCAGGAAAAGCAGCAGCAGCAGGCTGCCGCGCTGGCCCAGCTACGGCAATGGCAGGCGCGCGGCAACCAGCTGGAAAAGCAGCTGATTGACAAACAGAGCGCGCTGCAAGCCTTGCAGCGCCGCAACGCGCAAAGGATAGACGATGTCGCCCGCAACGATGGCTCCCGTTTTACTGGCCTTGGCCCTGACAGCCTGCGCCTCTACCGCCAGCTCCTCGGTTATTCCGCCGAGCTGCCCGGCGCCCAGCCCTTACCTGCTGGAGCTGCCGCCCAAGCCGCCGGCGCCGATGGCGGGCTACCGCCACCCGACCTTCTCGCCCACGCCGCCGACTACGGCGCCTGGTGCGGCGAGCTCGAGCAACGCCTCCTCGCCTTGAAACAACTCTACGCCCGACAGGACAAGCAACCATGAGCGACTTCTTCGATCGCGCCAGCGAACTGGAAACCGAATTCCGCGAACAGGCCCTGGCCCGCCACCTCCAGCCCTTGCCAAACAGCGGCTACAGCCATTGCGAGGACTGCGGCGACCCGATTCCCGACGTCCGCCGCGCCGCCGTGCCCAGCAGCACGCGCTGCGTGATCTGCCAACAGCTGGCCGAACGATGAAAGGTTTCACGTGGAACACGACAACCTGATGGCCCTGGGCCGGATAGAGGGCAAGCTCGACATGATCGTCGCCCATCTGGCCAAACAGGACAAAAAACTGGAAGAACTGGATGGCCGCCTGCGCGACGTGGAGGTCCAAGCCGCCAAGAGCGGCGCGCTGTCCGGCGCGCTCTCCGCCCTGCTGGTCACCCTGGCCGGCGAAATGCTCAAGCGCGTGCTGCACTGACCTCCCTCAACGAAGCCGGCCGCCGCTTTCGCCGCACACTCCCCCATCCCCGCACTGCTCAAGGAATGATCATGTCCATGCTGATCACGCTGCAAACTGCCATCGTCGACCGCCTGCGCCAAGGCATGGGCCAGATGGTGCGCGAAGTGGCGGCCGACTTAGACGAAACCAGCCTCTGCGGCCTGCAGCTGGCCCACGGCGACTACAGCAGCCGCCTCACGCCGGGCCAGTCCAGCCCCACCATCCATCCGCAGGCGCTGGCCCGCCTGCCGGCGCTATGGACCGTGGCCGGCGGCATCACCTCCAGCCAGCCGCAATCCAGCCAGCGCCTGCGCTACAAGGCCAACGCGCTGTTCACGGTCGTCGTCGGCGACCGCCTGCAGATCGACGCCGACTACAAGGGCGCCGGCGTCTGGCAGCTGGTGTACGCGGCGCGCCGGCTGCTCGCCTCCCAGGACTTCGGCCTTGCCGTCAATCCGCTGCTGCCGGAAAAAGTCCGCCCCCTGGGCCAGGCCGCGCGCGACGGCCAGCCGTGGAGTCTGGTGGCTTGCGATTTCAGCACCTACTGGCTGGACGAGGCGCTGGACAACGGCCGCTGGCCGGCGCCGCAGGGCGATGCCGATCCGGACGCGCTGTTCCGCGCCTTCGGCGGCCGGTTGGAGACAGGCAACTCCGCGCCTCATGCTTGATTCAAGCGTTCCGAAATGAGCAGGGGGATTTTCCCCTGACTAGAATAAAGGCCGCGTCTTGCACGCGGCCTTGCCGTTTAGCGCCACACCACCAGCGCGGTGCCGGCGCAGCTGACCGCCGCGCCTATCCAGGCCAGCGGCGGCGGCGGACGCTTCAGCTTCCACCACAGCATGGGCAGGATCAGCACCGGACTTAGCGCGGACAAGATGCCAACGGTAGCGACGTTGGCATGCTGCAAGGCCAGCATGATCAGCGTCATGCCCAGGCCCAGCGCCACCAGACCGTTCAGCGCGGTCTGGCCCAGCATGCGCGGCGTGTACGGCCCGCGGCTTTTCGCCAGCCGCCAGCCGCTGAGCCACAGCAGATAATGCGCGCCGCAGCTGACGCCCATGCGCAGCGCCGACGCGGTGACCGGCTCCAGCCCGGCCGCCATCGCCGGCTTGGCGAAGAAGGTCCCCAAGGCCTGGCACAAGGCCGCCGTCAGGCCCAGCGCCACGCCGGCGGCCAGCTTGTCGTTGCGTTCCCACACGTGGGCGTCAACCTCGCGCCGGCCGAAGGCCACCGCCAGCAGCACGCCGCCGAACACCAGCAGGCTGCCCAGCAGCGCGCCCGCGCTCAGGCGTTCGGACAGGAGCAGCACGCCCAGCAGCACCGAAAACACCGAATGGGTGGCGAACAACAGACCGGTGCGGCGCGGCCCCAGCCGGTTCATGGAGGCGAACATCACCGTGTCGCCCAGGAAAATCCCGGTCAAACCCTATAATAAAACCGGCCACAAGGCGGCGGCGCTGAGAGAGTGCCAGCCGCCTGACAGCAGGCTGACGCCGCCCAACAGCACGGTCAGCAAGGTCAGCCGCAAACGGGTGAAGGCGAAAGGGCCGAAATGGCGGGAGGGCGTGGCGCCGAGCATGCCGCCCAGCGCCCAGCAGCCGGCGGCGCCGACCGCGGCGAAGTCATACAGCATCATGCATCCAATAAATGAATTTCGATACGCTCTTTGTCCTTGCCGATATTGCGGCGCTTGAGCGCGATGCGCCCCACCTCGCCGCTGCGGCGCAAGTGGGTGCCGCCGCAAGGCACGCGGGCGAAGCCGGGCAGCTCCCAGTAACGGCGCTCGGCCGCTTCGTCGGAAAACGCGCTGACGATGGGCAGGTCGGCGTCTATCCAGCGCTGCGCCTCGGCGGCGATGCCGGACAGCCAGGGCGTGATGGGCATGTCCAACGCGAAGTCTATCCTCGCCTTGTCCTCTGCGATGTGGGCGCCTATCTTCTCCACGCCGTCCACTTGGCGGCAAACCACTTCCAACACCAGCTCGGCGGCGAAATGCAGCCGCATCAGCCGGTAGCGGCGCGGCCAGTCTATCGCCACCTCTACCGTGTCGCCAGCCTGCAGGCCGTGGTCCGCGTCCAGCGTGTAGACGATGTCGCGCCCCTGCTTTTCCGCCTGCCGCACCGGGCGGCCGGCAATGTGGCCGCTGTCGCTCTCCTGGCCGCCGGAAAAGGCATAGAAGAGGGTCTCCTCCAGCCATACCCGCTCGCCGTCCACCCGGCTGACATGCGTGGTCAACCGGGTCTGGTAAGGCGCGTCCCAGAAGCGCTTGCGGCTCACAACAAGCGCGCCAGATAATCCACCAGACTCAGCGGGTAGACAAAGTCGCGGCCGCTCAGCTGCTGGTAGCGCTGGCGGAACTCCCCGTTGCAAGGCTGCAGTATCAGAGCCTGCGTCATCGCTTCCAGCGCCGCATGTTTATTGCCTAGCTGCTCTTCGGCCAAGGACCAGACCAGCCAGGCATCATGCACCCTGAAGTTCTGCGACAGAATTTGCCGCGCCAATAGGGCCAATTGCGCAAAATCATCGCCCTTGCGGAAGCTGCCTATCATTTCCGGCACCAGTTGCTCCAAACCAGGCAGGCTCTGCCCTGCCTTGCGCAGCACCAGGGTGTGGCCGTTTCCCACCTTGCTGTCGGTTTCCTCCACTGCCTCCAGCAGCCAACAGCCTAACTGGTTGGCGTTGTACCAATTCAGCGCCGCCAACAACACTTGCAGGATGAAGACATGATAGTGGGAACGCCAAGGCTGCCCAGGCAGGAGGGAGCGCGGCGTGTCTCGCCGCTCGCGCGCAGCCACCAAATCGTCCAGATGGGTGATCGGACGGCTGCTATCGGTCGGTTCGGCAAAGCGCTTGGGCACGATCATGAAATTGATGCCCCCAGGCTTCAATACCCTCTCCCACTCCATCCAGGCGCCGAACATATCCGGCAAATGCTCCAATACATGCGACGAAGCTACATAGTCGAGCTCGCCATCGCCAAACGGCAAGGCGATCGCCTCCGCGATGCAATCCACTCTGGCCGGCCCTTGGCCGCAACGCCGTTGCTCGGCCACATACACTTGGTAATCCGCCAGGTCTTCCGGCTCCAAGGCGTTCACCCCGTCGCTGGGCGCCACGCTGATGCAGTCGTACGGCGCCAATGGATTATGCGCAGCCCGTCCCAGCTCCACGCCGCGTCCCCGCAGCAAATCTTCCGCCAGCTTCATCGCTTTCTATCCTCGATCTTGCGCTCCAGCCGTTTCGGCCGTTAAACGCTGATACACATTCTGCTCTAAACGCTCCATGATACGCTCCGGCTTGGATAGCTGCGTGAAACCATATTGCGCATACAAACCATGCGCGTCGGCCGTGGCCAGCATCATGCGCCGCAGGTCGCGCAACGCCGGGTGCGCCAGCATGGCCGCCACCAGTTGCTTGCCCACGCCCTTCCCCTGCCATTCCTCCAGCACGAAGATGTCGGCCAGGTAGGCGAAGGTGGCGCGGTCGGTGACGACGCGGCCGAAACCCACCTGCGCGCCGTCGTCGGCATAGGCGCCGAAACACAGCGAATGCTCAATGGAACGCTCGAAGATGGCGCGCGGCAAACCCTGCGCCCAATACGACTGGCGCGACAAATAATCATAAATCCGCTCCCTATCCAGCCGCCGCGGATCGCAATCAATTTGCACCGGCATGGCGCCCTCCGTTTGCATCGTAAAATTCCCAGCCTAAACAAGTCCCAGTCTTCGAACAAGCGTTTGGCATGTTGGCGGCTGTCAAATGGCTTGAATGGCTGAATTTATGGCATTTCATTGCCATGACGGCGCAAAAACCCCGTTGCCAGCGGCGCGAAAAACTCGCACGATAAGCGTTTACCCATCGCAAGCCTGACGCCATGAATTTGCTGCCGCTGCTGAGGAAGCTATTGTTCGCCCTGCTGGCCCTGGCCATCCTGCTATGGAGCTACGGCAGCTGGCAGAACCGCCCCGAACTGGTGAACGCCGCCATCTGGCTGGGCGACGGCCTGGCCATGGCCGGCGCCTATCTGGTGCCCACCGCCACCGCAGTGCTGGTGAAAAGCCCGCGCCTGAAAACCGTGGCGCTGCTGAACGTGCTGGGCGGCTGGCTGATCCTGCCCTGGCTGCTGGCGATGGGCCTGGCTTTGAAACGCGACGATCTGGCCTGAGCGCCGCGCCGCACACCGGGCGACTCGCCGGCCAACAGGCGGGCACCCGTCAACCAAGAGGAGAAGATTCGTGTTCCAACATGTAGACGCCTACGCCGGCGACCCCATCCTGTCGCTGGTGGAAGCCTTCGGCAAAGATCCGCGCGAACAGAAGGTCAATCTCAGCATCGGCCTGTATTACGACGAGGCCGGCCGCATCCCGCGCCTGAAGGCCGTGGAGCAGGCCGAGGCGCTGCTGGCCAGCCAGCCGCAGCCGCCTTGCACCTATCTGCCCATGGACGGCATGCCGGCCTACCGCAACGCGGTGCAGGCGCTGCTGTTCGGCGCCGACCACCCCGCGGTGACCAGCGGCCGCATCGCCACGCTGCAGACGCTGGGCGGCTCCGGCGCGCTAAAAGTGGGCGCGGACTTCCTCAAGCGCTATTTCCCGGCCTCCGGCGTCTGGGTCAGCGACCCCACCTGGGACAACCACGTGGCCATCTTCGAAGGCGCGGGCTTGGCGGTGGAATGCTACCCCTACTTCGATCCGGCCACCCGCGGCGTGGACTTCCCGGCCATGCTGGCCAAGCTGCAGACGCTGCCGGCCAAGAGCATCGTGCTGCTGCATCCGTGTTGCCACAACCCCACCGGCGCGGACCTGACGAACGCGCAGTGGGACCAGGTGGTGGCCGTGGCCAAGGAGCGCCAGCTGATTCCGTTTATGGACATCGCCTACCAGGGCTTCGGCGCCGGGCTGGAAGAAGACGCCTACGCCATCCGCGCCATGGCGGACGCCGGCATCGCCTTCCTGGTCAGCAACTCCTTCTCCAAGATTTTCTCGCTGTACGGCGAGCGCTGCGGCGGCCTGTCCGTGGTCTGCGACGACGCGGCCGAAGCGGCGCTGGTATCCGGCCAACTGAAGGCCACCGTGCGCCGCAACTACTCCAGCCCGCCGACGCACGGCGCCAAGGTGATCGCCGCCGTGCTGAGCTCGCCGGAACTGAAGGCGCTGTGGGTTTCCGAGGTCAACGAAATGCGCGAGCGCATCCAGGCCATGCGCGGCGTGCTGGTGCAGGTGCTGAAGGAAGCGCTGCCTGAGCGCGACTTCGGCTACCTAGTGAACCAACGCGGCATGTTCAGCTACACCGGCTTCAGCCAAGCCCAGGTGGACAAGCTGCGCGAGCAGTTCGGCGTCTACCTGGTGGGCAGCGGCCGCATGTGCGTGGCCGGCCTCAACACCGCCAACGCGCCCTATGTAGCCGAGTCCTTCGCCAAGGTGCAGTAAGCGCCTCCCGGCGTTTCAAGCAAGGCGGCCAAGCAGCCGCCTTTTTTCATGCCGCCGCGCGGCCGCGCCAGCCATGCGCAGCCACCTCAGCCGCCAGCGCCAGCCAGGCGCCGTCGTCTTCCAGCTCGGCCAGGCGCAGGCAGCTCAAGGCCAGCTTCACGCTATGATCCTCCGGCTGCCCACGCGCCATGCCGGCGATTTCGCCGATGTCCGCCGAACTCCCTGCCAGCTTCCGCGACAAGTCCGGGCAGCCGTTATAGATGTACATGCCCAGCAGCGCCGCCTGCATCTGCAAGGCCGCATCGTCTGGCGCATCGCTCAGGCCATGGCCGCGCGCCAGGCTCAGCACCGCCTCCCAGCCCGTGATCAGATGCAAGGCGTCGAAGCTGCGCCGCGCCAGGAACAGCTGGCGCGCGACACGGCGCTGCTCGCGCGCGCCGGCCAGCAGGCCCGGCGGCAGCCTATCCGGCAATTCCGGCAAGGCCAGCGCCTGTTCGATGCCGTCCACGATCAGCTTGCCGTCGTCCGGGCTGGACAGGGGGTGATCTCGCCAATCGCGCAACACCTCGCCCAGATTGCAGGGCGCGCTGGCGCGGCCGGGCAAGGCCAGCTGCTGCCAATGGCTAAGCGCGTAGGCCAGCGCGGCGTCCACCTCCTCCGCCACCTCGCTGCGCAGGGCGTAGGCCAGCCGGATCGCGCCGTGAAACGAGGCCGATGCCGGCGCCGCCAATACCTGCCGCAGCCGCTGCGGCCACTGGCCAAGCCACTCGCCGCGCTCGCGCTCCCAGGCCAAGCGCCGCCGCCACGCGCCTTCGCTGGCCCGTTCTCCCAGCCAGCCGGCGGTATCCGCGATATCGCGTCCATCGTCGGGCACCGCCTCCAAATGGCCGCGCCGCGCCGCGAACAGCCGTAGCTCCGCCTCGCCCGCGCCCAGCTCGTCCAGCGCGGCCAGCGCCATGGGCAAGTGGTTGCTCAAACCGCCGCGGTAGCTGCCGCCATACGGCAACAGCTCGATCAACAAATCCTTCAGCATGGCCTGCTCCAATTGGCTCTCTTCCCTTCAGTCTGGAAGCACCACAACAAAAATGCCAATTGGATTTACACATATGCGCGATAGCTCCAGGGGTCTACGCCTCTCAAGCCATACGCCATGACAATGTTCCGCCTTTGGGTGGGTTAGAGTGCTGCCAGCCGGGCGGAACCGGCATCCAAGCCATCCGTCCGCGCAGCAAACACTAAACCAGGCTGACTCATGTGAGGTAAACGTTGAGCCTCGCCGCGCCACACACAAAGATCAACTTAAAGACCAACTTAACGCGCTATATCGATGAGCCGTATTTTCTCACCACGCCTCCCGCCGCTACCAAAAACGCGACGAAACAGATCAAAAAGCCCAGTTCATTGGCCAGCAACTGCATGTATAGAAAGGTTTCTCCTGAAGAAGCCATTTTGGGCGAACACTTCATGATGCCCGCAATTAATGGCGAAGCGGCAATCGCCGTGACACCTGTCGATACGAGAAAATGCGGCAGCCCGATTTTTTCGATCGCGATGGCTCGCCAGATATTAAAGCGAGCAAAAACCATAACACCGGAGATCGCATTCAAGGGCGCCAACACCCCTGCCGCATACCATAGCGCTGCCGACCACCCCCACTGCGCCACACAAGCGCTGCCCCATTGCTCAGCCCATAAAGACAGAACAAACAGCAAAACGGCATTGAGGCCGAACATCCATAGCAGATACTTCTTGAGCAGACGGGCCATCTCTACTACTCCCTAAAGGCCTTGCCTTGATAAAGAATGCGCACCTTACTCGCGATGAGTGGCGGAATCGTATCGACCTGCATAAGAAAGGGCGACCTTTCCGCCGCCCTTTCACTCATCGCTCATCAGTGCGTGCCCCAAGCGTGAGAATAGCCGTTTGTGAGCCTGGATGAGCACGGCCTCCAGATAGCCCTTACCGCTTAACGAGGCAGCGCAAGTAGTCTCCATCCGCCCCATCATCATAGGCGGTATCCAGCAACTGATAGCCGGGTGCCTTGACTGTTCCAGTGCTGGCGCCAGCCTTCAGCGGTTTGCCCACTTGTTTGGAAATGCCTGCCAAAGCAAGACGGGATGGATTATCTTGACGACCATTCACTTCAACCGCCAATTGCAAACCCTTGATATTTTCCTCCGGCGTATCAAAGCGCGAGATATGCAGCACCTTGACCCCATTGAATACCACGCCGTGAATCTTGGTGTTTTTCTTGATAGCGGCCATATCGCAAGAGGCGAAGATATTGGCCACGGCAGCCGCATTCAAAGGTTGAGCCGATGTCGCGAACGCAGGTGTGGATAAGGCAAACGCCGCAAGCAACGCTAATTGCATTGTTTTCATATACGAATTCCTATTTAGCCCTTCGCATCGAGGCGACGCCCTCGATGCCAGACCGGCATGATGTTGCCATACAAAATACAAAACAGCCATAACTAAATGAATTATTCGTAAAAACCAGCATATAAATCCATACTCATGCCAATTCCGCCACCCGCAATCACAGCAAGCCAGCTTAGAAACTGGCTGGATAGTACATGCGCCATCATCCGGCAAGGCGGCCGCAACCATTGCCACGAACGCCTTGGGCGGCCATTCGCTCGCCATGCCATGAACAGAATGACGAAGGGCAAGCCTCTCGGCCTGCCCTTGCTATTTGTCGTCACCCATTTCCCGATGACACGAACTCGGCGGAACGCCCCGGCTCTGCCGGGGCGTTCCGCCCTACTTTACAGCGACGGCAACACCTCGCCGTCCACCAGGCCGTTGAAGCGGCCGCTGGCCACCAGCGTGGCCGCTTTTTCGATATCCGGCGCGAAGTAACGGTCCTTGTCATAGAACGACACCTGCTCGCGCAGCATGCCCTTGGCCGCTTCCAGCTTGTCGCTGGTCTTGTTGGGCGCGCGGAAGTCTATGCCCTGGCAGGCGGCCAGCAGCTCCACCGCCAGGATGCCGGCGGTGTTGCCCGCCATGTCGCGCAGGCGGCGGCCGGCGAAGGTGGCCATGGACACGTGGTCTTCCTGGTTGGCGCTGGTGGGCAGGCTGTCCACCGAAGCCGGGTGGGCCAGCGACTTGTTCTCGCTGGCCAGCGCGGCGGACGTCACCTGGGCGATCATGAAGCCGGAGTTGACGCCGCCGTTGTTGACCAGGAAGGGCGGCAGCTTGGACAGATTGCTGTCGATCAGCAGCGCCATGCGGCGTTCGGACAAGGAACCGATTTCGGCGATGGCCAAGGCCAGGTTGTCGGCGGCGAAGGCCACCGGCTCGGCGTGGAAGTTGCCGCCGGACAGGATGTCGTTGTCGCCGGCGAAAACCAGCGGGTTGTCGGACACCGAGTTGGCCTCCACGCGCAGCACTTCGGCCGCCTGGCGGATTTGCGTCAGGCAGGCGCCCATCACTTGCGGCTGGCAGCGCAGGCTGTACGGGTCTTGCACCTTGCCGCAGTCCTCATGCGATTGCTCGATCTGGCTGTGCGCCAGCAAGTCGCGGTACAGGCGGGCGGCGTCGATCTGGCCCTGATGGCCGCGCACTTCGTGGATGCGCGCGTCGAACGGCGTGCGGCTGCCCAGCGCGGCCTCCACCGACAAGCTGCCGGCCACGGTGGCGGAAACATACAGGTCTTCGGCGGCGAACAGGCCTTCCAGCGCGAAGGCGGTGGACGCCTGGGTGCCGTTGAGCAAGGCCAGGCCTTCCTTGGGCGCCAGGGTGATGGGCTCCAGGCCGGCGGAGCGCATCGCCACCGCGCCCGGCACGCGCACGCCGTCGACAAAGGCTTCGCCCTCGCCGATCAGCACCGCGCTCATATGCGACAGCGGCGCCAGGTCGCCGGAGGCGCCGACCGAGCCCTTCTGCGGGATCACCGGGTAGATCTGGCGGTTGAACAAGGTGACCAAGGCCTCGATCACCTGGCGGCGGATGCCGGAGAAGCCGCGCGCCAGCGAGTTGATCTTCAGCGCCATCACCAGGCGCACGGTGCTGGCGTCCATCGGCGCGCCAATGCCGGCGGCGTGGGACAGCACGATGGAGCGCTGCAGCAGCTCCAGCTCTTCCGGCGCGATCTTGGTGCTGGCCAGCAGGCCGAAGCCGGTGTTGATGCCGTAAACGGTGCGGCCTTCGGACAATACGCGCGCCACGGTGGCGGCGGAGGCGTCGATGGCGGCGTGGCTGGACGGGTCCAGCTGCAGTTGCAGGCCGGTTTCACGTGAAACACGGCGCAGGTCGGCCAGCGTCAGTTGGCCCGGTACGATGTTGAGTATGCTCATGGCTTCTGTCTCTCTTGCTTCTTTGTTCTATTGCTTGCGCGCCGCGTGGCGGGCGGCGATGCGCATCGGGGCGGAAAGACCGCCCGGTTCGCCGCCCCCTCGCGCTTACTTCAGCATCGGCAGGTCCAGGCCCTGCTCCTTGGCGCAGTTCACCGCGATGTCGTAGCCGGCGTCGGCATGGCGCATCACGCCGGTGCCCGGGTCGTTGCGCAATACGCGGCCCAGCCGTTCGGACGCGGCATCCGTCCCGTCGCAGACGATGACCACGCCGGAATGCTGGCTGAAGCCCATGCCCACGCCGCCGCCGTGGTGCAGCGACACCCAGGTGGCGCCGCCGGCGGTGTTGAGCAAGGCGTTCAGCAGCGGCCAGTCGGACACGGCGTCAGAGCCGTCGCGCATGCTTTCGGTTTCGCGGTTGGGGCTGGCGACCGAGCCGGAGTCCAGATGGTCGCGGCCGATGACGATAGGCGCCTTCAATTCGCCGTTCTTCACCATCTCGTTGAAAGCCTGGCCCAGGCGGGCGCGGTCTTTCAGGCCTACCCAGCAGATGCGCGCCGGCAGGCCCTGGAAGGCGATGCGCTCCTTGGCCATGTCCAGCCAGTTGTGCAGGTGCGGATCGTCCGGGATCAGCTCCTTGACCTTGGCGTCGGTCTTGTAGATGTCTTCCGGATCGCCGGACAGCGCCACCCAGCGGAAAGGGCCGATGCCCTCGCAGAACAGCGGGCGGACATAGGCCGGGACGAAGCCGGGGAAGTCGAAGGCGTTTTGCACGCCCTCTTCCAGCGCCATCTGGCGGATATTGTTGCCGTAGTCCAGCGTGGCCGCGCCGCGTTCCTGCAGCGTCAGCATGGCACGCACTTGAACGGCCATGGATTGCTTGGCGGCGGCGGTGATTTCAGCGGCGGCGGTCTTCTGCTTGTCGCGCCACTGCGCCACGGTCCAGCCCTGCGGCAGGTAGCCGTGCACCGGGTCGTGGGCAGAGGTCTGGTCGGTGACCACGTCCGGGGTGATGCCGCGCGCCACCAGTTCGGCGAACACGTCGGCGGCGTTGCCGAGCAAGCCCACCGACACCGCCTTGCCGTTCTGCTTGGCGTCTTCGACGATAGCCAGCGCCTCGTCCAGCGTGGTGGCCTTGCGGTCGACATAGCGGGTTTTCAGACGGAAATCGATGCGGGTTTCGTCGCATTCGACGGCGATCATGCTGAAGCCGGCCATGGTGGCGGCCAGCGGCTGCGCGCCGCCCATGCCGCCCAGGCCGCCGGTCAGAATCCAGCGGCCTTGCGGCTTGCCGCCGAAGTGCTGGTTGGCGACGGCGAAGAAGGTTTCGTACGTCCCCTGCACGATGCCCTGCGAGCCGATGTAGATCCAGGAGCCGGCCGTCATCTGGCCGTACATCATCAGGCCTTTTTTATCGAGCTCGTTGAAGTGCTCCCAATTGGCCCAGTGCGGCACCAGATTGGAGTTGGCGATCAGCACGCGCGGCGCGTTTTCGTGGGTTTTGAACACGCCCACCGGCTTGCCGGACTGCACCAGCAGCGTTTCGTCGTCTTCCAGCCGCCGCAGGGTTTCCAGAATCTTGTCGTAGCACTCCCAGTTGCGGGCGGCGCGGCCGATGCCGCCGTACACCACCAGGCTTTGCGGGTGCTCGGCCACTTCGGCGTCCAGATTGTTCTGGATCATGCGGTAGGCGGCTTCGGTCAGCCAGCTCTTGCAGGTCAGCTGGTTGCCGCGCGGCGCGCGGATATGGCGGGATGGGTCAAAACGCGGGTCGGTCATGGGGGCTCTCCTTTGTAAAACTTACATGCCTGATTGGCCACGAAAACCACGAAAGGACACGAAAAGAAACCAAGCTCAACGCTTTCTCTCGTCCATCCATAACCCACGTTTTTCGTGGGTTTCGTGGCTGAAATTCAGCTTCTAGCGTCGCAGATGGCGCGTCATCGACCACGCCAGCCGCGCCGCCGCCTTGGCGCCATGGCTGTCGATGTCGAAATCGGGATTGAATTCCACCAGGTCTGCGCCGGCTAGCTTGCCGCTCTTGGCGATGCGGCCAGCCAAGGCCTCCACCACGGCGATGTCCACGCCGTAGCCGGCCGGGGCCGACACCGCCGGCATCTGCGCCGCCGGCAATACGTCCAGGTCTATGGTCAGGTAGACCGCGTCCACGCTGTCGAGAAAGTCGGCCAATTGGCCGCGGATGTCGGCCAGCTGCCAGCCGTTCATGTCGGTATCCAGACGCCATTCGGCGCCCAAACGGCGGGCGGTGTCGAACAGCGCCTGGGTGTTGGCGGTTTCGGCCACGCCCAGGCACAGGTAGCGGAACACGCGGCCGTGGCGGGCGCAGTCGGCGGCGATCTGCGCGAACGGCGTGCCGCTGGTGGCCTCGGGAGCCTCGCGCAGGTCGAAGTGGGCGTCGAAATTGACCACGCCGATGCGTTTGTCCGGATGCGCGGCGGACAGGCCCAGCCAGTGGCCATAGGCGGTTTCATGGCCGCCGCCCAGCACCAGCGGCAGATGGCCGGCGGCGATCACCTGCGCCACGCGCTGGCCCAGGCGCTGCTGCGCGGCCTCCAGATCGCCGTCGGCGCAGGCGACGTCGCCGGCGTCGTACAGCGGCAAGGTCGGGTGGTAGGCCAGGTTGGCCAGCGCCTTGCGCAAGACCTGCGGACCGCCGGCCGCGCCGACGCGGCCTTGATTGCGGCGCACGCCCTCGTCGCAGGCGAAGCCGATGATGGCGATGCCGGGCGCGCCGCTTTCCGGCAGGGCTTGCACCGACTGGTGCCAGCGCTTGGCCGCCTCGCCTTCGACCGCGTCCACGCGGCCGGTCCAAACCTTCATGTCCACCATTTGCATGCTTCCTTTATTGCCGCCCCGCCGGAAGCGCGCTGGCGTCCGGCGGGCCGAACGATGATCAGTCGATAGATTGCGCCGCGCCGCGGAACACGCGCTGCTTCAGCAGCGGCACGCCCACGCTGTAGGCGATTTCAGCCGGATGACCGATGTCCCACACCAACAGGTCCGCCACGCAGCCAGCGGCCAGCCTGCCATGGGTGTCGCCGCGGCCCAGCGCCCGCGCCGCGTGGCGGGTGACGCCGGCCAGCGCCTCTTCCGGCGTCAGGCCGAACAAGACGCAAGCCTGGTTCATCGCCAGGCGAATAGACGCGAACGGGCTGGTGCCGGGATTGAGATCGGTGGACACCGCCATGGCCACGCCGGCGGCGCGCAGCTTGTCCACCGGCGGCTTCTGCGTCTCGCGCAGGAAATAGAAGGCGCCGGGCAGCAGCACCGCCACGGTGCCGGCGCGGCGCAGCGCCTCCACGCCGGCGTCGTCCAGGTATTCGATGTGGTCGGCCGACAGGCCGCCGAACTCGGCCACCAGCTCCGCGCCATGCAGATTGGACAGCTGCTCGACATGGCCCTTCACTTTCAAACCGTGCGCGCGCGCCGCCTCGAACACGCGGCGGGTTTGCGCCGGACTGAAGCCCACCGATTCGCAGAACGCGTCCACCGCTTCGGCCAGACCGGCGCGGGCGACGACTGGGAGGATGGATTCGACAATCAGGTCGACATAGCCGTCGGCGTCGCCGGCGTATTCCGGCGGCACCGCGTGCGCCGCCAGCAAGGTGGCGGCCACCTCCACCGGCAAGGAGTCCTGCAACCGGCGCGCGGCGGCCAGCTGCTTCAGCTCGTCGGCCTGGGTCAGGCCGTAGCCGGACTTGATCTCCACCGTGGTCACGCCCTCGGCCATCAAGGCCTTGAGCCGCGGCAGGCTGGCCAGGGCCAGCTCTTCTTCGTCCAGCCAACGGGTGGCGCGCACGGTGGAAACGATGCCGCCGCCCTCGGCGGCGATCTGCTGGTAAGGCACGCCGGCGAGCCGCTTTTCCCATTCCGCCGCCCGGCTGCCGCCGTACACCAGATGGGTGTGGCAGTCGATCAAGCCCGGCGTGATCCAGCGGCCCTGCAAGTCGAACACCTCGCCGTCGAAAGACGCGGCGTCCGCCTCGGCCTGCGGCAGCACCGCCTCGATGTGGCCGTCCCGCAACAACAAGGCGTGGCCTTCCAGCGCGCCGTAAGGCGCGGCGTGGACGGGGTCCATGGTGGCCAGCCTGGCATTGAGCCACAGGCTGGGGCGGTGGGCGTGAATCGGCGGCATGACGGTCTCGCGCAGTGATTTGTATATACAATTACGCGCATGGCCTGCCGCTGTCAAGCGGGCTGCTTGTAAAAAAACCGACAAATCCTTGATGTTGCACGGCAATAAAAAAGGCTGCCCATGGGCAGCCTGTCTAAACCTGTGCAAATTGTATATACAGATTTACTTTTTCACCCGCGTCTGCGAACGTAGCTTGTAGCGCAGCCCCGGATGGGTGAGCCGGGCGAAGCTGACCAGCTTCTTGTGCGACCACGTCCGCCTCAGCACCAGCAGGCAAGGCTCCGCCGCGGCGATGCCCAGCAAGGCCTGCTCCGCCACGCCCGGCAGCACGGCTTCCACGCTATGCTCAATATCAGTGAGCGGGCAGCTTTGCATCAGGTAGTCGTTGGGGGTGCGCTGGCTGAAGTCCTGCTTCAGATAGTCCGGCGCGAAAGCCGGATTGACGTAACGGTCTTCCAACTGGATGGGCACGTCGTCCTCGCAGTGCACGATCAGCGAGTGATAGACGATGCCGCCGGCGCGCACGCTCAGCCGCAAGGCCACTTCCTCGCTGGCCGGCAGCGCCTCCAGCAGAATCACCTGGGCGGTGTGGCTGTGGCCGCGCGCCTCGATCTCGGCGGCGATATTGTTGATGTCGAGCAGCGGCGATTCCGCCTTGCGCTCGGCCACATAGGTGCCGTCGCCGGCGAAGCGCAGCAGAATGCCGGCTTCGGCCAGGTCGCGCACCGCCTTGTTCACCGTCATGCGGGACACGCCGAACTGGCGCGCCAGCTCCAGTTCCGGCGGAATCTTGCAGCCGGGTAGGAAATGGCGGTCGCGGATGCCGGACAGGATGTAGTCCTTGATCCGTTGATAACGGGGTTGCGGGGCGTCTGACACCGTGGCTCCATGGATTAGAGAATGGCCGATTGTAGCGCGAGCGGCCGCATCGCTGGATGATCCAGCGCAGAAAACCGGAGGCAGGCCATGATGACCCTCTCGCAATGGCTGGCGGCTTACGACGAAAGCCACCGCCATCCTTTCAATATCGCCATGCACAAGCTGTGCGTGCCCTTGATCGCGCTATCGCTGCTGGGCATGCTGATGGTGCTGCCCGGGCCGCTGCCCTGGGCCTGGCTCACCGTGTTGGCCGGCGTGGTCTGGTACTGGCGGCTGTCGCAGCAGGCCGCGCTGGTGATGGCTCTGCTCAGCAGCCTGGCGCTGCTGCTGCTGACCCTGGCGCAAAGCGCCGGCCTGCCGCTGGGCCAGGCTTCGCTGCTGGTGTTCGCGCTGGCCTGGGTGGGCCAGTTTCTGGGCCACGCGCGCGAAGGCCGCAAGCCCTCCTTTACTCAAGACCTGCAATTCCTGCTGATCGGCCCCCTGTGGACGCTGCGCGCGCTGTGGCGGCGACTGGGGCTGATAGACTGAAAAGCTGATCCGCCGCAGCGCGCCGTAACGGCTGCGCGTTATCATCGAGCTTTTGATGGACTTCGATGGAGCGCGCATGTCCTATCCGCAAGGAATGAGCCTGGCCGAACTGGCGCCGGGCGTCGAACAGATTCTGCTGGCCGGCGACGGCTTCTCCGCCCGCATCGCCCTGCTGGGGGGCCAACTCATAGACTACCGGCGCGACGGCGACGCGCCGCTGTTCTACCTGTCGCCGCAAACCGCCTATCAGCCAGGCAAGGCGATACGCGGCGGCGTGCCGGTATGCTGGCCCTGGTTCGGCGCGCATCCGTCCGACGCCGGCCAGCCGGCGCACGGCGTGGCGCGCCAGCAAGTCTGGTCCCTGAGCGAGGCCCGCCGCGACGGCGCGGTGTTCCACGTGGAACTGGATGGCCCGCGCCATGAGGGCCTGGCCGCCAAGCTGACCTTCCGCATCGGTCCGGACGGCGTGGACATCGCGCTGGCCACGATGAATCAAGGCGAGTCCGCGCAAACCGTCAGCGCCGCGCTGCATAGCTATTTCGCGGTGTCGGACATCGAACAAGTCCGCCTGCTGGGCTTGGAAAGCGCGCCGGCGCACGACAAGGTGGCGGACGCGCGGCTCAACCTGCCGGCCCAGCCCTTCCGCTTCAACGGCGAGGTGGACTTGCTGGTTTATCGCGGCGCGGCCATCACCCTCGCCGACGCCGGCTGGCGGCGCGAGGTGCGCATCGCCAGCGCTGGCTCCCATAGCGCCGTGGTGTGGAACCCCGCGCCGGCCAAGGCCGCGCGGCTGGCGGATCTGCCGGATGAGGACTGGCGGTGCTTCGTCTGCGTGGAAACCGCCAACGCCGGCGACGACGCCCGCCAGCTGGCCCCGGGCGCAACCCATGTGCTGGCCTGTCGCCTGGATTTCTCTCGCAGCGGCGAGGCGTTATAATCGTTGACTAGCCGCCGTGGCGATACGGCGGCGTTTTCCTGCTCACCGGACACCGCAGCAATGGCTCGACCAGACAAGATATCCCGCTTCCTCCCGCTGACCTTTGCCAACGGCAACAGCGTACGCCGCTTCGGCAAGCATTGCCCGCAATGCCGCGCCATGGTCGGCGCCGAGCATATGGAGGGCATCGCCAGCCTGATGCAAGGCAAGATTTTCTTGTCCGCCGACGCGCAGTGCCCCAAATGCGGCGAAACCTTCCCGGTGGCCTGCGTCATCACCGACGACAAGCGCGTGCACCGCGTGATGCTGCCCCTGTGGATGTTCCGGCTCTGGCTGCGCACCGCCACCCGCCATGATCCGCAGCCGGCGGACAACGACAGCTGGGAAGTGGAGGCTGAGCCGGCGCAGGGCCTGATGCTGTCGGCCGATGCCGAGGTGGTCCGCTCCGAGGAAATCCTGGGCCGCTTCCAGGGCGAACCGATCTGCGCCTGGATCGAATACCAGGGCCAGCGCTTCGTGTTCGACCGCGCCACCTCCGGCGGCAATCTGCGGCTGACCCCGTCCGAGCTGTTGCTGGAAGGCCGGCTGATCTACCGCCAGCTATAACGCCGCCGCTGCGGCGCGCAAGGCAGCAATGAAAAACGGCCGGGACGCATCCCGGCCGTTTGGTTTGATTTACCGCTCGCGCTCAATGCACGCTGGCCGGGTAATGCGCGGCCACCCAGCTCTCGAAGCGGTCGAACATCGCCGCGTCGCCGGCCGCGTTGTCGGCGATCCGCTCCGCGCCGTGCACCAGGCGGATATGCGCGTCCAGATCGGCCGGGTATTGCGCCGGATAGTCGCGCGCGGCGGCATCGGCGATCAGCCGCTGCGCCTCGGCCCAGGCCTCGGCCGCGCTCTGGTTGCAGCTGTCGGCCAGGTAACGCGCGTTGAACGGCTCGCCGGTCAGGCGCACCAGCGTGGCGTTGTGGTTGATGCTGTTGCCCGGGCCCCAGTAGTGCTCGGCCAGCAGCGGGCCGATGGCCGGGTTGTCGGTCAGGTAGCCGAACTTGCCGATGAAGTAGGCGCGGGTCTGGTACACCGCCATATTGGCCAGCAGATAGCCGTGGTAGGCCGCGGCCGATTCCTGGTTCAGCAGGTGCGGAATGGCCATCAACGGGCGCGGGCTGACGTCCACGCCCAGGATGCGCTTCTCGCAATCGCGGGCCAGCCGCAGCACGCGCTCGGCGGAGAGTTCGCTCTCCGGCAGCGCGTACAGCTCGCGTTCGAAATAAGCGACGACGGCGATGGAGCGCTCGGCATAGGCGGCGAACGGCTGCGTCGCCTCGATGCGCGCGCGGATCAGCTCGTCCGGGATGGCCTCGCCCTTGCTGTTGCGCGCATAGCGCTTCAGCCAGTCGGCGTCTTCCAGCAGGCTGTCGCAGAACATGCTCTGGGTTTCAGCGTAAGCCATGGAAGTGGGCGCGAACTCCTGCGAGAAGCACGGCGAATTCTGCGTCACATTGGCGAAGTGCGCGGCGTGGCCGCCTTCGTGGAACAGGGTGTTGATGGCGCGCGCGCCGCTGCCCACCTGGTCCGGCGTGGCCTCGGCGGTGAAGTTGATCTGGCCCGGCACCCACTGGGCGCCGTCATAGAAGGCCGGGATCGGACCGTGGCAGAAGCCGTTCTGATACTTGCCCTCGCGCTCCACCAGGTCCAGCTGCATGGTGGCGCCGCGATACTGGATGCCCAGGCGGCGGAAGCTCATCACCCAGCGCTCCACCGCCTTGGCGAAGGGCAGGTAGGGGTCCATCTGGCGGGTGACGTCGCCGCTCATGTGGAAGCGCAGGTTGTGGCCCGACAGCGCGGTCTCGCCGTGTTTGGCTTTCAATGCATCCAGCGCGCGCTGGTTGGCGTCGCGGGTGCGCGCCTCGAAATCGTCCAGAATGGCGAACAGCTGATCCGGCGTCATCTGCTCGTTTTTCTTGACCTTGCATTCGAAATAATCGGCGTAGCCCAGGCTGCGCGCCAGCGCGTTGCGCTTGCTGACGATGGCGAGGAAGCCGTTGTCCAGCGCCCAGCGCTCCAGCGCCAGGTAAGCGTCCAGCGAGCTCTTGCGCGCCGCCTCGTCGCGGTTGGTGCCCAAGTTGGTGCTGAGCATGCTCAGCGTCGCCTCTTCGCGCTCGCCGGCCTCGTTGAGGTGATGCATCTTATAAGCGCGGCGCTTGGCGAACAGCTCGGCCTCCAGCTCCACCAGCTCGGTCATCAGTTGGCGCGCTTCGTCGCTCTCGATGATGTTGCTTTCAAACACGGCCAGCCAGCCCTTGAAGCCGTGCAGCAAGGCATCGCGCTCGGCGTCGGCCGGCAGGGCCTGCAGCTCGGCGATGGCGTCTTTGGCGCGCGCCAGCCGCGCCGGGCTGGAAATGAAATCCTTGTAGGCTGCCTCGGCGCGGGCGAAGCCGGCGTCGTCGTCGGACACCGCCATATAGGTGTCCCAGAACAAGTCTTCCTTGGCCTTGTGCACGGCCAGGTAATCGTGATTGAGCGCGTCGAACTCGCGGCGCAGCGCTGCCAGTGCAGTCATTCCCATTTCTCCTTGAGGGTGTGGCCGCTCGGGTGGCGGCTTGCTTCCCGCCGTCGAAAAGGACGACGGCATGCATGAGCAAGTCTCATTTCAAACACCCCACAAGGTCAAGAATTTACTTCATTTAACACAAGAAAAACATGAGTTATCAGCATTGCTGGTCTATAGGGTCCAGCGCTGGCCACCAGCACAGCGAAGCCTCGCGCGCAGCCTCGACAAAGCCCAGCTTCCGGTATAAGTCCAACGCGTGATAATGGGCATCGGCCACGATGAGCAGCCGCGAGGTCCGTTGCAACCCCCATTGCGCCAGATGGCTGATCAGCTGGCTGGCCAGGCCCAGCCGCCGCACATGCGGCGCCGTGACCACATGTTGGAAGCGCGCCATGCCGGGCAGCAGGAACAGGCCGGCGCTGCCCAGCAGCGCCTGGCCGTCGAACACGCCCCAGACATAGCCCTGGCCGGCCGCCTCCAGCGCCAGGAAGCGCCGCTCCCGGCCCTGCAGATAGGCGCGGTAATCGGCCTCGTCGTGGCCTGCCGCGCGCGTATCGGCCATCAACTGGCGCCATTGCCGCCAGTCGCCCTCCCCGGCCAAGGGCCGGAGGGCCAGCCCGGCGCTGGCCGGAACCGGCCGCAACTCGGCCTCGTTCAACAGCAAGACCACGTTTTCCTCGTAGCGATAGCCCGCCCCCGTCCACTCGGCATAGCGGGACGCGCCGCCCGCCTCGTCCAAGGTCCACAGCAAGGTCCGATGGCGGACGCCCGCCGCATCGGCGAAGGCGGCGTCGAAACGCCGCTCCCAATCCGCGCGCGCCTGCTCCGCCGGCGCATGGTCCAGCCATAAGACATTGCCGAAGTAATAGCCCGGCTGTCCCGGCGTCAAAACGCGCCAACAGCCGTCCAGCCGGTTCAAGACGCCGCCCTCCAGCCGCCAGTCGCTCTCCGCGCCTGGCATGGCCAAACTCAGGGCCAGCGTCGCCCTGCCATCGCGCGCAGGCCCTTCCACAAACCCCAGACTGGCCGCCAGGCGGCGCGCCGGCAGATTGCCCTCGGCGGTATCCGCCTCGATCCGGCGCAGGCCCAATTGGTTGAAGCCGGCGTCCAGCAACAACCGGCCCGCCTCCCGCGCCAGCCCCTGGCCCCAAGACGACTCGGCCAGCTCCAGGCCGAAACTGGCCACGCCGGCCGCCGCGCCGTCGCGCAGGCCGACGGAGCCGATCAGCTCCCCGTCGTCGCGCCGGATGATGGCCAGCTGCCAGTTGCGCCGCGGCGCGCCCTGCTGCTCGATGAAACGCCGCAACAGCATGGCGGAAAACGCGGGGGAAACCTCGTCCCGCCGATAATGGCGGCCAAAGGCGGCGCTGGCGCGCAGCGCCTGGTAGCCGGATAGGTCATCCTCGCGGAAGTCGCGCAATTCCAGCCGCGGAGAAATCAAGGGAAGAATCAGCATAGGCCGCCCTTCTCCAGACGGCATTGCTCCAGGCGCAACATGAGGCGCAGGCGCTCGTCGCCGTCGCGGGGATCGGTGGAAGAGATGTCGCGGCGCAGGGCCGCATCGGCAGGGCGCGCTTCGTCGCCCAGCATGTCGCGCAGCAGATGGCGCGACAGAACCATAAAGAACGATGCCATGATGGCGTTACCTGTAAAGAACGATAAAGAACAATGGCCGGCGCTTGCCGCCTGGCCGAACAAACCAACGCCGCGCTTGAAGGCGCGCGGCATGGAGTGCGCGCAGTCTGCCGCCGCGCGCTTTATCCGTCAAGCATTTAAATCATTCAACAAACATGTCCTCATGCTTGCGCACGCCCTTGATGGCATGCGCGCGCAGATACGCCAGCCGCCAGCGCCCCAAGCTGGTGCGCAGCACCGCGTCCATCAGGCCCAATTGCAGGCCTACCAGCGTCGCGTACAGCCACATGCCCTGCTCGCTCGGCATCAGGGGCACCGCCCAATCGCTGAGCCGGGGATAGAGCAGCCAAGCCAGCGCCAGGCCCGCCACGAGGGTCAGTTCCACCGCGCGCCAGGAACGGGTGCGCAGAGCCAGCCGCGTGCCGATATCGGTCAGGCAGAACACCAGGCCAAGGAGGTAGAGGGTCATGATTGCTTCTCCTTTCCACCGCGTCGCCGGCGGGACTTTCCCGCCGGGGCGAGCTTTCTCCGGTTATAGGCCAGGCCAGGCCGACACTGGCGGGCGGATCGGCTACCGTCCGTCGGAAATTACGTAGACATACGCAGTCGCACGCGAAAAAAAGCCCCGCAGCAGGGCGGGGCGCAGTGGGTGGGAAAATCAGGGTTCACACGCTGGCGGTGCGTCTTCCGCGCCACACTTCGCGCAGGCCAGCCAGCGAATACAACAGCAGCGCGGCCCAGATCAGGGAAAAACCCAGGGCGCGACTGGCATCGAACGGCTCGCCGAACAGCAGCACGCCCAGCGCCAACTGGATGGTGGGACCGATGTACTGGATCACGCCCACCGTGGCCAGCTTCAGCCGGCGCGCGCCGGCGGCGAACATCAGCAGCGGCACCGCCGTCACCACGCCCGCGCCCATCAGCAGCAGGTCGCGGTTCCAGCCCAGGTGGCCGAAGGCGCCGTCGCCGCGCCAGGCAAAATAAAGCAACGCGGCCAGGGCCAGCGGCGACATCAGGAAAGTCTCCAAGGCCAAGCCCGGCAAAGACGCCAGCGGCGCCATCTTGCGCAGCAGCCCGTAGGCGCCGAAGGTGGCGGCCAGCGACAACGCGATCCACGGCAAGGCGCCGGCGCTGAAGGTCAGCCAGGCCACGCCTGCCGCCGCCAGCCCCACCGCCAGGGTCTGCGGCCGGCTCAGGCGTTCGCCCAGAAACAGCCTCCCCAGCAGCACATTGACCAGCGGATTGATGAAGTAACCCAGGCTGCCCTCCACCACATGGCCGGCGTTCACCGCCCAGATATAGATCAGCCAGTTCAGCGACAGCACGCTGGACGACAGGGCGAAAATCCCCAGCTGGCGCGGCCGGCGCAAGGCCTCGCGCAGTTCGCCCCACTGCCCCAGCGCGGACAGGATCAGCGCCACGAACAAGGCCGACCACACGATGCGATGGCACAGAATTTGCAAGGCCGGGATGGCGTGCAGCGGTTTCCAGTACAAGGGAAACAGGCCCCAGCAGACGAAGGCGCCCACCGTGTACAACACGCCGCGGTTATCGCCGTTTGAAGAAGAGACTGACACGGAAATTCCTGAAACAATTTTCGAAGGTCAGCTTAACCGCTTTGCCCCGCCCGGATAAGCCGCGCAGCCTGCACACAGCGTTTACAAGCGCTTAACAGCATGCTTGTTGCAATGGCACATAAACCGCAGTCCGGGCAGCGTCGCGTTCGATCTCTTTGACGTTGACGTAAACGTAAACTATAGTCTGGCGGCATTAGGGTGAACACTCTAAGCTGCGTCAGCCGCGCATACCCTGGGCACACGGTATAAAAATAAAGTGTCCGATGACGTTTGCCAGCGCAGCAAGCGCCCGGAACACGCCGCCCACAAGGCCGCCCAAGGGCTGATCGCCACAAGCGAGCACGACAGGAGGAGAAACCATGTCAATCCGCCATGCAGACCTGGAAGAAAAATACACCGCCCCCACCGGCCAGGTACTGATGACAGGCATTCAGGCGCTGGTGCGCCTGCCCATGCTGCAGAAGCAACTAGACCAGGCCGCCGGCCTGAACACCGCCGGCTACGTCACCGGCTATCGAGGCTCGCCGCTGGGCAATGTCGACCAGACCATGCTCAAGGCCAAGAAGCACTTGGACGAACACAACGTCGTGTTCCATCCCGGCCTCAACGAAGACCTGGCCGCCACCGCCGTGTGGGGCACCCAGCAGGTCAATATGTTCGAAGGCGCCAAGTACGACGGCGTCTACGCCATGTGGTACGGCAAAGGCCCCGGCGTGGACCGCTCCGGCGACGTTATCAAGCACGGCAATGTGGCCGGCACCTCCAAGCACGGCGGCGTGCTGCTGGTCTGCGGCGACGACCATGCCGCCAAATCGTCCACCTTCCCGCACCAGTCCGACCACATCCTGGCCGCCAGCATGATCCCGGTGCTGAGCCCGTCCGGCGTGCAGGAAGTGCTGGACCTGGGCCTGCACGGCTGGGCGATGAGCCGCTATTCCGGCTGCTGGGTGTCGATCAAGGCCATCACCGACACCATAGAAAGCTCGGCCATCGTCGACATCTCGCCCGAGCGTTTCCAGTTCAAGATACCGCAGGACTTCCCCATCCCGGAGGACGGCCTGAACATCCGCTGGCCGGACACGCCGCTGGCCCAGGAAAAGCGCGTGCTGCACCATCGCCTGTACGCCGCCCTGGCCTACGCCCGCGAGAACCAGCTCAACCGCATCACCCTGGACTCGCCCAAGCCTCGCCTGGGCATCATCACCTGCGGCAAGAGCTATCTGGACGTGATGCAGGCGCTGGACGACCTGGGCATCAGCGAAGCGCAGGCGGCGGAAATCGGCCTGCGCATCTTCAAGGTGGGCATGGTGTGGCCGCTGGAGCCGGAAGGCGTGCGCCACTTCGCCGAGGGCCTGGAGGAAATCCTGGTCATCGAGGAAAAGCGCCAGATCATCGAATACCAGCTGAAAGAACAGCTGTACAACTGGCGCGACGACGTGCGCCCGCGCGTGGTGGGCAAGTTCGCCGAAAAAGGCGAATGGGCGCTGCCGCATGGCGACTGGCTGCTGCCGGCCGCCGGCGAGCTGACCCCGGCCATGATCGCCCGCGCCATCGCCAGCCGCCTGGCCAAGATTTACGACAGCCCGGTGATCCACGACCGGCTGAAGTTCTACGAAGACAAGGAAGCCCAGCTGGTGCAGCCGCGCGAATCCATCGCCCGCGTGCCGCACTACTGCTCCGGCTGCCCGCACAACACCTCCACCAAGCTGCCGGAAGGCAGCCGCGCCGTGGCCGGCATCGGCTGCCATTACATGGCGCACTGGATCAGCCCGGAAAACACCAAGACCTTCACCCAGATGGGCGGCGAAGGCATCACCTGGCTGGGCCAGGCGCCGTTCACCACCACCAAGCACATCTTCACCAATCTGGGCGACGGCACCTACTTCCACTCCGGCATCCTGGCCATCCGCGCCGCAGTGGCCGGCAAGGTCAACATTACCTACAAGATCCTGTACAACGACGCGGTGGCGATGACCGGCGGCCAGCACGTGGACGGCTATCTGGATGTGCCGATGATGACGCGCCAGCTGGCGGCCGAAGGCGTCAAGCGCATCGTCATCACCAGCGATGATCCGGACAAATACCGCACCGCGCACGGCCTGAAGGAAGGCCTGGCGGCCGGCGTGGACGTGTTCCACCGCCGCGAGCTGGACCGCGTGCAGCGCGAACTGCGCGAGATCGAGGGCGTGACCATCCTGATCCACGACCAGACCTGCGCCGCCGAAAAGCGCCGCCGCCGCAAGCGCAAGGAGTTTCCGGACCCGGCCAAGCGCGCCTTCATCAACGAGCGCGTGTGCGAAGGCTGCGGCGACTGCAGCAAGAAGTCCGGCTGCCTGTCCGTGCTACCGCAGGAAACGCCGCTGGGCCGCAAGCGCAAGATCGACCAATCCAGCTGCAACAAGGACTACTCCTGTGTCGAGGGCTTCTGCCCCAGCTTCGTCACGGTGGAAGGCGGCAAGCTGAAAAAGCCGGCGGGCGCCAGCGCCGATCTGGCCAAGATGCCTGCCCTGCCGGAACCCAAGATCCCGTCCGTGCATGAGCCCTTCGGCATCATGGTGACCGGCGTCGGCGGCACCGGCGTGGTCACCATCGGCCAGGTGCTGGGCATGGCGGCTTACCTCGACAACAAGGGCGTGACCGTGCTGGACATGGCCGGCCTGGCGCAAAAGGGCGGCTCGGTGTGGTCGCACGTGCGCATCGCCGACAGCCAGGAAAAGCTGCACGCCGTGCGCATCGCCGCCGGCGACGCCAACCTGGTGCTGGGCTGCGATCTGGTGGTGACCGCCGCCGAGGAAGCGCTGGCCAAGATGCGCGAGGGCTTCAGCCACGTCATCGTCAACAACTACGAATCGCCGACCAGCGCCTTCCTGAAGAACCCCGACGTGCGCTTCCCGGCCAAGGCGATGAAGGATGCCATCATCGAATCCGTCGGCGCCGGCCGCTTCAACGAGGTCAACGCCAACAAGCTGGCCACCGCGCTGATGGGCGACGCCATCGCCAGCAATATGTTCATGCTCGGCTACGCCTGGCAGAAGGGCCTGGTGCCCGTGTCGCTGGAGGCCATCATGGAAGCGGTGCGGCTGAACGGCGCCGCGGTCAAGTTCAACCAGGACGCCTTCAGCTGGGGCCGCCACGCCGCGCACGACCAGGCGCGCGTGGAAGCGCTGGTGACGCCCAGCGCCGTGGTGCAATTCGTGCCGCGCGAAACGCCGGACGCCGTGGTGCATCACCGCGCCACCCTGCTGGCCGCCTACCAGAACGAGGCGCTGGCGGAACGCTACAAGGCGCTGGTGCAGCAGGTGAAGCAGGCCGAGGAAGCCGCCCAGCCGGGCAGCAACGCGCTGACCCTGGCCGCCGCCCGCGCCTACTACCATCTGCTGGCCTACAAGGACGAGTACGAAGTGGCGCGGCTGTACAGCGACGGCGAGTTCGAGCGCGACGTGGCCAGCCAGTTTGAAGGCGATTACAAGCTGCGCTTCCATATCGGCGTGGCCTGGCTCACCGGCGGCAAGCCGGTGAAAATCCCGTTCGGCCCATGGCTGATGCCGGCGATGAAGCTGCTGGCCAAGCTGCGCTTCCTGCGCGGCAGCGCGCTGGACCCGTTCGCCTGGCAGGCAGACCGCAAACTGGAGCGTCAGCTGATCGCTGAATTCGAGCGCGAGCTGCCCGCCGTGCTGGCCAAACTGAACCCGGCCGCGCTGTCGCAGGCCGTGGAGTGGGTCAAGACCTGGGAAGGCGTGCGCGGCTTCGGCCACATCAAGCTGGCCAACTACCGCCAGGCCAAGACCCGCCAGGCCGAGCTGCAAGGCCAGCCCGCTCAGCCGGGCAAACCGGCCGCCAAGGCCGCCGTGGCCTGATCACCCGTTTTCCGCAGCTTTCAGCGCCGGCTTGCCGGCGCTATTTTTTTGGCATACCAATAATTGGCATGAGCTTCAAATAGCATGCCTCGACACCAACCTCCCCGTGATTCGAAAGCCTGGTATGAAACTGAAAACGCTAGCCCTGACCGCCTCCCTGCTTTGCGGCCTCTCCGTGCCCTGCTTCGCCGCCGACGCGGCGCGGCACCAAGCCGTGCTGCAATTGCTGAACACCCTGCACTTCAACCAGACCCTGGACCAGATGCAGGCGCAGATGATGCCGGTGATGGCCCAGCAGTTCAAAAAGGAACTGGATGGCCAGGGATGCGGCCCGGCGCCGGATTGCAAGCAGAAAGTCCAGGCCGCCTTTGACAAGCTGCAAAAGGAAATGGCCGACTATTTCGCCTCCCCCCGCCTGCGCCAGCTAATGCTCAGCGGCATCTCCGACTTCTATGAAAGCAATTTCACGCTGGATGAAATCCATCAAATCGACGCCTTCTACCGTACGCCGGTTGGACAGAAGCAGCTGCGCCTGGGCCCCCAGGCCGCGACCAAGATCATGCCAGCCTTGATGCAGGACATGCAGACCCATCTGCGGCCGCGCCTGCAGGCGCTGTCCCAGCAACTCAAGCAAGACCTCGCTCAATAAACCGCTAGCCGGAGACCCGCCATGCGTTCGACTCGCCTGATTCTGGTTTCGCTGACCCTCCTCCTCGCCGCCTGCGCCAGCACCCCGCCGGCCAAGCTGGCCGCGCCCGGCTGCGTCGGCAGCGTGATGCCGCCGCCTGCCGGCATGCGCGCGGCGCCAAATCCGGCGCTGCTGGCCGAGGCGCTGGGCGCGCCAGGCAAGGGCGGGCTGTGCGAAGGCGCGGTCTACCAGCAGGACGCCGCCGCCGCCGCTGTGACCGTCTACCGGGTATGGGACGAGGCGAGGCCCAAGTCGCGCATGGGCCGCTGGTGGTCCTTCAGCCAGCCGCAAGGCCCGGTGGCGCAATATCGCGCGGAAAACGCCATCTGCCCGTCCTGGAGCCAGTTGAGCCATGTGGTGCGCTGCCAATTGCGGCCTGGAACCCAAGTGGCGGTGGGCACCGGCCAGAGCGCCAGCTGCGCGCCGGACCCGGATTACCCGCCGTCGCCGGTCAATCAGGTCTACGTGCCCAACAGCAGCCCTGACGACCTGAAAGTGGAGAACTGCCAGGACGACGGCGCTTTCCCGCCGGCGCAGTAAGCCGCGGCGGCCGGCTGGCTCAGGCGGTCAGCCGGCGGCAGGTTTCGCCTATGCCGGCCTGCACGCACAGATCGAACAGCGTGTCGAAACGGGTGGGCGTGTAATTGATCAGCGCGCAGGGCACGCCGGCGCGCGCGGCCTCCAGCGGGATCAGGTTGACCGGCGACACCTCCAGCGAGGAGCCCATCACCAGCAGCAGGTCGGCGTTCAAGGCCGCCTCAAAGGCGACGTCGATCAAGGGCACCGCCTCACCATACAGCACCACGTCGGGCTTCAACACCGCGCCGCAGCGGCGGCAAGGCGGCGTCTCGTGTTGCTGCACATAGTCCAGCGCATGCGGCGTCGCGCAATCGGGACAGCTGGAGGTAAGCAGGGTGCCGTGCAGCTCCAATACCTGCCGGTTGCCGGCGCGGCCATGCAGGCCGTCTATGTTCTGGGTGAGGATGGTCACTTCCTTGCCCGCAGCCTCCAGCGCCGCCAGGTAGCGATGGCCGTCGTTGGGCTGGTAGCCGCCCACCAGCTTGATGCGGAAGATGTCGCGGAAGGCCCGCCAGAAAGCGGCGGGCTCGCGGCGGAAGTAGTCGATGGACACGGCGTCGGCCAGGCTGATATCGCGCGACCATAAGCCATCGGCGGAACGGAAGTCGGGAATGCCGGATTCGGTGCTCATGCCGGCGCCGGTCAGCACCGCGATGCGTCCGGCATCGTCTATCATTTGTTGCAAATACCGCAGTTGCTGCTCTGTCGCGCTCATCCACCCCATCCTTGCCGCCGGTGCCTCCTCGGCACTATAGCGCAGCGCTCATGGCGCCGGGTATTTGATCGCGTTCTTGACCATCTTATCTCGAACCGCCGTATCCAGATCCACCCCTGTCACCATCGCCAGCCGCGTCAGATACAACAACACATCGGCGATTTCCTCTTGCAGATGGGTAAAACGGGCCGGATCGTCGCGCAGCCGCGCAGCCGCGTCGTCATCCAGCCATTGGAAGATTTCCGCCAGCTCCCCCACCTCGCCCACCAGGGCCAGCAGCAGGTTGCGCGGCGAGTGGTGGCGGTTCCAGTCGCGCGCGTCGGCGAAGCGCTGCAAGGCGGCGGTCAGGCCGCGCGTGTCGATCAATTTTTCGTCGTTCATCTCATCGCTCCGGGTTTCACGTGGAACATTGCGGCGCCGCCCGCGCCAACAAAAATGCCCGGACGCGCCGGGCATGTCGGAAAAGCCAACCTGCCTCAGCCCAGCAGCCCCTCGGCCTGCAAGGCCTGCTGCACGGCAGGCAGCGCGCCGACGCGCTGCTGGAAAGCCAGCAAGGCGGGATAATCAGCCAGCGAGCGCTGCACATATTGCGTCCAGCACAGGCAAGTGAACAGATAGGCGTCGGCCACGCCGAACTGCTCGCCCAATACATACGGCGAGGCCTCCAACCGCTGTTGCAACAGCGCCAGCCGCGGCTGCAGCCGCGCCCAGGCGTCATCCTTCACCTCTTCGGTCTTGCCGGAGAACATGGGCGAGAAGTTCTTGTGCACCTCGGTGGCGATGAAATTCAGCCACTCCTGCAGCCGATAGCGCGCCAGCGTGCCGTTGGCCGGCGCCAGCATCTTGTCCGGCACCTGGTCCGCGATGTACTGCAGAATGGCCGCGCCTTCGGTCAGCAGTTCACCGTCGTCCAACTGCAGGGCCGGCACATAGCCCTTGGGATTGATGGCGGAATAGTCGCCGTCGCCGGCCGTAGTGTGCGGCTGTTGGCGCAGATTCACTTTTTCCGTGGAGAACGGCAGGCCGCTGGCGATCAAGACAATGTGGGAAGCCAGCGAACAGGCGCCGGGCGAATAATACAGTTTCATCTCATGACTCCTTAAACAGGGGACAAAATGGGACGCACCGCAAACCCGCACAGCCTGGGCCAAAATCCAGCCGTTGACAAGCCCGCGCAGGCCTGGCTCACCCGGCGGGCTTCTTGCCGAACAAGCGCGGCCGCGTGTCCGCCGGCCTGGACGTCATTTCCACGTACAGCGCCTCCACCCTGGCGCGCGCCCACGGCGTGCGGCGCAGGAAGACCAGGCTGGACTTGACGCTGGGGTCGATGCGGAAGCAGCGGATGTCGATCCGCTCCGCCAGGCCTTCCCAGCCGTAATGCGCCTGCAGTTGATTCAGCATCTTTTCCAGCGTGACGCCGTGAGTGGGATTGTTGGCCTGGTTCTGCATGCCGCAAGTCCTGTAAATGCGAAAGCCGCGAGTGTAAGCCCGCGGCTGGCTGTGGCCAAGTCACTTGGCGGCGGACGGCTTGCGGCTGCGCGCCGCCCGCGTCTTCTTTGCCGGCTCCGGCGCGGCGCTGGGGGTTGCCGCCGCCACGGCCGGCGCTTCCGGCGCCGGCGGCCGGGCGCCGCGCACGCCCATGGCCAGCGCCATGCGTCCCAGCCGCTGCTGCTTGTCCACGCTAATGGGGCCGGCCGCCGACAACAGCAGCATCACCAGCTCCAGCGCCATTTCGCGCTGCGGATCGGTGGGCAGCAGGTCCTTGACCGTGGCCAGCGCGCGTTTCTCGTCGTTGCGCACCAGCCAGGTCTGGCGCCGCACCACCTGCTTGAAGGCTTCCAGCGTCAGCTCCTCGCCCATGCCGGTATCTTGCATCACGCGGCGAATGGCATTGAAGGGACGCACGTCCACCACGCCATTGCCGATGGCGACGTAGATCAGCAAGCGCAGGAAGCCGTCCACCGCGCCGCCTTCGGAGTAATGCTGCTCCAGCTCGCGCTTCTTCAGGCGCAGCATCTCCTCGCGCTCCCAGCCGGCGTGGTAGCCGCGCACCAGCGCGCGCTTGGGGGGCAGGCCCACCAGGGCGGCGGTCAGGGGCGCGTCGTAAACGGCGCGGAAAGTCATTTCCTTCAGCGCGTCGCGCTGGTCGCGGTAGCCATCCAGCCAGCTAGCCGTCCAGTCCGACACCGTCTGCTGCCACTGCCAGAACAGATTGTCCTGGCCGACCGGTTGGCGCGCCGCCCTCGCCTTGGCCGCCCAGTCCGGCAGGGCCGCCAATAAGGGATTGCGGCTGGAGAACCAGCGCCGCTCCACGCGCGACGGGTGCGACTCGCGCAATGCATGCGCCGTCCACGGCGAGGTGCAGGCTTTGATCCAGGGAGAGACGAAGCTGTCGTACAGCTGCTGGTTCATCTCCGCCACCCGCTTCACCACCTGGAAGGCCCGCTCGCCCTCGCGGCCATCGCCCAAGGCCAGGATGTCCTCCAGCTCGCGCGGCTCAAAGCGGATGACGTAGCGGCCCTGCAGATACTGCAGGCCCGGCGTTTCCGGGTAGGTGTCCAGGATCACCGCCTCATAGAGGCCTGGCGGCAATACGTCTATCAGGTCCAGCGCGCTGGCCAGCTCGCTGTGCTCCTTGTTAGCCACGCCGGCGGAGACGAAGATGCCCAGGTGGCCGATCTGCTCGTGCAGGCAATAGACGATGGTCTGCTCGTTGCTGCGGATGTCCTCCACGTTGTTGTAGAGGTCCGCTATCCAGTACAGCGCCTGCTGCGGCGGCGTGATGTTGTCGCCCCAGGACGCGAACACGATGATGGGCGAGCGGATCTGCCTGAGGTCTATGCGCACCGCGCCGTCATCCAGGTAGACCTCGCCGCGGCTCAGCCGGTTGCCCACGAACAGGTTCTGGCTGATCCACTCCATCTCTTCCTTGTTCAGCAGGTAGTGGCCGCCCCACCAGCGCTCGAACTCCAGGAAGCGATTGCGCTCCTTGTCGATGTTGGCATACAGGTGATAGCCCTTCTTCCAGTAGGTATTGGCCGGGTCCAGCTGCTCGAAGTTGGACACCAGATGCGCGCCGTCGAACTGGCCGTGGCCCAGATCGCCGGTCAGCGACGCCAGCCAGGTGCCGCCCAGCAAGCCGCCCTGGTAGCGCATCGGGTTCTTGCCGGCCACGCCGGCCCAGTAGGACAGGGGCGAGCCGGCCAGCAGTATCGGGCCGACATCCTCTGGCGCCGACGCCGCCACCATGGCCAGCGCCCAGCCGCCCTGGCAGTTGCCGATGACGAAGGGCTTGCCGGCGTTGCCCGAGTGCAGCTCGCGCACCTTGCGCAAGAAGGCCTTCTCCGCCCGCCACACGCACTCTATGGTCTGCTCCGGCTCCGGCACTGGGAAAAACATCACGAAATAACAAGGATGGCCCTGGCGCAGCGCGATGCCGATCTCGCTGTCCATCTTGAAGCCGCCTATGCCGGGACCGTGGCCGGCGCGCGGATCGATCACCACAAAGGGCCGCAGCTCCGGATCGGTGGGCGGCGAGTTGGCCGGCGGCCGGATCGCCGCCAGCGCGTAATTGACCGGCTGCGGCAATTCGCGCCCATCCATGATGATGTCGAAATCAAACACCAGCACCGGCGGATTGCCGGACGCGGCATGCTCCAGATAGGTGTCGCCGCGTTCGCGCAGCGCGTCGCAATACAACAGCCCGCGCTGGAACGCGTCTGTCCAATAGTCCATCCACTGCTGCCCCCACGACCACCAGCCCGCCTTGTCGGAATCCGCCATGCCGCTCTCCCTGTCGCTCAGCAGCTTTCACTGTAGCCCACCGCACTGCAACACACTGCTCTGCCCAAAGTATCAAGCAGTTATTGCGGCTTAATAGTCATGAACATCCGGGATTTTGCCGGTAAAACTCTACTGACAATTGCGTCCAATACTGCTTTCACCGTCACTTCACTCGAAGAAGGAATGCAACCATGACCCAGCTGCTCAAGCCCCTGCTCATCGCCGGACTGCTGCTCGTCGGCGCCAGCGCCGCCTACGCGGATGACGCGCCCAAGACCAAGCCGCACCAAGGCTGGCAGATGGATCCAGCCAAGCGCGAAGCGATGATGGCCAAGCATATGCAGATGCTGCACGACAAATTGAAAATCCAGCCGCAGCAGGAAGCCGCCTGGAAGACCTTCGCCGATTCGATGAAGCCGGAGCGCATGGCCAAACCGCCGATGGACGACAAAGCCACCGCGCCGCAACGCATGGAACAGATGATGCAAAGCCATCAGGCTGAGATGCAGAAGCGCCTGGAGGCGCTGAAGGCTTTCTACGCCCAATTGACGCCGGAACAGCAGAAGATCATGGACCATATGCATGGTCCGCGCGGCAAGTGGGAACATCACAAAAAGCCGGACAGCGCCGCTCCCGCCCAAAAGTAACGCTGACCGAGGTTCATCATGCAAGGCTATCTCCGCTTGAGCGGCGCCCTGCTGGCAGCCGCGCTGGCCATGGCCGCCGCCGCGCCGGCAGAGGCCTACCACCACTACCACGGCGGGCCGCCGCGCGTCAGCATAGACATCTGGCGCGGCGGCTACTGGCACCACGGCTACTACCACGGCCGGACAGGCTGGTGGTGGGTGGCCGGCGGCGCTTGGTACTTCTACACCGCCCCGATCTACCCCTATCCCAGCCTATACGCGCCGCCGGCCGTGGCCATGGTCCCGGTCGTTCCCGTGGTCCCGGCCGCGCCGACTATGCCCGCCCCGCCACCCGTTGCCGTCGCGCCGCAGGAGCCCACTCCGGTCTGGTACTACTGCAAGGCCGCCAAGCAATACTACCCCTACGTCAGCGAATGTCCGGGCGGCTGGAAAACCGTGCCGGCGCAGCCGCCGAAGTAAGCGGGAGCCTCATCATGAAAACACCTTACCTTCTATTGCTGGCGCTGCCGCCGCTGCTGGCCGCCTGCGCCACTCTGCCCAACGGCCCCACCGTCGCGGTGATGCCGGCGCCGGGCAAACCGTTTGAAGTGTTCGCGCAGGAAGAGCAACAATGCCGCGCCTACGCCGCCGCCAGCCTGGGTACCGACAACAACCAGGCCGCCGCGTCCAATATGGCCGGCAATATGGCGCTGGGCACGGTGGTCGGCGCCGCGGCCGGCGCGCTGATAGGCGGCAATCACCAAGGCGCCGGCGTCGGCGCGGGGGTGGGCATGCTGGCGGGCACCGCGGCGGGAAGCGGCAATGGTGCCTATGCCGGCTACGACGCGCAGACGCGCTACAACATTTCCTATGAGCAATGCATGTACGCCAAGGGCAACCAGTTGCCCGGCCAAAGACCGGCGCGCGCCTACCCGCCTCCGCCGCGCTGGTAAACCATCATACCAACGGGATAAGCCGGCTTCGCACCGACATGATGATAAAATATTGAAACAAAAGGAAATCAATGACTACGGAAAGGGCATGATGGCGGACCTAATACTGGAATCAGGCTCGCCGGCGGAACAGAACCGGATGGGCCGCGACCATCCGTTCAATCCTTAGAGGAGTGCGCCATGAAACGATGCGCCCCGCTGCTGGCCGGCCTGTTGCTGGCCGCCGGCCTGGCCCAAGCCCAGGATGCCAATACCCGCCCCTTCGACAGCACCGTGGTGCTGCCCAGCGTGCCGCTGTCGCTGCACGAGCTGAACCAGCCCACCCAACCGAGCGACGTCGTCGCCCCGCCCTCGCGCTGAGCGCTGGCCCCGCCTCCCGGCGGGGCTAGCGGCCAAACCAGCGGTCGCCGAAATTCACCAGCAACACGCCCGCCACCACCAGCAAGGCGCCGATCAGCCGCGCCGCGCTCAAGTCGCGCAGCGGCATCGCCAGCCAGCCGAAACGGTCGAACAACAGCGAGGTGAACACCTGGCCGGCGATGATCAGCGACACCATGGTGGCCACGCCCAGCCGCGGCGCCAGCAGCGTGGTGCCGAACACGAAGCCCGCGCCCAGCACGCCGCCCAGCAGCATCCACCACTCCACCCGGCTCAACGCCGCCAGGCTTTGCCAGCGCTGGCCGGTGGCCACACCGAGCAGCGCCAGCGTCACACAACCCACGCTGAACGACACCAGGGCCGCCAGCACGGTGCTACCGCCTATCAGCTGGCGCAGCTGGTTGTTCACCGCCGCCTGCAGCGGCACCACCACGCCGATCAAAAACGCCAGCAAGGGATACATCGCCTGCATCGTCACGCCTTTCTCAATATCGTTCCATCGCCACCGCGCGCGGCGGGGCCGCATACGGTTCCGGCCACCAGTCTTCTATGCGCCGGATCAACCCATCCTGGAGGGTGAAGAAACAGATGCCGCTCATCGTCTGTTGTTCCACGTGGAACGCGATCTCGCTGACCGCCTGGTCGCCGTCCGCCAGCAGGCGGACGATGTCCAGCGTCCAGTCGCCGGGATACGTGGCATTGAAGGCCACGTACGGCGCGATGCCGCGGATGCGCTCGCGCGTCTGCGGCACCCGGTATTCCACCTCAGGATGCAAAGTGGCGGCGAAACCGTCCCAGTCGCGCGCCTTGGCGCAATCCCAGTAACGGCGTATCAGGTCTTGGGACATGTCGGCTCCGTCAACGCATGAGCCGGACATGATAAATGAATTACCTGGCGCGCGGGCGGCTATCGCGGGTATAGGCGCAAAAGCCCGGTTTGGGACCGATCTTGGGATGGTTGCGGCAGGTATTGGGGCGGCGCTCGTAAATGGTGCAGCGCCGGGACTGCGCATCCAGATACAGGCAATCGCCGTTGGCGCGCTGCGCCAAGGTGAACAGGCTGTTCTTGAAGTTGAAATGCTGGATCACCCGCTGCTTTTCCAGCCGCTTGGCGATGTTCTTGATCGGCTCTTCCAGCTCGAACTCGTCCACCACGCCAATCCGCACCAGATCCGGTAGCTTCACTTCCACCGGCATGGTGCAGCAGGACGCCATGCAGTCGCCGCACAGGCCGTTCTTGTACTTGATCCAGGTTTCCAGGCGGTTGATATCGGCCACGGGGCATCCTTAACACATTGAATACGCGATACTTTCCCGTTGCGGGAAAGCGCGCATTCTACGGATGCCGCGTCAAACCGGCAAGCGAAAGGCGCGCAGCCAGCGCGTCGTCTCGTCCGGGCCGCGCAGCACATGCCACTGCGCCAACGGATGCGCGTCGCGCAGCGCGGCCAGTTCGGCGCGGCGCTTGTCGTGGCTGCGCCAGGCCCAGCGCAGCAGGGAATCCGGCCCCCACAGCGTACCGCGCAAGGTTTCGCGGTTGCCATGCGCCAGCGTCTCGCCGCGCCATGCCCGCCAGAGGCTGCGGCGCACGATGCGCCAAGCCATCAAGCGGAGGGGATAGTCGAGCCAGATCACCAGATCGGCGCGCGGCAGCAACTGGCGCAGCGCGGAACCATAGCAGCCTTCGGCCAGCCAGCGTTCGTCCTGAGCCAACGCCGCCACCCTGGCCTCAAACCCGTCCTGGCGAATCCAGCCCGGCCCCCAGAACCATTCATCCAGCTCCACCACCGGCAAGGCCAGCGCGCGGCCGATAAACTTCGCCAAGGTGCTTTTTCCGGCGCCGCTGCCGCCGACGATCAGCACCCGGCGCGGCGTCTCACATCCCGGCATAGCTGCGCAGAATGGCGGCGATGCGCCAGCGATGGTCGCGGTCGTGTTCGGCCAGTTGTTCCACCAGGCCCAGCACATTGATCGTGGTGCCGTCGCCGCGGATGCCGCTGCGGCCCAATTGCTTGGTATCCAGGCTTTTCAACTGGGCCAGCAGCGCCGCCCGTTGCGCGACGAAGGCCGCAATGCCGGCCTCGCCGTCGCGCGCATGGTAGGCGCGCGTCTCGGGCCAGTGCGACACCTCCATCGGCGCCAGCTGCGGCCGCTCCTCGCTCAGCACGCGGCGGATGCGCATGCCGTACAGATCGGTCTCGCAATCGTGCACATGCCAGACATGCTCCAACAGCGGCGAACGGTCATGTATCGGCTGGCGGCCCCACACCTCGCCCGGCAAGCCGGACAGGGTCCTGCGCAAAAACACCGGCAGTTCTTCCAGCTGGATCAGCAGCTGCGAGTAGGCCTGCAGCAACAAGGGGTGCTCAGTCATCGCGCACCGCCTCCCGTCCCAGCCTGTCGCACGGATGCGCGGCGCGATGGACCCGCGGCAGCACCTCAGGCAGATAAATCTCCTGAATCGCCGCCAATTTGCCGTGCGACTCCCAATGGCCGCGGCTTTCCCAATGCTCCACCAGCACAAACTGGCTGGCGTCGGCCTGGGAATGATAGGCCTCCCACAGCAGACAGCCCGGCTCGGCCAGACACATCGGCCGCATCCGCGCCAGCGCGGCGGCCACCGCCGGCGCCTCGGCAGGCGCCTTCACTTGCAGCGTCACAATCAACGGAAACATGGCCTATCCCGGTTTAAAGCGAGCCCATCGACTCAATAGAATTCCATCTGGCGCAGGCCGACGTAGCGCGGCGCAATAAAGCCATGCTCGCGGTCGCGCCAATAATCGTCCAGCAGCATGGGAGGAAACACCGTCTTACCGGCAAACTCGCCGCGCGCCAACCAGGCCGCCTCGACGATGTGCTCGCGCACCGCTTCCTCGGCGCTGCAATCGATGGCGCCGCCCAGCAGCTTGCCGGTGAACTAGAACTTGCACTCGCGGGTTTGCGGGCTGGCGAATTCCTCGATATAGGCCAGCGGCCCGATTTCCACCCGCAACCCGCACTCTTCCCACGCTTCGCGCCGCGCGGCGTCCGCCAGCGGCTCGTCATCGATGGCTCCGCCGCCCGGCGCCACCCAGAAGTCGTACACCTCCGGCTTGCAATGCCGCACCATCAACACCCTGCCCTCATGCTCGACGATCACGCCGGCGCCTATGCGATGTTGCATGCCACTCCCCCTGGAAACCGGCCAGTATACCAAATCAATTATGTATTTAGCATTGCATGAAACAAGGCGGCAGGCAGAAAAAGGCGCGTTCAGGGGCGGTAGACGATCAAGGGGATTTCCATCTCGTCCGGATGCACGCCGGCATGCGTGCCGGCCAATTGCAGCCTGCGCTCGCCTGGCAGCGTGTCGCGCAGATTCCAGCCCGGCTTGGCGATCAGCGTCACGTCGCCGCAGCGCCGCGCCAGATCGGGATGCGCCGGCCCCGGACCGAACACGCCGGCAGCCAGCAATTCCGCGCTCGGTTCCACCCAGCAGGCGTGGCCCAGCCGCGCGCGCGCCAGTTCGATGAAACGCTCCGCGCAACCGGGCTTAACGTGGCAATACGTCATGCGCGTCTCGCCGGACAAAGGCCGCGCCAGCAGACCGTACACTTCCGGATAGGCGTCCACGTCCACCCATTGCTCGGCCGGGGCGGCGGTGAAGCCATGGTCGGCGATCGCCACCACCGCCGCGTCGTTCTGCCTGGCCGCCTCCAGCAGGCGGCCGAAGTCGCTGTCGAGGCCCGCCAGCAAGCGCTCCACCGCCTCGTCGTCCGGGCCGATCTCATGCATCAGCTCGTCCATCTGCCGCAGATAGAGGTAGTGGAAGGCCGGCACCGGCGAATACAGCCGCGCGGACAGCTGGACAAAGGCATCCTCGGCATCGTGGTAAGACAGGCGCAGGCTGCTGCCGGCATGGTAGCGGCTGCAGGGCGAGCCGCAGATGTCTTCCGGCAACATCAGGAAGGATGGCCGGGCAAAGCGATCAAACAAGGGCGGCGCGACAAACAGCGATTCCGCCAGCTGTCGCGGCGCGCTGGCGCGGGCGGCGGCGTAACGCGTATACAAGGGCAAAGGCGCGATGACGTCTTCGCCATGCAACTGGTGCCAGCCTATCAGGCCGTGCACCGATGGCGGTTGGCCGGTCAGCACCGTGGTCACCGCCGCCGAGGTGGTGGGCGGAAACACGCTGCTCAGGGTCTCGCGCTGCAGCAGGCGCAAACGGCTTTCCGGCCCCAGCCGCCGCAGTTGCGCGGCGCCCAAACCATCTATCAGCAGCAGGCAAACATGGCGATGATGGCCAATGCCGGCCAGCGCGCGGGAGGCCAGCGGCGCGTAGCCCAGGTCCGGGCCGCCCAGCTCCCAGCTCAGCGTCTGCATCAGATTCAGCAGGCCGCCGCCGTGGTAATCCGGCCAGGCGGCGTCAGGATGGCGCAATTGCAGAGGAGTCATGGCCGCGATGCTGAATGAAAGGCCTCATTGTTGCCCCCCGCCGCCGACCCGTCAACGACGGCGCCCTGGCTCATCCCGCCGCCAAAGCCACGAACTCGCCTAGCAGCCTGCCGGCAGCCGCGCCGGCGCAGCGCAAGTCCGACGCCACCTCGATGCGCGCCCTGCCCTTGCGCGCCAGCATATTGACGAAGCGCGGCCAGCTGTCCGGGGCCACCAGGCCGGCGCAGGCGGTAAACTCGTCAGCCATCGGCTTTTCGTACTCCATGCTGTTGCGCTGAATCACCAGCGTAGCCTCCACCCCCTCCGCTCGCAGCCGCGTGTGCAGCAGCGACCACGCGGCCAGGATGGCCAGAGCGGACGCGCTGCCGCCAAACACCGTGGCGCGATGATTGATGTTGGGCGCCAGCGGCGCGCGCAGCGTCAGTTGCTCGCGGCCAAGGGATTCCACCTCCACCGCCATCGCGCGCGACAGCGGGATATGTTCGTGCAGATAAGCCTGCAATTCATGCGCTTGCATCCATTCTCCCTATTGGAAAGCGGCCGGCAGGCCCGATTGACTGCGCCGACCCGCGTCAGCGCTGCCAGGCCCGGATGCGGGCGACGCGCCGCTTGTCCGGCCGAAAATCCAGCTTGGCCAGGCCCGCCCAGAGCAGATTGGGAGGGTTAGCCAGTGTGAAAACTCGGTTTGCTGCTCAGTCCCGCCACGCTGCGCCATTCCGCGCCGTAAACGGCGCCGGGCGGCTTCTGCGGCGCTAACAGGCCTTGCCATAGCCTATCAGATGCATGCCCGGCTGGATGAAAGTGGCCGGGCCCAGGCGCGCATAACCCAGCTTTTCATACAAATGGCAATGGCCGCGCTCTTCCAGAATGGTGTCCAGCCGCCAACCATGGCGGGGCTGATGCAAGCCTTCCACCTCGCGCATCGCGGCCTGCGCGATGCCTTGGCCTTGAAAAGCCGGCAGGATGAAAATGGGACTGATGCGGCAACATCCGCTCTCGGCCTGTGCGATCACCCGCATGCCGCCGACGACCTGGCCATCGCGCTCGATCAGATAAAAGACCGCGCCAGGCTGGCGCAGCTTTTCCGTCAGCCGCGCCAGGCTCTCGCAAGCCGGGCTGAGGTCATGGTCCTGGTATTTCAGCAGCAGCGGCAGGAATGACTCCACCTGCATGCGGTGCAAGACTTGCGCATCCGCCTGTCCCGCCGGTTTCAAGATCACGTTCATCTGCTTTTCAGCCTCCCCACGCTCAAGCCGGCACGGCCGCGCTCGCCGGCCTTTCTGCCATGCCCATGGCCTGCTCCAGCCGTTGCGCCTGCGCAGCGGACTCAGCCTGGGCAAGCTTGGCCACCCGCGCGCACGCCCGCGCCACGTCTTCGGACGCCAGCAAGCGCCGCAGCGCCGCCAGCATGGCCTGCGCCTTCAGTTTGCGGGCCAGAATGACTTCCGCCACGCCCAGGCGGCGCGCGCGCCAGGCATTGTCGAACTGGTCGAAGGCATAAGGGCAGATCAGCTGCGGCACGCCGGCGCGGAAGGCCTCGGCGCAAGTGCCAACGCCGCCGTGATGGACCACCGCCGCGGCCCTGGGCAACAAGGCGGCGAAAGGCGCGTGCGACTGCCAGAGCACATGCGCCGGCAAGTCTGCCGGCACTTGATCGCGATACGGCGTGATGAAGATGCCGCGCCGGCCGACAGCCGCCAGCGCGGCCAGCGCCGCTTCGAAATACGGGCGCGCATGCCGATGGCCGGTGCCGGGCGTGAACACGATGGGCGCGGGGCCAGCCGCCAGAAAATCCAGCACGCTCGCCGACAACGCGTCGGCGTCAACCGTGGGCGGAGGCGGAAAACCCAGCGCTTGGCAAGCGTCCGGCCAGTCCGGCTGCGGCGCGGCGAACCAACTGGGAAACAGGCCGAACACCCGGTCCGGCGTCTCGCTCAGCAGGCGCTGAAAGCTGTCCAGCGCCGGCAACGACCTCTCCCGCCGCGCCGCGTTGATGGCCGGCAGCGCCACCGGGTCCAGCGCCAGGCGGAATGCCCAGCGCCAAAGCTGGCGTTTCCACGACAGCGGCAGCCAGGCCGGCACGGCCAGCGACCCCAGGGCCGGCATGTCGTGGCTGCTGCACAAGCCGGACGGCGACAGATACAGCGCCGCCACCTGCAGCTGCGGATAGACCGCCTTGGCCAGATGCGCGGCCGGCAACAGGATGGGATGGCAGATCAGCGCGCAGCGGCCGGACTCGCGCGCCGCCAGTTCGAGCAACACCCGCAGATGCGGCGCCACGCTCTGCCACACCACGCCAAAGCCTTTGCGCTCATCCCACAAATCAGGATTGTCCAAACAGGCTTGAAACGCCTGTTCCGTACCAAAGCCCTCGCACTCCAGGCCATGGCGGCGCACCCAGTCGGCGTGATAGGCCGGCGCCAGCAGCCTCACACGATGGCCGCGCGCGGCCAGTTGCCTGCCCAAGTCGATAAAGGGCAAGATGTCGCCGCCGGTGCCGCTGCAAGCCAACACCCACAAGGGCGTTGCGCCCTCTCCCGTCTCCTGCTGCCTGTCGTGCCTATCCATCACGCCTCCGCTATGCATGGGAGCGGCCTGATCGCGCCGCAAATCCGTTTAGCATGACACCGTTGATCATGAATTGAAATGTCATTTAAAAGGCAAAAGCGGACGTGAAAAAGGCAAACCGCCATGGTTTGCCTGTGTCTTGCCCCCGGTCCGGAAGCCAAGTCGATTATTGCGGCCGCTGCTTGAAAAAGGTGATGGGCGCGGAGGCCGGGATTTCGCTGGGCGGCGCGGACTTGAGGATGTGCTTCTTCATCTTGCCCATCACGTGCATCTCGCAAGGGCGGCATTCAAACTTCAAGGTGTAGGTTTCGTCGCCGGACTTCAAGATCATCGGATCGGCGCGCACCTGGCCCATCACGCCCTTCACGCCCTTGGCCTGCTTGGGACACAGATTGTAGGAGAAGCGCAGGCAGTGCTTGGTGATCATCAGGCTGACTTCGCCTTCCTCCTGATGCGCCTCGTAGGCCGGCTCTATCACTTCCACGCCGTGTCGCTTGTAGAAGTCCCAGGCCAGCGCGTTGTAGACGTTGGCCAGATAGCTCAGCTCCTTCTGCGGAAAGGGGACCGGCGGCTCCACCGCGGCCTTGCGCTGGGGCCGGACCCAGGCGGCCAGGCGGACGGCTTCCAGCTTTTCCACCGCCTCGCGGCGCAGGCCGTTGATGACGGATGCCGGCACAAACCACGGCTGGGACAGGTTCAGCGACACATCGTGCGCCTGGAACAGGGTGTTGCCCAGCTTGGCGGCGGCATCGCGCAGGCTTTGCTCGGCGCGGGCGGCATCCTTGGCCGGCTCCAGCGCCATGTCGACACGGGCGCTGGCGCTGCAACCGTCGGCGTCGGTATACGTCAACTCCAGGCCGCTGGCGGTTTCCGACAGCGTGCCCCACACGCCCACGCGGCGTTCGGCCGATTTCTTCAGCAGCGCCAGTTCCCAGGCGTGATCTCGGTTGCGGCAAATATCGGTGCCGGGCTTCAGGCCTGCCAGCACGGCCGGATCGTTAGGCTCGCAGCGCCACACCAGCAGGCCGCCGGCGGCCTTGCCCACCTGCTTGACGGTGTTGAGCTGCATGCCCACCACTTCGCGCTTCTTCATGAAGTTGATGCCGTCGCCGTTGGACATCTGCTCGCTGGTGGCGATTTCCAGCCAGGTGTCGCCCACCTTGTGCACGACGCCCAGGCCCACGCCGACGAACTTGGGCGAATCAAAGGCGCCGATGTCCTGCTTGCGGCCGGTGGCGAAGTAGTCGGTGGCGCCGCGGTGGAAAGTCTTGTCCGGGTCCGGCGTGAAGAAGATTTCGCTACTGCCGCTGGCGGCCGGCGCCAGCTCCGGGCGGCGCTCGAAGATTTCATCCAGCAGCAGGCGGTAATGGGCGGTGATGTTCTTGACGTAGGACACGTCCTTGTAGCGGCCCTCTATCTTCAAAGAGCGGACGCCGGCGTCCAGCAGCGCTTCCAGGTTGTCGCTCTGGTTGTTGTCCTTCATGGACAGCAAATGCTTGTCGAAGGCCACCACGCCGCCTTTTTCGTCGGTCAGCGTGTACGGCAATCTACAGGCCTGCGAGCAGTCGCCTCGGTTGGCGCTGCGGCCGGTGTCGGCATGGCTGATGTAGCACTGGCCGGAGAAAGCCACGCACAGCGCGCCGTGGATGAAGTATTCGATGGTGGCGGAATCGGCCACCCGGTCGGCGATCTTCTTGATCTGCGGAATGGTCAGCTCGCGCGCCAGCACGATCTGGCTGAAGCCGGCGTCGGACAAAAAGCGCGCCTTGTCCGCGTCGCGGATGTCGCACTGGGTGGACGCGTGCAGCTGGATAGGCGGCAGGTCCATTTGCAAAATGCCCATGTCCTGGATGATCAGCGCGTCCACGCCGGCATCGTACAGCTGCCAGATCAGTTGGCGCGCGGCGTCCAGCTCGGCGTCGTGCAGGATGGTGTTCAGCGTGGCGAAAATGCGCGCGTGGTAGCGGTGGGCGAATTGAACCAGGCCGGCGATGTCTTGCACGCTGTTGCAGGCGTTGTGGCGCGCGCCGAACGACGGCCCGCCTATATACACCGCGTCCGCGCCGTGCAGGATGGCTTCGCGGCCGATTTCGGCGGTTTTGGCGGGGGACAGCAGTTCGACTTGGTGCGGCAACAGGCTCATGACGGTTCCGGGCTGGCAATAGGGTTATTTCCGCCTGGTGGCGGGCGCAGAAGTATAGCGGAATCATGGGCTTATAGGTAGCGCCGCGCCTTCGGCGATCACTTAAGTGCGACTACCTAGGATTGTTTATACGGATTGCCTGAGGATATGACAGCTGCTAACCCAAGAATATCGGAGGCTGCAGCCTCCTTCTTATCCCCTGGGGCCGTCATGTTTCGCCATCTCACCATCTTCCAGCGCCTGTCCGTCATGGTCTTGGCTCTGCTGTCCATTCCCATCCTGGTCAGCCTCTACGGTCTGCATACGCAGGACGGCATCCTCGGCGATTTCGCCACCACCTACAACGACCGCGTGGTCTGCCTGAAACAGCTGAAGGTCGTCGGCGACGGCTACGCGGTGGGCATCGTCGACAACGCGCAGAAGCTGCGCAACCGCAGCCAAACGCCGGCCAGTTTCCTGGCCCATCTGGAACAAGCACAAGCCGACGTGCGCAAGCAATGGGGCGACTACCGCGCCACCTATCTGACACCCGAGGAAAAGCGGCTGGCGGACCAGGCCGAGCAGGCCATGACCGCCGCCGACGCCAGCGTGGCCAAATTGCGCCAGATCGCGCAAAGCGGCGATGCCGCCGCGCTGCAGGCCTATGTGGACAGGGACATGTATCCGGCGCTGGACCCGGTGGCGCAGCGCATCTCCGCGCTGGTGGACCTGCAGCTGCGCGTGGCGGGCGAGGAGTTCGCCCAGTCGCAACAGCGCGCCGGCACCAGCCGCCTGGTCAATATCGCGCTGGTTTGCAGCGGCGTGCTGCTAGGCCTCTTGCTGGCGCAGGCCATCGTGCGCGGCCTGCTGGCCGAACTGGGCGGCGAACCGCGCGACGTGGTGGCGCAGGCCGGCCGCATCGCCCAGGGCGACCTGAGCCAGAAACTGGCGGTGAAGCGCGGCGACCAGGGCAGCATCGTCGCCTCCATGGCCAAAATGCAGAGCGCGCTGATCCAGCTGGTGCGCAATATGCAGGACATCACGCTCAAGCTGTCCAATAGCGCCACCGAGCTGGCCGCCGCGTCGGAACAAGTGGCCAGCAGCGCGGAGGAACAGACGCGCGCCGCCTCCTCCATGTCCGCCTCGGTCGAGCAGCTGTCGGTCAGCATCAGCTCGGTCAGCGACAACACGGCCGACGTGGCCAAGGATTCGGTGTCCAGCGGCGAACTCGCCCGCCAGGGCCAGTCCATCATCGACGACGCGCTGCGCACCATGTCCCACGTCGCCGAACAGGCGCGCGCCTCGCAAGAACAGGCGGACCTGCTGGGCAGCCGCTCCCAGGAAATCGCCAGCGTGATCCAGGTGATACGCGACGTGGCGGAGCAAACCAATCTATTGGCCTTGAACGCGGCGATAGAAGCCGCCCGCGCCGGCGAGCAGGGCCGCGGCTTCGCCGTGGTGGCGGACGAGGTGCGCAAGCTGTCGGAGCGCACCTCGCAATCCACCACCGAGATCAACGGCAGCATCCGCGACATGCTCGATTGCAGCCAGCACGTGGTGGACAACATCCACAGCACCGTGGACCAGATGGAAATAGGGCTGAGCCAGGCCGAGCGCGCCCGCCACGCCATCTCCGGCATCACGGACAATGTCGAGCGGGTCAAGCATTCGCTATCCGGCGTGGCATCCTCCCTGCAAGAGCAGCAGCAAGCCGGGGCCGGCATCGCCGCCAATGTGGAACAGGTGGCGCAGATGTCGGAGGAAACCAGCAGCGCGGCGGTACAGACGGCGGAAACGGCCAGCCAGGTGGAGCAGATGGCCGGCGCGCTGCAGTCCGCCATCAGCCATTTCCGCCTGCCTGCGGGCGGCCAGGCCACGGCCGACCAGCCCGCGCCGCAAACCGCGGCGGCGCCCGCCGCCTGGCAACAAGCCTGAAGCTTGCGCCTGCCTGTCGTCCGGCAAGCCCGGGCGGCAGGCCAAGTCTCGTTGCCCCCACCTTCTTCCAGCCCGAGTCCTGCCGCTCAGGTGGACCGCCTGCATGCGCTTGACAAACAGATAGCGACCGCCTGGCTCTCATTGAAAATGCTGCGCTGCACAAATTCTATTTCACACACCTATTTTCAATTTCAAACCATTAACTGGTATTAAATTGGACATTTTTTTCGCAAACCGAAAAATGACATTGAAATTCGAAGATAAACACATGTGAAATTGCTTACATTCGCTATTATTTTAGTATTTATTGTTAGACAATAGCTTTTTATATGATTTAAATCATAAAATTGATCTTGCATGGCAACATTGCAACATCATTAAACCTGATTTGCACACAAATGGTCTCATACCAATTGAAGACCAATATAAGACCAGATAATTTGCCTCCAGGACTTCCAAGCATGGATTCCGCAACTGGACCTGGAGAAAAAAATGCACAAGCAACGCGTCATACTGTTGGCCGTTCTGGCCGCTTGTTCCGGTTTGGCGATGGCCGCCGGCGATTCCCCGATTCCCCCCGGCAGCGATGGCCCCGCGCTGAAAGGCACCGCCCAGGCCATTCCGGAAAGCAGCGTTTACGACCTGCTGAGCAAATCCGAAACCACGTTCAGCGCGTTGTATTACGGCCGCGACCGCCAGGAAAGCCAGCCCAATAACAGCAATGGCGGTGACATCCGCGTCAATGCGCTGAACCTGGGCCTGAACTTCAAATCCGGCTATGCCTGGGACCACCTGGGCTTCGACGCCGCCGCGCACAGCTCGATCCGCCTGACCAAGGGCATAGGCCAATCCGAAGTGCTGTACCACGACTACAACGACAAGAGCGATCCGAACGAAGGCGGCGGCGGCAAGGACAAGAGCGACGCCGTGCTGAGCCAGGCCGCGCTGAAGTACCGCCAAAACGTGGATGGCCAAGGCCTGTCCTTCCGTGCCGGCTACACGCCGATCAGCATCGGCACCATGGGCACCTCCGGCGGCTTGCAGTCCCACGCCTATCGCGGCTTTGAAGGCAAGTACAAGATAGGCGACTTCGAAATCGGCTATGGCTGGGCCGACCAGTTCCGCAACGAGTGGGACGATCGCTTCCGCGGCATGACCAACTCCTGGGAACAAGGCCGCACCAATGGCAGCACGGCCAAGAAAGTGGATTACGTCAACAGCCTGGGCCTGCGCTACGCGCCGGAAAACGCCTTCATCGACTTTGGCGTGGGCGAAGGCAAGGACTACCGCCGCACCGCGCAGATCGCCGGCTCCTACACCTGGAAGCTGGCCGGCGGCGACACGCTGACCGGCGTCGCCTACTACTTCCAAGGCAAGGACGACGCCCAGCTAGGCATGAAAAACTCGCAAACCGCCTGGCACACCAGCGGCAGCCTGACCTACACCACCGGCGGCCTGTCGCTGATGGGCGGCCTGGGCAAGAGCCGTAATCCGGACGGCGGCGAAGTGAACTTCCGCATGACGCCCTACGGCAATAGCGACAACCGCAACTTCATCCAAACCTGGGGCCAGGACGACGACTTCGTCTGGGACGGCATGAAGGTCATCAAGCTGGGCGTGAACTACGACTTTGGCAAGATGGGCCTGCCTGGCTTCACCGCCGGCGCCAGCGCCAACTACGCCACCGGGCTGAAAAATCCGAACGGCGCCGCCGACAGCAAGGCCCATGAGTTCGACCTCAACGCCGGCTACACCGTGCAAAGCGGCCCGCTCAAGGGCGCCAGCATCGGTGTTTATCCGGCTTGGTTCCGCTCCGGCGATTTCTACGGCAAGAAAGACCGCAACGACGTGAAAGTGATCGCCTCTTACAGCAAGACCTTCTGATGAAACAAGTGGCCGGCATGCCAGTGCCGGCCGCTTCGCCTATCGGGTCCGATAGGCGAAGCCACAAAGGAGAAAACCAATCATGAAGCTGAAGACCCTTAGCCTGTCCCTGCTGATCGCCGCCGGCCTGTCCGCGCCGCTGGCCGCCCACGCCGCCGACAAGCCGGTGCTGGAAGTGTGGACCATGAGCCTGTCGCCCAAATTCGACGGCTATTTCAAGGCGCTGGTGGCCAAATACAACGCAGAGCATCCCAATGTCGAAGTCAAGTGGACCGACTACCCCTGGGACGTGATCCAGGCCAAGTTCACCGCCGCCGTCGGCGCCGGCAAGCCGCCGGCCCTGGTCAACCTGAACGTGCCCTGGGCCTACGACTACCAGCAGGAAGGCCTGATCCAGCCGCTGGACGGCCTGATCGACAAGAGCCAGTACGTGACCGGCGCGCTGAAGGACGTCACCTTCAACGGCAAGGTTTACGCCTTCCCGCACTACAACGGCGCCAACGTCATCACCTACAACGCCGCGCTGTTCAAGAAAGCCGGCCTGGACCCGAACAAGCCGCCCAAGTCGTTTGACCAGGAGCTGCAGTACGCCAAGATCATCAAGGCCAAGACCGGGGTGGCCGGTTTCGCGCCCACCCTGGGCCCGACCAAGATCGAGGGCCTGCTGATGCAAAACGGCCTGGACGTGGTCAAGGATGGCAAGCCGGTGTTCAACAGCCCGGCCCACGTCGCCTTCGTCAAGAAGCTGGCCGAGGCCTACAAGGCGGGCGCGCTGCTGAAAGACAATCTGTTCGCCCAGGACAACTTCCAGGTGTCGATGGCGGCGTATAACAGCGGCCGCCTGGCCATGCTGGAGTCGACGCCCACCACGCTGACCCGCGTGCGCGACGAAGCGCCCAAGGTCTACCGCGACACCCGCGTCGCCGCGTCGCCGCTCGGCCCCACCGGCATCGCCGCCGGCGGCTGGATGTTCAACTTCGCCGTCGCGCGCAACGTGGACAAGACGCTGCTGCCGGAGATCGGCAAGTTCGGCAACTACCTGACCAATGCCGACAACCAGCTGGCCTTCGCCAAGCTGGCCGGCACCCTGCCCACCGCGCGCAAGGCCGCGCAGGACCCGCACTTCCAGAAGGTTGCGGCTAACGCCGGCCCGGCCGAACGCGCCGTCGGCATCGCCGCCGCCAATCTGGACAAGACCCGCACCCTGTTCCTGTCGGTGAAGAACGCGGACGTGCTGTCGGCCAAGCTGTCGGCGGCCGTGGAAAAAGCCGTGACCGGCCGCGAGGACGCCAAGGCCGCGCTGGACGAGGCTGCCGCCTACTGGTCCAGCAAGCTGTAAACCGTTGTCCCGCCCCGTCCGCCGCCGCGCGTGGCGGACGGGCGTTTTCGCAATCACACAGGGGATTCCGGCCATGCGCCATACTCGCAAGACCACCCTGCAAGCCTACCTGTTCCTGGCCCCGGCGCTGCTATTGCTGCTGCTGTTCTCGTTCTGGCCGGTAGGCTTCGGCTCCTTGCTCGCCTTCACGCGCTACAACCTGATAGACGCGCCGCAATGGGTGGGCTGGGATAATTTCCGCGATCTGTTCGGCGACGAGCTGTTTATCTCGGCGCTGAAGAATTCCGCGCTCTATCTCTTGGTGGTGCCGGTGATCCAGCTGCTGGCCATGCTGCTGGCGGTGCTGGTCAACAACAACCTGCCCGGCATCAAGCTGTTTCGCGCCGCCTACTACCTGCCGGTGGTCACCTCGGTATCGGTGATCGGCATCATCTGGAACTTCATGTACACCGAGGACGGCGTGCTCAACGCCGTGCTGCGCTGGCTGCATCTGATCAACGACCCGGTGGGTTGGCTCACCGACGACCACATCGCCTTGTTCGCGGTGATGTTCATCACCGTCTGGCGCGGCATAGGCTGGTATATGGTGCTGTACCTGGCCGGCCTGCAATCGGTGCCGGCCGATGTGCATGAGGCGGCGCAGCTGGACGGCGCCAACCGCTGGCAGCGCTTCTGGCGCATCACCGTGCCGCTGTTGGCGCCCACCATCCTCTTGTGCTCCATCATGTCCATGCTGGCCGCGGTCAAAGCCTTTGAAGAAGTGCAGATCCTGACCAAGGGCGGACCGATGCAGTCCACCTACACCGCGCTCTATTACGCCTACGAGTTCGGCATCAAGTCGCTGAACTTCGGCCGCGCGCTGGCCGCCAGCCTGGTGATGTCGGCCTTCTGCATCGTGCTGGCCTGGCTGAATTTCCGTTACCTGCAACCGCGCGACCGCTGAGGAGGCGAGATGCATTCTTCCACCACCCTGCCCGTTCCGGCCGCCCGCGCGCGGCCGCGGCTGGACCGCCTGGGCAACCGCGCCGTCCATTATCTGGTGCTGGCGGCCATCGGCCTGATCACCGTCTACCCCTTCTGGTGGACGCTGGTGACGGCGCTGTCCGGCGACGGCGAAGTGTTCGCCTTCCCGCCGCCCTTGCTGCCCACTGCGCCCACCCTGGCCAACTTCCGCGAGGCGGTGTCCAGCATCGACATCCTGGCCTTCTACCGCAACTCCTTCGCCATCACCGCCATGACCGTGGCCGGCACGCTGCTGGTCAGCGCGCTGGCCGCCTACCCGCTGGCGCGCATGCAGTTTCCCGGCAGGCGGCTGGTGTTCGGCGCCATCCTGGCCACCATGATCCTGCCCAGCGAGGTCAACTTCCTGGTCAACTTCATCACCGTGTCCAAGCTGCAGTTGACCGACAGCTACAGCGGCGTGGTGCTGCCCACGCTGGCCGGCGCGGTGGGCATCTTTTTGATGAAGCAGGCCTTCGAGGCGGTGCCGCAAGACCTGATCGACGCCGCGCGCGTGGACGGCGCTTCGGAATGGCAAATTTTCTGGAAGATCATGCTGCCGCTGTCTCGCCCGGCGCTGGCGGCGCTGACCATCCTCACCACGGTATCGGCCTGGAACCAGTACATCTGGCCATCCATCGTGATGTCCAGCCCGGACAAGTTTCCGCTGTCCGTCGGCGTGCTGTACCTGGCCGGCGCCTTCAGCTTCAAGACGCGGGTGGTGGCGGCCGGCGCGGTGTTGACCGTGCTGCCCATCCTGATCGTCTTCCTGTTTACCCAGCGCTATTTCCTGCGCGGATTCGACGGAGCGGTGAAATGACCCTGACCCCCGAACAACTGGATGCCCTGGCCGGCCGCTGCCTGATGGTGGACGTGGAGGGCCCGGCCTTGAGCGAAGAAGAAGCGGCGCGGCTGCAAAAGATGCGCGTGCGCGCCGTCTGCCTGTTCCGCCGCAATGTGCCGGACGCCGCCTCCACCCGCCGCCTGGCGGCGGATCTCAAGCGCGCGCTGGGCGACGATGTCCTAATCGGCCTGGATCAAGAAGGCGGCGGCGTGATGCGCACGCTGTTCCTGCCGCAAGCGCCGGCCGCGATGGCGCTGGCCGCCGTCGGCGACGCCGAGCTGGCGCGCAAAGTGGGCGGCGCGGTGGCGCGCGGGCTGAAGAGCCTGGGCGTCAACTGGAACTTCGCCCCGGTGCTGGACCTGAACAACAACCCGGCCAACCCGGTGATAGGCGAGCGCGCCTTCGGCGCCGATCCGGTCCGCGCCGCCCAGCTGGCCCGCGCCTGGATGGAAGGCCATCTGGCCGAAGGGGTGGCCTGCTGCGTCAAGCACTTCCCCGGTCACGGCGACACCCACACCGACTCCCACCTGGACCTGCCGGTGGTGGACAAACCGCAGGCCGAGCTGCGCGATTACGAACTGGCGCCGTTCAAGGCGCTGTCCGCCCACGCGCCGGCGCTGATGAGCGCCCACATCCGCTTCCCCAGCCTGGACCCGGAATGGCCGGCCACCTTGTCGCCCGCCATCCTCACCGGCCTGTTGCGGCGCGAGCTGGGTTTCCGCGGCGTGGCCATCACCGACGCGCTGAACATGAAGGCGATACGCGAGCGCTGGGGCCAGGCCGCCGGCTCGGTGCAAACCTTGAAAGCCGGCGCCGACCTAGCGCTGGTGCTGCAATTTCCGGAGGAAATGGAAGCCAGTTTCGAGGCGCTGCGCGCGGCCCTGCAAAGCGGCGAGCTGGCGCAGGCGCGGCTGGAAGAAGCCGCCGAACGAGTGGACGCGCTGATCCGCCGCTACCCCAGCCGCGACGATTACGCCTATGCCGCGGAGCAGCGCGCGGCCGACGAAGCCCTGTTCGCCGACGCCTGGCGGCGCGCGTTGACGCCCTACGGCGAGGTGCCCACGCTGCCGGCCGGCCAGCGGCTGCGGCTGGTGGTGCAGGATCAGGCCCCGTCCGACGGCGTGTCCGAAGCCGGCCTGTCCGCCAGCAAGCTGGTAGCCGCGCTGTCGCATCGCCACGCCTTGGAAGTCGTGCGTTTCCAGCAGCGCGCCGCGCTGAACTGGTCCACCTTGCCGCAGGACGGCGTATTCACCGTCCTGGCCTCCACCACGCGCGAGCGCTACGGCCGTCGCGAGCAGCAAAGCTGGAAACCTGACTTGCATCTGGCATTATGGAACCCCTACGCCGCCGCCGACATCGCCGCTCCGGCCTTGATCAGCTACGGCTTCGCCGACGCCGCGCTGGACGCCGTCAGCCGCCGCCTGGCCGGCGAGATCGCCGCCGCCGGCCGCCTGCCGGTGGCGCTGGGCCAACCCTATCAGGAGCAATGAGATGTCCCGACTCTCGCTGAAACACATCCGCAAGGTCTACGACGACGGCAACGCCGTGATTCACGGCGTCAGCCTGGACATCCGCGACGGCGAATTCATGGTCTTCGTCGGCCCGTCCGGCTGCGGCAAATCCACCATGATGCGCATGATCGCCGGCCTGGAGGACATCAGCGCCGGCGAGCTGTGGATAGACGACAAGCTGGCCAACGACATCGATCCGGCCAAGCGCGGCCTGGCCATGGTGTTCCAGAGCTACGCGCTGTATCCGCACATGACGGTGCGCGACAATATGGCCTTCAGCCTGAAACTGGCCGGCCACAGCAAAGCGGAGATCGACGCCGCCGTGCATCGCGCCGCGCTGACGCTGCAAATCGAACACTTGCTGGACCGCAAGCCCAAGGCCCTGTCCGGCGGCCAGCGCCAGCGCGTGGCCATCGGCCGCGCCATCGTGCGCAAGCCCGGCGTGTTTCTGTTCGACGAGCCGCTGTCCAATCTGGACGCGGCGCTGCGCGTGCAGATGCGCATCGAGCTGGCGCGGCTGCACCAGGAGCTGGGCAGCACCATGATCTACGTCACCCACGACCAGGTGGAGGCGATGACCCTGGGCCACCGCATCGCGGTGTTCAACGCCGGCCGCATCGAGCAGGTGGGCACGCCGCTGGAGCTGTACAATCGCCCGGCCAACCGCTTCGTCGCCGGCTTCCTCGGCTCGCCCAAGATGAACTTCATCCCGGCGCGCGCGCTGCAGCATTCGCCCGACGGCGTCCAGCTGCAACTGCCCGGCGATTACCGGCTGACGCTGCCGCTGGCTGAATCCGCTCCGGGCGAGCTGGCCTTGGGCGCGCGCGCCGAGCACCTGCGCTTCGCCGAAACCGGCCTGCCGGTGACGGTGCAGTTGGTGGAGCACCTGGGCGACCAGCAGATCGTCTACCTGCGCCACGACGGCGCCGAGGAGCCCATCTCGCTGAAGCTGAACGGCCACGAGGCCGAACCGGCGCCGGGCAGCCGGCTTTTCGTGCAAGCGGACCCGTGCCACTGCCATGTGTTCGACAGCCAGGGCCAGGCCCTGCCCAGGCTGGAGCCGCAGACGGCGGAGGAAGACGCCGCGCTGATCGTGTAAGGGTGGTCGCGTAAAGCAAGGGGCGAGGCCGCCGCCTCGCCCTTATCCACAACCTATCGCGTTTTCAATATTTATCCACAATCTTGCCGCTGCCGGCTTGCTTCCCTCCCTTTATCCTCCCATCCCCAGCCAGGGGAGAGGCATCGCCGCCGCTGCGGCCCCGCGACGGAAACGTTTATCCACAGCGCAGTCTCATCTCTCCATTTATCCACAGCCGCTGGCAAGTGGAGGAATTTATGAAAAACCTTTGATTCGGCTAAGTAAATATTCGTAAGACATCGCGGACTGACCTACAACTAGAACAAGCATTGTTCTAGCACGGAGATTCGCCATGGATCGCCAAACCTCGTTGGCCGGGCAACTGGCCGCCATCGTCGGCGCGGCGATGGCCATACTGCTGCTCGCCGCCGTGTTCTCTCTGGCCCAGCTGTGGGGCAGCATCCGCACCTTCCGCGACCAAGTGGCGCAGGACCAGCGCAGCGTGCAACAGGTGCTGACCATGCAGGTGGACTTCAAAAAGCAGGTGCAGGAATGGAAGGACACCCTGCTGCGCGGCCAGGATCCGGCCAAACTGGACAAATACTGGGGCAACTTCCAGCAGAAGGAAGGCCAGGTCCGCGAGGAAGGCAACACGCTGGCGGCCCAGGCGCCGGACCCGCAGGCCCAGCAGCTGCTGCAGCAATTCGTCGCCGCGCATCAGAAAATGGGCGATGACTACCGCAAGGGGCTGGACGCCTACAAGCAGGCCGGCTTCGACTTCAAGGCCGGCGACAAGCAGGTGGCCGGCATGGACCGCCCGCCGACCGAACTGCTGACCCAGGCCAGCGACTTCCTGGCCAAGCGCGCCCAAGCCAACTCGGAAGCGGCCGTAGCCAGCGCCAACGCCGCGCTGTGGCGCGTGGCCGTGGTCATGGCCATCGGCACCGCGCTGGGCATGGGCCTGCTGCTGTACTACGTCAACCGCGCCATCATCGCCCGCACCCGCCGCCTGGCCGATGACCTGAACCGGCTGGCCGAGGGCGACTTCACCCAGCCCTTCCAGCCGGGCCGCATGGACGAAATCGGCCGCATCGCCGCCTGCAGCGAGACGGTGCGCACCCATCTGGGCGCGCTGATCGCCAAACTGATAGACGCCGCCAAGCAGGTGGGCGACACCGGCCATGAGCTGGGCCGCTCCGCGCGCGCGCTGGCCAGCGGCGCGGAAACGCAGAACGACGCCATCTCCAGCAATGCCGCCTCGCTGGAGCAGATGGCCACCAGCATAGACACCATCGCCGACCAGACCGCGCGCATCAGCAAGGACTCCCACACCAGCGCGCAAAAAACCCAGGACGGCCTGGACGAAGTGGCGCGGCTGCGCCGCCAGGCCGAGACCATAGACACGGTGATGGGCCAGGTGGACAGCGCCTCCCAGGCCTTCCGCGACAGCACCCAGGCCATCGGCCATCTGACCGGGCAGATCCGGGACATCGCCGAGCAGACCAATCTCTTGGCCTTGAACGCGGCGATCGAGGCGGCGCGCGCCGGCGAAATGGGCCGCGGCTTCGCCGTGGTGGCGGACGAAGTGCGCAAACTGGCGGAAAACTCGGCCAAGGCGGCCAGCGAGATCAAGCTGGTGACGGAACAGCTGAGCCAAAACGCGCAATCGGTGGGCGGCACAGTGCAAAGCGGCCTGGACGCCACCCGACAGAGCCGGGAGACCATGGAAACGGTAATGGCCAATCTGCAGGCCGCCAACGACAGCGTGCAGGAGGCCAACGGCGGCGTGGTGCAGATCCACGACGCCATCGCCGAGCAGAAAACGGTATGCAACACCATCGCCGGCAGCTTCGAGCTGGTGTCGCAAATGGTGGCCGACAACACCCAAGCCGCCGGCGAACTGCACGGCGCGGTGCTCAGCCTGAACGAACTGGCCGAGCACATGCGGCAAATGGTGGTCAAATTCCGCTTGTAGGGCGGAAGCCCGCATAGCGGGCGTTCCGCCTCAGCCGGCGCCGATGGTCTGCCGGCGGATCGCCCCTGCGGGGCATCCGCCCTACCGCGCGAACGCGGGCGCGGCGGCGTGCAGCCGGAAACGGATCAGCGAGCCGGCATGCGGCGCCAGCTGCCGCGCCAGCCAGTCCATGCCGGGCGCGCCGGACGGGAAGCCGGCATCGGGCCGCTCGCTGACAAAGACGACGTTGCGGCTGGCCTCGGTCAGTTTGAAGCGATCGGACTCCAGCCAGTTCAGGCAGCGGCACACCACCTCGCCCTCACCGTTCAGCCAGGCCGCCTCCCCCGGCTGCGGCCGCTCGATTTCCGTCCGGCCCAGAGGCAAAAACGTCTCGTCGCCGCGCGCCAGGTCCAGCACGAGTTTGGCCCCCAGCTTGTCTATGTCCTCTCCGCCAAACGGCGCCAGGCTGAGCAGGGAAGCCTGGTTGTACAGGTCCACCAGCGGCAGGATGCTGCGCAGCTTGTCCTTCTGCGCCGCCTTGACCAGATATTCCAGCGAACAGCGCGCCTTCTTGTCGCCGGGCAGTTCGCGGTACAAGGCCTTCCAGCGCTGCAACAACGCTTCGGTATCCGCCTCTTCCGCCAAAGCCAGCGCGGCCATCGGCAAGTCCGCCGTTTGCAGATCCAGAGCCAGCAGGCCCTCCACTTCCATTTCCGGCAAACGGCCCAACAGGGCCGGACTCAATTCGACGCGCATGGCGTTCTCCCTCATATCCATTCCACGCCTATGCTAGCCAGGCGCGGACGCGAGAGGAAACGAAAGCTTTTAATGGGGTATTAGCAGGGAGGAAGCCCGGCTTGGCCGGGCGTTCCGCCTGCAAGACGATGCTCAATGGGATGGCGGATCGCCCCTGCGGGGCATCCGCCCTACCGCCCCTCTCCATTCGGGAGAAGGCTTGGGGAGAGGGGAGCGATGCAGACCAGACTGCACAATCAAGACGGAAAATCGGGAGAGACCGCCGCGCTCGGCGGATCGCCCCCGCGGGGCATCCGCCCTACCGCCCCTCTCCATTCGGAAGAAGGCTTGGGGAGAGGGAAGCGATGCAGACCGGACGGCGCAGTCGAGACGGAAAATCGGGAAAGACCGGCGCGCTCGGCGGATCGCCCCTGCGGGGCATCCGCCCTACCGCCCCTCTCCATTCGGGAGAAGGCTTAGGGAGAGGGAAGCGATGCAGACAGGACGGCACAATCAAGACGGAAAATCGGGATAGACCGCCGCGCTCGGCGGATCGCCCCTGCGGGGCATCCGCCCTACCGCCCCTCTCCCCTCCGCGGGAGAGGGGTTGGGGAGAGGGGGAACAATGCAGCCCTGGCCGCATATTCAAGACAGGAAATCAGGCGCTCAGCGCCTCGCGCGGCTGCGCGCGTTTGGCCAGCCAGGCATCGACCACCTCGGCGGCGTTGGCCGGCAGGTGCAGCTTGAGCTTGGAGCGGCGCCACAGGATGTCCTCGCTGCGCTTGGCCCATTCTGCGTCCATCAGGTACTGCAGCTCCGCCTCGTACAAGCCGGGCAATACCTCCGCGCCCAGGCCGGCCAAGGAATCGGCCTGGCCGATCAACTTGACCACGCGCGTACCATAGGCGCGCGCCCAGCGCTCGGCCAGCTCGGCCGGCAGCCAGGAGTGACGCTGGCGAAGATCCTGCAGGAAGCGGCCGAAGTCCGCGCCCGGCATGTCGCCGCCCGGCAGCGGCGCCTCGGCGGTCCAGGTGGCTTGGCGGTTGCCCAGCAAGGGGGCGATCTTGTCCACCGCCTCTTCCGCCAGCTTGCGGAAGGTGGTGATCTTGCCGCCGAACACCGACAGCAGCGGCGCGCCGTTCTGGTCCAGCTCCAGCGCGTAATCGCGGGTGACGCTGGAGGCATTGTCGGAGGCGTCGTCCAGCAGCGGACGCACGCCGGAATAGGTGGACAGCACGTCGGATGGCGCAATCTGGCTGTGGAAGTAACGGTTGCTCATTTGGCACAGATAGGCGATTTCGTCGCCGTCTATCGCCACCGCGTTAGGATCGCCGCGGTATTCCACGTCGGTGGTGCCGATCAGCGTGAAGTCCTTCTCGTACGGAATGGCGAAAATGATGCGCTTGTCCGGGTTCTGGAAGATGTAGGCAAACGGGTGGTCGAAGAGTTTCTTCACCACGATGTGGCTGCCCTTGACCAGGCGGATGGACTTGCTGGACGGCATGGCCAGCTTGTCTTCTATCAGGCTCTGCACCCAGGGGCCGGCGGCGTTGACCAGCGCGCGCGAGCGCACTTCGAAACGGCTGCCGTCCTCGCGCTCCAGCGTGGACACCCAGTGCTCGCCGTCGCGCCGCGCCGCCACGCAGGCGGTGCGGGTGTGGATGTCCGCGCCGCGCTCGGCCGCGTCCATGGCGTTGAGCACCACCAGCCGCGCGTCCTGCACCCAGCCGTCGGAATAGACGAAGCCGCGCTTGAAGGCGTCCTTCAAGGGCGCGCCGGATGGGTGCTTGGCGAAGCTGACGGTTTCGGAGCCGGGCAAGACCTCGCGCTTGGCCAGGTGGTCGTACAGGAACAAGCCGCAACGTATCATCCATTCCGGCCGCTGGTCGCGCGCGTGCGGCATCACGAAGCGCAGCGGCCAGATGATGTGCGGCGCCGCCTTCAGCAGCACCTCGCGCTCCTGCAGCGCCTTGCGCACCAGGCCGAATTCGTAATACTCCAGATAGCGCAGGCCGCCGTGGATCAGCTTGGTGCTGGCCGAGGAAGTATGCGAGGCCAGATCGTCCTTTTCGCACAGCGCCACCGACAGGCCGCGTCCGGCCGCGTCGCGCGCGATGCCGGCGCCGTTGATGCCGCCGCCTATCACCATCAAGTCGTATAGCTTCATTGCCCGAATCCTTGCTTGTTCCGTCACCGCCATTCTATCCACAATAGCTGTCAAGGAACATAAATAAAACATTTTTTGTTCGTTATTTTTCTCTTAACCAATGCAAAGGCGCGATCTACGCGTGTAAAGCCCAGCCTTGGCCATGCCAAATCCTGGCAATTGCTTATATATAAAGGGATTTTCCCGGAGCGTGCCGGGGAGGAAAACGAACAAAAAAGAAAAACGGCGCGCCGGGAAGCGCGCCGCCAGGCTCATTACAGGGTGTAGGCCAATGCCGCCAGCGTGCCGCCGATCAGCGAGCCGATCACCGGCACCCAGGAATAGCCCCAGTCGCTGTCGCGCTTGCCCGGAATCGGCAGGATGGCGTGCATGATGCGCGGCGCCAGATCGCGCGCCGGGCTCATGGCGTAGCCGGTGGTGCCGCCCAGCGACACGCCGATGCCCAGCACCAGCAAGGCTACCGGCAGCGCGTCGATCGCGCCCAGCGACATCTTGGGGGCCACCATGGACAGGATGGCGAACACCAGCACAAAGGTGGCGACGATCTCGGACACCAGATTGCCCGGCAGGCTGCGGATGGCCGGGCCGGTGCAGAAGGTAGCCAGCTTGGTGTCGGCGCAGTCGGTGGTTTCATAGTGCTTGCGGTAGATCAGCCACATCAGGCCGGCGCCGGCCATGCCGCCCAGCATCTGCGCCACGATATAGCCCGGCACCTTGTCCCACGGGAACTTGCCGGCCACGGCCAGCGCCACCGTCACCGCCGGGTTCAGGTGGGCGCCGCTGATCGCCGCCACGCTGAACACGCCGACGAACACCGCCATCGCCCAGCCAAAGGCCACCACGATCAGGCCGCTGTTATGGCCCTTGGTGTTCTTCAGCAGCACATTGGCCACCACGCCGTTGCCCAGCAGCACCAGCAAGGCGGTGCCGATGAATTCGCCCATCAAAGGATTCATGATTGTCTCTTTCAGAAAAAGGGTGCGTCCGCCCGCCGCTTGCCGCGGCGGGTCGGCTCATCGCTTGGAAGTTGCAGTCGGAGGCGCGCTCGCCGCGGCGACGGGCTTCCGCGGGACTCAGGCTTGGTCGTCGGCCCAGGCCTTGGCGGCGTTGACCGCGCGCTGCCAGCCCTTGACGTTGCCGGCCACTTCGTCGGCGGCCATTTCCGGCTGGAAGCGGCGGTCCAGCTGCCATTGACCCTGCACGTCGTCCACGTTCTTCCAGTAGCCCACGGCCAGGCCGGCCAGGTAGGCGGCGCCCAGGGCGGTGGTTTCGGTGATCTTGGGACGCACCACGTCCACGGCCAGGATGTCGGACTGGAACTGCATCAGCAGCTCGTTGACGGTGGCGCCGCCGTCCACGCGCAGCTCGGCGATGCTCATCTTGGCGTCGGCTTCCATCGCCTTCAGCACGTCGCGGGTCTGGTAGGCGATGCTGTCCAGCGCGGCGCGGGCGATGTGGGCGGCCTTGGTGCCCAGGGTGGCGCCGACGATGGTGCCGCGGGCGCTGGCGTTCCAGTGCGGCGCGCCCAGGCCGGCGAAGGCCGGCACCAGGTAGACGCCGTCGCTGTTTTCCACTTCCTGCGCCAGCGGGCCGACGTCTGCCGAATGGCGAATGATGCCCAGACCGTCGCGCAGCCATTTCACCACCGCGCCGCCGATGAAGATGGAGCCTTCCAGCGCGTACTGCACCTTGCCGTCCACCTTCCAGGCGATGGTGGTGAGCAGGTTGTTGGACGATTCGATCGGTGTGTCGCCGGTGTTCAGCATCATGAAGCAGCCGGTGCCGTAGGTGTTTTTCACCATGCCCGGCGTGGTGCACTGCTGGCCGAACAAGGCGGCCTGCTGGTCGCCGGCCACGCCGGCGATCGGGATTTCCACGCCCAGGTGGGCGGCGTGGGTGTGGCCGTACACTTCGCTGGAGCTCTTCACTTGCGGCAGCATGGAGGCGGGGATGCCCATGATGTCCAGCAGCTCGGCGTCCCATTCCAGGGTGTGGATGTTGTACAGCATGGTGCGCGAGGCGTTGGACACGTCGGTCACGTGCACCTTGCCGTGGGTGAAGTTCCAGATCAGCCAGCTGTCCACAGTGCCGAAAGCCAGCTTGCCTTCGCGGGCACGGTCGCGCGCGCCGGGGACATTGTCCAGAATCCACTTGATCTTGCTGCCGGAGAAGTAGGCGTCCACCAGCAGGCCGGTCTTGGAGCGGATCAGTTCGGAGAGGCCGCGGGCTTTCAGTTCGTCGCAGAACTCGGCGGTGCGGCGGTCCTGCCACACGATGGCGTTGTACACCGGCTGGCCGGTTTCGCGGTCCCACACGATGGTGGTTTCGCGCTGGTTGGTGATGCCGATGGCGGCGATGCTGCGACCGTCGATGCCGGCCTTGGCCACCGCTTCCGCGGCCACGCCCACCTGGCCGCCCCAGATTTCCTGCGGATCATGCTCAACCCAGCCCGCTTGCGGGTAGATCTGGCGGAATTCCTTTTGCGCCAGCGACACGATGTCGCCGCTGCGGTTGAACAGGATGGCTCGGGAACTGGTGGTGCCCTGGTCCAAGGCCAGTACGTACTGATCGCTCATTGTGTCTTCTCCTGATTGCCGGTAAGGCGGCGTGGTTAACAGCCGGGGATGTCAACGTTGCGTTGTGTGTTGCTTTTTTTGCTTATGACGTTCGTTTTATTTGCGGACAATTCTATTCGCGAACGGCAGGATGTCAATCGTCGTGTTAAAAAAAGTACATTCTTCAAGCCGCCCCCGGTTATCCACCCGAATGAAACCCCAATCATTCCATTGAATTTCAAATACTTACGCCATGTAGCGCGACGCTACATTTTTACATCAAAATAATTGATGCACTGCAAAACGGAAAATTGCCGAAAATGTGCGGAGTCGTGGCAGCACTGACTCCAACCGGCCAACAAGACAGGCGGAAAAAGCACGCGACAAGGCCGAGGGGCAAGCCTTTGCCTGCGCCACACGCCAATTACCAAAAAGGAAAAAATAAGAAAATATTCGAAAACAAGATTGCCGAAACCTGCTCAAACCATCGCCACAAAACGTTGTTTTGCAATCGAAATGCCATATTTACGTAGTTATGACGCTACACGCCAGATATGGCACGATGACTCTCGCCGCTGGACGCCAAGTTTTGGACCCAGCGCAAGAAATCCGTCGCCGCGCCATGGCATCATTTCATATGAAGCCATATCGCCAGCCGGCGCGAAGCGCCGCTGCTCGGCCGACGGCATGGCCGCCACACGCCACCTCGCTCCTGATCAACCGGCCGGATGGGCCGCAAAGGACTGTCATGCTTCGCAACACCAAAATTCTCGCTACGCTGGGGCCGTCCTCCAGCACCCCGGAACAAATCCTGGAATTGGCCCGCGCCGGGGTCAACATCTTCCGGCTCAATATGAGCCACGGCAGCCATGACGACCATCGCGCCCGGCTGCAGGCCATCCGCGCCGCGGAAAAGGCGCTGGACCGCCCGCTGGGCGTAGTGGTGGACCTGCAAGGCCCCAAGCTGCGCATCGGCAAATTCCCGCATGCCACGCCGGTGCAGACCGGCGACGCCTATGAGTTCGTGCTGGATGAAGTGCCCGGCGACAACAAGCGCGCCACGCTGCCGCACCCGGAAGCCTTCGCCGCGCTGCAGCCCGGCCACCGCATCCTGGTCAACGACGGCAAACTGGCGTTCCACGTGGAACAAGTGGAACCGCGCCGCATCGTCACCCGCGTCGCGGTGGGCGGCGACCTGTCCAGCAACAAGGGCTTCAATCTGCCCAACACCGTGCTGCCGCTGTCGGTCATTACTGAAAAAGATCGCAAGGACGCCGAATTCGCGCTGGCCGAAGGCGCGGACTGGCTGGCCATGTCCTTCGTGCAAACCGCGGCCGACGTCCAGGAGCTGCGCGACATCGTCGGCAAGCGCGTCGGCATCATTTCCAAGATCGAAAAACCGTCCGCCGTCGATGACCTGGACGCCATCGCCATGTTGTCCGACGCCGTCATGGTGGCGCGCGGCGACCTGGGCGTGGAGCTGCCGCCGGAAGACGTGCCGGTGGCGCAGCGCAAGATCGTGCATCAATGCCGCCACCTGGGCCGCCCGGTCATCGTGGCCACCCAGATGCTGGAATCCATGATCACCGCGCCGACGCCCACGCGCGCCGAAGCCAACGACGTGGCCACCGCCGTCTACGAAGGCGCGGACGCGGTCATGCTGTCGGCCGAAACCGCCGCCGGCCAGTTCCCGCTGGAAGCGGTGCAGATCATGGACCGCATCATCCGCCGCGTGGAAGGCGCGCCGGACTACCGCAAGGTGATGGCGCTGGACTACAGCGCGGCCGACGAGCCGGACCGCACCGACGCCATCGCCGCCTGTGTGCGCAAGGTGGCCACCCTGCTGCCGGTCACCGTGTCGGTGGCTTTCACCACCAGCGGCTCCACCTGCATCTATCTGGCGCGCGAACGTCCGTCCACGCCGATACTGGGCATCTCGCCCAATCTGACCACGGCGCGCCGCCTGTCCCTGGTATGGGGCGTGGTGGCCTACCACGGCCCGGACGCGGAAAACCTGGAAGACATGGTCGTCAAGACCACCTTCTGCGCCACCAAGCTGGGCCTGGCCGAGCAGGGCAAGCCCATGGTGATCATCGCCGGCGTGCCCTTCGGCACCCCCGGCTCCACCAATCTGCTGCGCATCGTTTACCCATAAACGCCAGTCCGCCGCCAACGCGAAACGGAACCCTAGGGTTCCGTTTTTTCATGGTCCAGTCCGGCATTCAGCAAGCCGCGCCGCATACTATGCTGCAAGAGTGATTCCGCTCCCACGATGTCCCGCATGCCGCACAAAATCATCCAAGGCCTATTGCTGCTGGCGCTGCTCCTCGTCCAGCAGAGCCAGGCCGGCGAGCCGCCCGGCCTGATCGTCAATGTCGACGCCAGCAACCCGCCGCTGATGTATGCCGGTCCACACGGCGCCAGCGGACTCTACCCCACGCTGATCGCCAAAATCTGCGAACGGGCCGGCATCGCCGTCACCTTGCGCGCCGGATCCTGGCGCCTGGCCCTGCAGGAGCTGGGCAAAGGCAGCGCGGCGGCCGGCGGCATCATCAAAACCGCCGAGCGCGAAAAACTGTTCAACTTCAGCCAGCCACTGTTCCTGGAACGCGTGGTCATGGCCTACCCGGCCAAGGCTAGCGGCTATGGCTCGCTGGCGGATTTGAATGGCAAGCGGGTCGGGGTGATCGCCGGCTGGAGCTATGGCGACGATTTCGACCACGCCAGAAAAGACGGCAAGTTCAGCGCCCTGGACGGCGACAGCGACGAGCAAAACCTGCGCCAGCTGAAGCTGGGCCGGCTGGACGTGGTGCTGGGCATACGCGAGTCGCTGCAACTGGCGCTGCGGCAAGACGGCTATCGCGACATCTCGCTGTCCCAGGCCGTGCTAGTCAGCAATCCGTCCTTTCTCGCCATCAATCGAAGCTCGCAGCAACAGGCCCTGCTGACGCGCTTCAACCTGGCCCTGGAGGCGATGCGCCGCGACGGCAGCTACGACGCGCTGCTGCGCGATTTCTTCGCCGGCAAGCCCGCTGCGCGCTGAGTCCCTCACTCGGCGCGGAAAAACACCAGCCCGCCCCGACGCATCAGCAGCGCCACATCGCCGAAGCCAGCCTGGCGCAAGGCCGCTTCCTGTTCTTCCACCGTCGCGTACAACTGATCATTGGCCATGCCGTCGCCGCCGGCGTAATGGTCGGACGCGCCCGGCCGCAGCAGCGAACGCGCCTGGCGGTGCAGCGCCGGCAGATGGCGCTTATGCCGTACCTCGTGCGCGGCCTGGTTGGTGATCACCGCGTCGTACAGCGGCAAGCCCCGTGCCCAGTCCGCTTCGCGGAAGCTGCCCAGGCGAAAATCGGCCCTCTCCGCCAACACGCCCAGCCGTTCGCGCGCCAGCTGGTGCATGGCCTCGGAAAAATCGAACAGCTCCAGGCGCAGCTGCGGCAAACGTTCCTGCAGGTGGCGCGCCAGAAAGCCCGGGCCGGAGCCCAGCTCCAGCACCCTGCAGGCGCCCGCCAGCTCATGGGCGAAACGGTCGAAAAACTCGACGCGCCACGGCCGCTTTTCCATTGCCTTGGCCGCCCATTCGGCCGCGTCGGCCATCTGGCGCAGGTCTATCGGGCTGGGCACATCGGCCAGGTTCCCCACTTTCCCGTTCTCCACTGTTCGTTCTTCCATCAATAGCCGCATCAGTTTCCAGCCACCGCCTGCGGCAACTCAGGATGCGCCGGCATGCCAGCCTCTTTATCCTGCATCCTGGTTTTCAAAAATTGTAACTGCTGACTTCCACCAGATTGCCGTCCGGGTCCTTGAAATACACCGAGGTGATGGGCCCCATCGCGCCGCTGCGCGTCACCGGCCCTTCGACGATGGCCACGCCCTCGCGCTTCAGGTGTTCAATCACCTCCGGCAGCGGCGCGGAAGCGATCAGGCACAGGTCGCCGCAACCGATGGCGGCGTGATTGCGCGTCTCCTGGCCCAAAGTCTGCAGATTGATCTTCTGGTTGCCGAAACGCAGCGCGCGGCGGCCATTGCCGAACGTCACCGCTTCCAGCTTCAGCGCGCGCTGGTAGAAAGCCGCCGCCGCCTCGATGTCGCGGACGGTCAGTACGATATGGTCGAGATGGCTGATCATGCGCTAGCTCCTGAGCATTGGGTTAACCACTCTGCCACAAACTCGCCGCCCCGTCATACCATAGGCATGACAACTGACCTCGCTTGTCGCGCCTGCTATAGTCTTCGTTCCCACCCTCGCCCAAACCCGCCATGACGATACACCTCTCCCTGCAGCAAGCCCGCCATCTGCAATTGGCCGCCCAAGGCCTGCTCGCCGCGCCGCGCCGCAAGGCGGCCAAGGCCGACGCGCTGGCCGCCATCCGCCGCATGGCGCTGCTGCAGATCGACACCATCAGCGTGGTGGCGCGCAGCCCCTACCTAGTGCTGTACAGCCGCATCGGCCATTACGACCCGGCCTGGCTGGACCAATTGCTGGCCGAGGGCGCGCTGTTCGAATACTGGGCGCACGAGGCCTGCTTCGTGCCGGTGGAGGACTACCGCCTGCTGCGCCACCGCATGTTGAACGCAGAGGGCATGGGCTGGAAGTTTTCACAGCGCTGGTACGAGCAGCACCGCGCCGACATCGAGGCCATCGTCGAGCGCATCCGCGAACACGGCCCGGCGCGCTCGGCCGATTTCGAGCGCCAGGGCGGCAAGGGAAATGGCTGGTGGGACTGGAAGCCGGAAAAACGCCATCTGGAAGCGCTGTTCACGCTGGGCAGGCTGATGGTGAAGGAACGCCGCAGCTTCCAGCGCGTCTACGACCTGGCCGAGCGGGTGCTGCCGGATTGGGACGACGCGCGCGACCTGCCTTCTCCCGAAGACGTGCGGCTGGAGCAGATGCGCAACAGCTGCCGCGCGCTGGGCCTGGCCAAGCCGGCGTGGGTGGCCGACTACTACCGGCTCAAGCGCGCGCCCTACGGCGAACTGCTGCATGGCCTGGCCGACCAGGGCGAGCTGATTCCGGTCAAAGTGGAGGGCTGGAGCCACGACGCCTTCGTCCACGCCAGCCTGGCCGCGGAGCTGGAACTGGCGGCGGCCGGCAAGCTGAACAGCGGCAATACCGCCATCCTGTCGCCGTTCGACCCGCTGGTATGGGACCGCAAGCGCGCGCTGGAGCTATTCGACTTCGATTACAAGATCGAGTGCTACACCCCGGCGCCCAAGCGCAAGTACGGCTATTTCACGCTGCCGATACTGAACCGCGGCAAGCTGGTGGGCCGTCTGGACGCCAAGGCTCACCGCGCCCAGGGCGTGTTCGAGGTCAAATCGCTGCACCTGGAGCCGGGCGTGCGCGTCAGCCAGCGGCTGGCCGACGACTTGAAGACCGCGCTGAACAAGCTGGCCGCCTGGCACGGCGCGCCCAGGCTGGCCGTCAGCCAGGCGCCGGACGGCCTGGCCGGACGCCTGACCAGTTAACGCTTATTGCGCGTCGGCATACCAGCCGTTGACGCCTGGCTGGCGCTCGTCCCACAACGCCACTTCGCTGTACTGGATCTGCGGCTGGATATCGGTGTAGTTCGGCACATCGCCCATGATGCGCGCCGCCACCGGGCCAAACGCCTGTTGGAACGCCTCCATGGTATCGAACTGCAGCAAGGCCAGCGCGACATAGCCGGCCGGACTGCCCGCCTCCGCGCCGGACAGGCCGCGGTCGACCCGCGCGCCTTTCAGCGCATGGCCAAGCAATTGCTGCACCATGGGCATGTGGTTTTGCAGGTAATAGCCGAAATCGAAATGCGCGCCCGCGTGATGCGGGTAGAGAACGCTGACGGTTATCATGGCAGACTCCTGGCAAGAAGAAAGAAGGCACAACATAAACCCAAACGCCAAGCATTGCCAATGTCATTTCAACTGAGCGCCGCGAAGCAAATCTCGATAAGCAAAGCCGCGCCGCGCCTACGCAGACAGGACAAATCGTAAGGCCACGAGCCGCAACGCAGGATCAGGGCTTGGCTTAACCGGTGTTGACAGGAACTTGCCATCCGCCTGCGGCTCTGTAGCAAGACGCCAACCACAGGACAAAACCATGCGCATCGTCATCTTCGCCGCCGTTTGCGCGCTGCCGCTGGCCGGCTGCAATCAGCAACAAACCGCTCAATTGCAACAGGCCGCCTCCGCCGCCATCGGCGAGGCGCATCAGGGCCTGGATGCCGCCAGCGCGCCGCTGGGGCAATGGAAACAACAGGCCAGCGCCGCGCTGGGCGCAGCCAAACAGGCAGTGGACAGCGCCGCGGCATTGAATCCGGAATGGAAACAGCAACTGGACCAACTCAAACAGCAGGCATCGGCGGCCAAGGGCGCGCTCAAGCCTTCTCCATAGCGCCGGCAGAGGCAGGGCCGCCCTTTGCTAGAATGAAGCAAATATCGCTCATTCTCGCTTGACCGCCCATGTCAGACTACCTGCTCATCATGGTCTCGCTGGCAGTCGCCAGCATAGGCCTCATCACCTGGCAGCACAGCGTGCGCGCGGACCTGGTGCGCGCGCGGCACCGCTGGCTGCAGGCCTCGCTCTTGCTGGCCGGCGGCATGCTGCTGGAAGGCCATCTGCTGGGACCGGGCTTTTTGCAGCGCAGCATCGGCCCCGCCATGACGACGGGCGGCATCACCCTGCAGCTGATGGTCATCGCCCGCCTGATCGGCAAGCGGCTGCCGGACTGGCTGTGGCTGGCGGTGGCGGCCTACGCCGGATTGAACCAGTGGGTGCCGTGGACCACGGCGCAACTGATTGTCGACGCCGTGGAGATCCCGCTGCTGTACCTGGCCGCCGCCTGGCTGTACTGGCGGGCGGAGCGCCAGGTGTGCCATAACCGCTTCAGCCCCACCGCCCTGCTGTTCCTGGTCAGCGCGATCCTGTTCATCTGGCGCGACACCACCGACATCCTGCGCCATCTGCAGGGCCTCCCTCTGCTGCCCCATCCCCAGGATACCGTCCACCACTGGGCGCTGACCTTCGCCGCGGCAGCCCAGGTCTGCGGCGCGGTGGGCTTTCTCAATATCGCACTGCAGCGGCAGAACAGCCGGCTGGAAGACGCCGCCAACATCGACCCGCTGACGGCGACCGGCAACCGCCGCGCGCTGCAATACTGGCTGCGCACGCTGGAGGCCTCCACCGAGCGCGTCTGCGTGGTGATGCTGGACATCGACCACTTCAAGTCCATCAACGACCGCTACGGCCATCCTGCCGGCGACATGGTCTTGCAGGCCCTGGCAGGCGTGCTGAACAACGGCGTGCGCGAAAACGACCTGCTGATACGCTATGGTGGCGAGGAATTCTGCCTGGTGATGCCGGACACGCCGGCGCAAACGGGCTATGTGGTGGCGGAAAGGCTGCGCCAGCAGTTCAGCCAGTTGCGGCCCCTGCCCGGCCAGCCCGATCTGAGCTGCAGCTTCTCCGCCGGCGTCTACGAATGGCAATGCCGCCAGCACGATTTCGCCAGCGCCCAGCAAAAGGCGGACCAGGCGCTGTACCAGGCCAAACGGGACGGCCGCAACCGGGTGTGCCTGCTGTGAGAGTAAGGGTTGACGCTGGATGACGGGATCGCGTGGGCGCCGCAAATGCATCCCGGCGCGACCGCTAGCCCCAGCTCAAGCGCCCCTAGTCCGCGTAGTCCCCAGGGCTGGCTTCCGGCACGCCGTCCTCAGGCGCAGGCGGCAAGCGGCCATCCTGCTTGACCCGATACATGCGCTGATCCGCCTGGTCCAGCAAGACATCGGGCAGAATGAAATCATCCGGCCCGGTCTCGGCGCAACCCATGCTCAAACTGACCTCGGGCAAGACTTTCGCCATTTCGTTTCTGAGCCGCAACATGAAGGTCTGCTCGGCGTGGCGCGCGTCGCAATTGGGCAGCACGATGCAGAATTCGTCGCCGCCGTAGCGAAAACAGCCATCCTCGGCGCGGGAAATGCGGCAGATGATCTCGCCCAGCACGCGCAGAATCTCGTCGCCGCGCTGATGGCCCTGGCTGTCGTTGATGTGCTTGAAATTGTCGATGTCCACATACACCAACGCCACTTTCTCGCGCCGGTACTGGGCGCCGCGCAGCACCCGGGTCAGCGTCTCGTCCAAGTAGCGGCGGTTCAACAGGCCGGTCAGCGGATCGGTGCGCGACAGCACCTCCAGCTGGCGCGTGCGCATCGCCACCTTTTCCTCCAGCAGCCGCGCATATTGCTCGGACTTGTTGCGCGAGGCCTCAATTTCCGCCACCAGGCTGCGGATATAGGTTTCAAACACCAGCGCCACGTCGAACATCACCAGCTTGTCCAGCGACAACTGGGTATGCATCAGCACGTCCGGATCCGGGATGATGTTGCCCAGCTTCTGCACCAACAGCGTTTTCAGCGTCTGCACCGCCGCCAGGTACAGCTTGGGCTCCACGCCGATGCGCTTGTGCACCAGGCCGATGCGGAGGCGGTTGTTGACGTAGTCCAGATCATAGACGCCGCTGAACAGGTCTATCACATAGCGGCGCTGGGCCGCGCGCAGTCTTTGCAAGGTATCGGCGTCGCCTATCAGCAGCGCGATTTCCGGCGTGCTGGTCTGCAACTCGTAGAAGCGGTCCACCAGATCGTCCAGATGCGCCTCTATCGAATTGCCGGCCGCGCGCAGCAACAACTCATCGCGCGGCTCCAGGCCAAACAGCATTTTGCGTTGCTCGATCTCGAATTCCGTGATGCGAAGTTGCTCCAGCAAAGTCTGATCGGTCTGTTTCATTCCATATCCATCCATGGCTACTGTCATGAAAACCTAAAACACAGACATTCTTTTTCAATCTAGCAGGTCCAAGCCCTTGTCTACCATTTGTTAGCCTGTTCGCGCAGCGCCCCTCCCAGCCTGGCCACGCCCAGCCGCAACCTGTCCTCCTCCAGATCGGCATAGCACAGGCGGATGCCGCGCACCGCCGCGCTGCATAAGGGCGCGCTGGCCGATTTCCCCCACACGCCCAGAGAGTCGCTCTGGGTGCTGGAAATCCATATCCACCATCCGTCCAAACCATATGGCGCTTTTTTCGAGGATATGCTGCTGGATAACGGCTTTTTCCCGCAATAAGCCCCTTTCCCCACAAGGGGAGAGGGGAATGCGCCTATCGGCCATGCCCGATGATACGATGTGAAAACCCCATTCAACGGGAGAGGAACCATGCCCAAACTGTTCTCTTACGGCACCTTGCAGCAAGACAATGTGCAGCTCGCTACCTTCGGCCGCCTGCTGAACGGCCATCCTGCGCAATTGGTGGGATTCAAGCGGGAGATGCTGGAAATCCGCGATGCCGAGGTAGTGCGCGCCAGCGGCAAGACCCACCATCCCATCATCCACCCGAGCGACTGTCAGCAAGACCGCGTCGCCGGCAGCGTGTTCAACATCAGCGAGCAGGAACTGGCTCAAGCCGACCTCTATGAAGTGGACGACTACCGGCGTGTGCAGGCCTTGCTCGACAATGGCGAGCGCGCCTGGGTCTACATCGCCGCCTGAGCGTCAGCAGGTGAAATAAGAATGGGCGACAGCTTATCCACAAGCTATCGCCCATTCTTGTTTTTATCCACAATCGAGGAGACCTTCACAAAACCCCGCGTCACGCCAGGCTGCGAAGCAGTGGTTGTGTTACCGGTTTTTAAGCCTCCCCCTGTTGCAGCAGCACGGCCAGCTCGTCCACCGCCTCGCTCCATTCGGCGTCGCATTCCAGCGCCTGGCGCAGGAAAGATGCTTGCGCGGCGCTCCAGAACGGCGCCTCGGCCAAGCTGGCGCCCGGCGGCAGCGGATGGCTGGCGATAAAGGCGCGCATCGCCGCCGGTTCGTCGGCCAGGCCCAGTTGGCGAAACAGGCCGGGCAACTGGTGATTGCTGGTGTCCATCGCAGGCTCCTGTGCTGGGGGATACGCTCATCCTAGACCGCTTGCCGATACGGCAGGCATAAAAAACGCCGGGCAGCCCCGCCGTTGTTCCGCCTCTGCAACATCAGATCTTGTCGTACAGCTTGGCTCCGCTCTGCACAAACTCGATGGACTTCACTTCCATGCCTTTCTGCAAGGCATCCTGCTCGCTGATGCCCTGCTTGGCGGCGAAGTCGCGCACGTCCTGGGTGATCTTCATGCTGCAGAAGTGCGGACCGCACATGCTGCAGAAGTGCGCCACCTTGGCGCTGTCTTTCGGCAGCGTTTCGTCGTGGAAGTCGCGTGCCTTGTCCGGGTCCAGGCCCAGATTGAACTGGTCTTCCCAGCGGAATTCGAAGCGCGCCTTGGACAAGGCGTTGTCGCGGATCTGCGCGCCGGGATGGCCCTTGGCCAGGTCCGCCGCGTGCGCCGCCAGCTTGTAGGTGATGATGCCCTCTTTGACGTCGTTCTTGTTCGGCAGCCCCAGGTGCTCCTTCTGCGTCACGTAGCACAGCATGGCGGTGCCGTACCAGCCGATCTGCGCCGCGCCGATGGCCGAGGTGATGTGGTCGTAGCCGGGCGCGATGTCGGTGGTCAGCGGCCCCAGGGTGTAGAACGGCGCTTCGCGGCACCATTCCAGCTCCTTGTCCATATTCTCCTTGATCAGCTGCATCGGCACGTGGCCGGGGCCTTCTATCATCACCTGCACATCGTGCTTCCAGGCGATCTCGGTCAGTTCGCCCAGGGTTTTCAACTCGCCCAGCTGCGCCTCGTCGTTGGCGTCCCAGGCGCTGCCCGGACGCAGGCCGTCGCCCAGGCTGAAGGCCACGTCGTAGGCCTTCATGATTTCGCAGATCTCCTCGAAGTGGGTGTAGAGGAAATTCTCCTGGTGGTGCGCCAGGCACCACTTGGCCATGATGGAGCCGCCGCGCGACACGATGCCGGTCATGCGATTGGCCGTCATCGGCACATAGGCCAGGCGCACGCCGGCGTGGATGGTGAAATAGTCCACGCCCTGCTCGGCCTGCTCGATCAGCGTGTCCTTGAAGATTTCCCAAGTCAGGTCCTCGGCCTTGCCGTTCACCTTTTCCAGCGCCTGGTAGATGGGCACGGTGCCGATGGGCACCGGGCTGTTGCGCAAAATCCACTCGCGCGTTTCGTGGATGTTCTTGCCGGTGGACAGGTCCATGATGGTGTCGGCGCCCCAGCGTATGCCCCAGGTCATCTTGTCCACTTCTTCGGAAATCGACGACGTAACCGCGCTATTGCCGATATTGCCGTTGATTTTCACCAGGAAGTTGCGGCCTATGATCATGGGCTCGGATTCCGGGTGATTGATGTTGGCCGGGATGATGGCGCGGCCGGCGGCCACTTCCTGGCGCACGAATTCCGCCGTGATTTCGTCCGGCAGATTGGCGCCGAAGCTCTGCCCCTTGTGCTGGCGCGTCATCAGCTCCAGCAAGCGGGTGTTGCCGGTGGCTTTGAGCGATGCCACATAGGCGCGGCGGTTCAGGTTTTCGCGGATGGCGACAAACTCCATCTCCGGCGTGACGATGCCTTGGCGCGCGTAATGCATCTGCGTCACATTGCGGCCGGCCTTGGCGCGGCGCGGCTTGCGCTGCAGATTGAAGCGCAGCTCGGCAAGCTTGGGGTCCGCCTCGCGGGCGCGGCCGTATTCGCTGGACAGGCCATCCAGCTGCTCGCAGTCGCCGCGCTCGGCGATCCAGGCGGCGCGCAAGGGCGCGAGGCCGCTCTGGATGTCGATTTTCGCGGCCGGATCGCTGTATGGGCCGCTGGTGTCGTAGACGTAGATGGGCGGGTTCTGCTCGCCGCCGAACTGGGTCGGCGTGTCGGCCTGGCGAATCTCGCGCATCGGCACTTGAATGTCCGGGCGGCTGCCGGCGACATGGATCTTGCGGGAGTTAGGCAAGGGCTGGATGGCGGCGGCGTCCACCACCATTTGCTTGTTTACGGGCGCGTTCATCGGGCGGGTGTCTCCAAAAGCGATGAAGCGGCGCAAGGAGCGATCCGGCGGGGCCGGCTGCGGGTATGGCGTGGCCATGGCGGGCAGGTGACGCTTCCCTACGCCGGTATTATCCGGGTCAGGTTCCAAGGGTATTTCTCACCCGCGCCGCGCTTCAGCCCGATGTCCTACGCTTTGGTAGCCATCTACGCCGAACGCCAGGCGCAGGACCCCTAGCGATGCCGTGTGAAGGTAAGGCAAATATGGGATAATCGCAAGTTATCGTCATGACCAGAGTCTTGCCGCCGCCGGCGGACTCCCAGCCACCGGAGTGTAAGTTGATGGATTTCGAAAAAAACCGTTTCAATATGGTCGAACAACAAATTCGCCCGTGGGATGTCCTGGATTCCACCATTCTGGACCTGCTGTTCCACGTGAAACGCGAGGACTTCGTGTCCGACAATCAGCGCCAACTGGCCTTCGTCGACACCGAACTGCCGCTGCCCAACGGCAGCAAGATGCTGCAGCCTAAGATGGAAGCGCGCCTGGCCCAGGACGCCCTGATCCAGTCCGGCGACAAGATTCTGGAAATCGGCACCGGCAGCGGCTACCTGACCGCGCTGCTGGCCAAGCTGGGCAAACACGTCGTCAGCGTGGAAATCGACCCGGCGCAGAAAGACCGCGCCGCAGCCCACCTGAAGAAGGCCGGCATCGCCAACGTCACCCTGGTGGAAGGCGACGGCGTGCTGGGTCTCCCGCAGCAAGCGCCTTACGACGTGATCGTGGTTGGCGGCTCCTTGCCCGTCGTGCCGCAGGAACTGAAGGACCAGCTGGCCGTCGGCGGCCGCCTGATCCTGGTGGTGGGCGATCTGCCGGTGATGAGCTGCAAGCTGATCCAGCGCGAGACCGACACCAGCTTCCGCGAAACCACGCTGTTCGAAACCTGCATCGAGCGTCTGAAGAAGTTCGAAGCCGTCGAACCCGCTCGCTTCAGCTTCTGATCATGCTGCGCGAAATCACCGCCCCCGCCCTCGCCGCCCAGCTGGCTGACCCGCAGGCCAAGCGCCCGCTGCTGCTGGACGTGCGCGAAGGCTGGGAATACCAGCTCGCGCACATCGAGGGCAGCGTGCACATCCCGATGAATCTGATTCCCATCCGGATGAGCGAACTGCCGGACGACGCCACCATCGTCGCCATCTGCCACCACGGCATGCGCAGCGCCCAGGTGGCGCTGTTCCTGCAGAATGCCGGCTTCGACGACGTGATCAATCTGCAAGGCGGCATCGACGCCTGGTCGACGCAGGTGGATGCGTCCGTCGCCCGTTACTGAGCGCGCCGCGCCCTGTTCAAGACACCGCCTGCGGGCGGTGTTTTGCTTGGAACAAAACGCGCCGCGCCGTCTCCAAGTCGCATCCTCCGCCCTACCCGTCTCAAAGAAACGCCATGTCCTCTCTAAGCTATCTATCCCCCGCCCTGGCCCGCGTCCATCCGGACTGGGAAACCGTGCTGCGCCAGCCCGCCGTCGCCGCCAAACTGGCCGGCATAGACCGCGAACTGCGCCAACAAAGCGAGGCCGGCAAGACCCTGTTTCCGCCCGCGCCCCTGGTGTTCAACGCGCTGAGCTACGCCGCGCCGGCGGACGTCAAGGTGGTGATATTGGGCCAGGATCCCTACCACGGCGACGGCGAGGCCATGGGCCTGTCCTTCTCCGTGCCGGACGGCGCGCGCGTGCCGCCGTCCCTGCGCAACATCTACAAGGAGCTGGCGGCCGACCTGGGCCTGGGCATTCCGGCCAGCGGCGACCTCAGCCACTGGGCGCAGCAGGGCGTGCTGCTGCTGAACAGCGTGTTCACCGTGGAGCGCGACAAGGCCGGCAGCCACGGCAAGCTGGGCTGGCAGACGGTCAGCGACGCGCTGATCGATGCCGTCAACGCGCAGAATCCCGGCTGCGTCTTCCTGCTGTGGGGCAACTGGGCGCAGACCAAGGCCGAGCGCATAGACAGCAGCCGCCACCTGGTGCTGACCGCCGCCCACCCCTCGCCCTTGTCCGCCAGCCGCGGCTTCCACGGCTGCCGCCACTTCTCCCAGGTCAACGCCTGGCTGCTCGCCCGCGGCCGCCAGCCGGTACGCTGGGCGCCCGCCGCCGCGCAAAACAGCCTGTTCTAAAACATGCCATCCGCCTCGCCACTTTGCGCGGCGGACGGCTTGCCCTAAGCTAGTAGCTCCGCAACTCCCCTCATCGCATCGTGGAAATTCTGCTGCTGCTGGGCCTGGTCCTGCTGAACGCCGTGTTCGCCATGGCCGAAATCGCCATCGTCTCCTCGCGCAAAGTCAGACTGCAACAAAAAGCCGAAGACGGCCACAAAGGCGCGCGCGCCGCGCTGGCACTGGCCGCCGAGCCGACGCGCTTCCTGTCCACCATCCAGATCGGCATCACCTCCATCAGCATCCTGTCCGGCGTTTACGGCGAGGCGGCGCTGTCCGAGCACCTGCGCGAACGATTGATCCAGATTCCCTGGCTGGCGGCCTATAGCAAGCCGCTGTCTGTGGCCTTGATGGTGCTATTCATCACCACGCTGTCGCTGCTGTTCGGCGAACTGGTGCCCAAGCGGCTGGCCTTGCTGAACCCGGAACGCGTGGCGATGGCGCTGGCCCGCCCCATGTTGCTGCTGTCGCGCGCCAGCGCGCCGCTGGTGCAGGTATTCAGCCGCGTCACCGACGGCATGCTGCGGCTATTGGGCGCCAGGAAAAGCGACGAACCCTCCATCACCGAGGACGAGATCCGCACCCTGATGGAACAAGGCGCCGACGAAGGCGTGTTCGACCGCGCCGAACAGGAACTGGTGGAAAACATCTTCCGTCTGGACAACCGCAAGGTGGCATCGGTGATGACGCCGCGCAAGGACGTGGTGATCCTGGACCTAGAAGACGGGACGGAGCACAACCGCGCCGTGCTGTTGGAACACAGTTTCAGCCACTTTCCGGTGTGCCGCGGCGACACGGACCAGGTGATAGGCATACTGAACGCCAAGCGCCTGCTGGACCGGCTGCTGCGCGGCGAAGCGGTGGACTTCACCGCCGAGCTGGCGCAACCGCTGTACGTGCCGGCCACCTCGTCGCTGATGCAGCTCTTGGAGCAGTTCAAGCAGGCGCGCAGCCATAGCGCGCTGGTGGTGGACGAATACGGCGAGCTGGCGGGCCTGGTGTCAATCAATGATGTCATGGAAGCCATCGTCGGCGATATTCCGGCTATCGGCGGCGAAGACGACGAGATCGTGCAACGCGAAGACGGCAGCTGGCTGATGGACGGCATGGTGTCGCCGCACCAGTTCCGCGAGTTTTTCGAGCTGGACGAAGACACGGCCTTGCCCGGCGAGGCCGGCGGCAATGTGCATACCCTGGGCGGCGTGATGATGTACCGGCTGGGCCGCATCCCCAGCGTCACCGACCGCTTCGACTGGAACGGCTTCAGCTTCGAAGTGGTGGACATGGACAAGACGCGGGTGGACAAGATCCTGGTGCAGCGCCGCCACCTGCCGCAGCCGGAGTTCGAATCCATCTAAAGGGCGGGGAACGTTGCCGATCTTGCGCCGTCCTCCCGCCTAGACCCGTTCTCGCCGGAGAAAACATGAAAGACCGCTTGACCCAGATGGCGATCGCCCCAGCGTCTGCCTCGCTCGCCCCAGACTGGCTGCGGCTGCGCGCCGCGCTATGGCCGCATTGCCCCTTGGCGCGACACCAGCAGGAAATCGCCCAGCAGCTGGACCGGGCTGACGGTTGCGCGGCCTTCCTCGCCCTGGACGAAGCCGCAGGTCCCATCGGCCTGCTAGAGCTTGCGCTACGCAACGATTACGTCAACGGGACCGCGCGCTCGCCGGTCGCCTTTGTCGAAGGCCTTTACGTCGCGCCCGAGCACAGGCGCGGCGGCGTCGCCGCTCAATTATTACGCGCGGCCCAGGAATGGGCGCGCCAGCGCGGCTGCGCGGAACTGGCCTCCGACACCGCGCTGGACAATCTGGCCGCGCAAGCAGCCCATCTGGCCCTGGGCTTCGAGGAGACCGAGCGCGTGGTGTTCTACCGCATGGCGCTGTGACGCCTTCCCCGTAGGGCAGATGCCCGCAGGGGCGATCTGCCGCCAGATTTCCCATTTAGCACATAGGCGGAACGCCCGGCGAGGCCAGGCTTCCGCCCGACGGCTCCAGCCGCTGGCCAAGCGTGGCCCTGCCCTCGCCGAATACCTCCAAAACCGCCCAGGCGCCGTTCAGCAGCGTCCATTGCGGCGGCGCATGGCCGATGTCGGCATCGATCACGACCGGATAGGGCAAACCGTCCAAAGCGGCGCGCACGGCGTCCTCATAGCGCAATGCCTGCCCGTCAGCGGCGTCCTGAGCGCCGCTGCGGCCCAATACCAACCCGGACAGGCCATCGAGCGTCCCGGACAGCCTGAGGCCCGCCAGGGCCCTTAAAACGGCGCAGGGCGCGAGTTCGGCATTTTCCAGGTACAGGATGGCCGGCTCGCGCTTGAACGCGGCCAGATCGAAATACGGCGTGCCCTGCAGCGACGCCAGCACGTCCAGGCAGCCGCCCATCACGCGTCCTTCCATCTTTCCCGCGCCGCCGTCCAGCATCCGCGTCCGATTGGCGAAGGTTTTGCCCGGCTCGTCCCAGCGCCAATAAAACTCATGCTGCGCCTGCGCCGGCGGCACGCCGGTTTCCAGCGCCGCCAGCAGCGCCAGGTTGCCAAATACGCGCTCTTTCAGCGGCAGGTCCATCAGATTGGGGCCGTGCAGCGTGGCCCAGCCCGATAACAGCGTCAGCGGCGCCATCACGGTGGACACGTCGGAGAAGCCGGCGATCCACTTTGGCGGCAACTCGGCCAGCGCGGCGAAATCCAGGCCAGCCAACAGCTCGATCGCCCGTTCGCCGCCCCAGGGCGGCAGGATGGCGCGGATCTCGGGGTCGAACAAGAAGCGCTTGAGTTCGGCCAGCCGCGCGGCGGCGGGCGCGCTGGCGTCCTGTTTTTCCTCGCGCAAACAACGCCCCTCCACCACGCGGTAGCCGCGCGCGCGCAGCTCGTTCAAAGCGTCGTCCAGCCGGCCATGCAGCCGCGGATGGACGCCGGAGGAAAAAGCGGTGACGGCGATGGCGTCGCCGGGCTGAAGCGGAGCGGGAAAGCGAATGCGCATGCGCGATCTTTCTGCGGGCAATGTGGATCCGTCCGCCGCTCAATCCTGACGCGGCAGATCCAGAGCGAAGGTGATGCCGGTGTTTTTCTGCTGGTAACCGATATGGCGATAGAAAGCGTGGGCATCGACGCGCTGCACGCCGGAACGCAGCCGTATGCGCGTATAACCGCGCTGGTGCGCCCATTGCTCGCAGGCTTCCAGCAGCAAACGGCCTATGCCCAGGCCGCGGCAGGCCGGATCTACCACGATGCCGCCTATCTCGACATAGCTGCTGGCCTCCAGCAAATGGCCGCCATGGCCATGGACCCAGCCCACGACCAGGCCATTCTGTTCCGCCACCCAGATTTCATTGTCGGGAAATGCCCGCAGCGCGGCGTAACGCGCAGCCAGCGTTTCAGGGGAGGTCGGGTAGTCCAGGTCGCCGCACAGCCTGGCTACGGCGGGGATATCCGCCTCTCGCATCGGGCGGATGTGAATGGAAGGTTTGTTCATGCAACGCTTTCCGGTTAAAGCGACATGCTAATCGCATTGGCCAGCCAAGCCAAACCTCATGACAGCTGTCGCGCGGTGTCGCCACCGGGCTTGAGCAAAGCGCTGGCGAAATCCGCCTGCCTGACGGCCGTCCGGCCAAGAAATCGCATACATCACATTGATTTGCTGAGGAATTTTTTTAACGCTCGCCGCAAGCTGCGGCGCCAACTGGTGGATAACTCAAGCACGATAGTTTGTGCCTATTGCGCTTGTCCTGCCCAAGCTTTCCCTATCCACATGAATCCGCGCGTATGCGGGTTTGCTTTCCTGAAGACTTTGCGACGCGGTATGGCGACCACGTTCCAAGTCTTTTCTATGTTTTCCCATTTAAAAAATGAAGATACTGGTAGAAGGCTTCACTTCCTTGTGGATAACCATGATTAGTCTTTTAAAAACATGGTGTTGAATGGTATATCAAGCTGTTGCTTACCCTGGTTGTCTAGCCATGATCAGTTGTGGATAACTTCCGTGGCGTTGAGCAAAGCTGACTTGCCCACATGCTGAGACGCGTTTTTGCAGACTGTCTTGTGAGTGGATTTTTTTGCGCGGGAGAGACTCTCGGCATCGGGTTTTCTTTAACGCAGCTATAAAATGAAGAAACTAATGAAGGCGCGATTTTATGTGGACAATTAAAAAAAAACCCATTTTTTCATGGATTTGCCCTGTTGATAGGCATTGGATTATTGCACCGCGCAATACGCGGGCAAATTGTGGATAAATCTGGAGAAAATTATTCACAAGCGCTTATCCACATCTGCGGGACCCGGATTTTCCTTGGTTAACCACAGCCTCGCTCGGGTACAATGCGCGCCATGATGAATGTGCTGATCGTGCGCACCTCGTCGATGGGCGACCTTATCCACACTTGGCCCGCCATCACCGAGCTGAAGACGCACTACCCCAATATCCGCTTGAGTTGGCTGGCCGAGGAAAACTTCGCCGACATCGCGCGGCTGCATCCCCAGGTGGCGGAGGTGTTGACCCTGCGTTGGCGCGGCTGGCGCAAGCGCTTGTTGCTGCCTTCCACTTGGTGGGAATTGCTCGCTTTGCGGCAAAAACTGCGCGCAGCCCGCTACGACCTGGTGTTGGACAGCCAAGGCCTGCTCAAGAGCGCCTTGCCGGCGCGCTGGGCGCGCGCGCCTTTGGCCGGCCTGGATTGGTCCAGCGCGCGCGAGTCGCTGGCCAGCCTGTTTTACGATAAGAAGCACACGGTTTCGCGCCGCCTGTCGGCCATCGAACGCAATCGCCTGCTGTTCGGCCTCAGCTTTGGCTACACGCCGGAGGGGCCGCCGCAGTTCGGCGTGCGGCCCGGCGACCGCCCGGCCTGGATGCTGTCCGGCCGCTACGCCGTGTTGTTGCACGCCACCAGCCGCGCGTCCAAGGAATGGCCGGAGGCCAGCTGGATCGCGCTGGGGAGCGAGTTGTCGGCCCGGCACGACCTGGTGACGGTGCTGCCCTGGGGCAATGACAAGGAAAAGGCGCGCGCCGAGCGTCTGGCGGCGCGGCTGCCGGCCGCCGTGGTGGCGCCCAGGATGGATTTGATCGAGGCCGCGGGCCTGCTGGGCCATGCCAGCGCGGTCATCGGCGTCGATACCGGCCTGGTGCATCTGGCCAACGCGCTCAATGTGCCGGTGGCGGCCATTTACACCGACACCGATCCGCAGCAGACCGGCGTGGTGGAAACCCCGTGGGCCACCAATCTGGGCAATATCGGCCAGTGTCCGTCGGTGGGCGAGGTGATGGCGGCGCTGCGGTCCAGGCGGGACTGGTCGTGAACTGGCAGCGCGCGCTGTACAACGGCTTGTGGCGGGTGCTGACCCCTTTCATTCGCCGTTACCTGAAGCGGCGGGCGCGCCAGGCGCCGGCTTATCTGGAGCATTGGGACGAGCGCTTCGGCCAGGCCTTGTCGCCCAAGGCGGCCGGCGCGATCTGGATACACGCGGTCTCGGTTGGCGAAACGCGCGCCGCCCAACCGCTGGTGGCCGCCATCCGCCGGCAATGGCCGGATGTGCCGCTCTTGCTGACGCAAATGACGCCGACCGGCCGCGCCACCGCCGAGGCGCTGTATCCGGACGCTGAAGTGCGCTACCTGCCCTACGATTATCCACAGGCCGTCGCCGATTTTTTGCGCGCCTACCGGCCGCGCTGCGGCGTGCTGATGGAAACCGAGATCTGGCCGAACCTGATTCATGCCGCCGCCGACCAGGGCGTGCCGCTGGTGTTGGCGAATGCCAGATTGTCGGAAAAATCGCTGAACGGCTATCGCAAGGTATTGGGGCTGATTCGGCCTGCCATGCGTGAATTGACGGCAGTTGCCGCGCAAACGGCGAAAGATGCCGATCGTTTGCGGCAATTGGGCGCGGAAAAAATATGGGTCTGCGGCAGCAGCAAATATGATATTGAGATTCCGGCGGCGCAACGGCATTTGGCGGAAGCTTTCCGCGCGCGGCTGGGAACCCGTCCGGTATTGCTGTGCGCCAGCACCCGCGAGGGCGAAGAGGCGCTGATACTGGATGCCTGGCTGAAAGCCGGCGCGGCCGCGGGCGACGCCTTGCTGGTCCTTGTCCCGCGCCATCCCGAGCGTTGGAATGAGGCGGCCGCCTTGGCCGAGGCGCGCGGCTTGAAATTGCAGCGCCGCGGCGACGGCGCGCCGGTGGTGGCCGATACCCGCGTCTGGCTAGGCGACAGCATGGGCGAAATGTTCGGTTATTTAGGCGCCTGCGATGTCGCTTTCATCGGCGGCAGCCTGCTGCCGTTTGGCTGCCAGAACCTGATCGAGCCGGCGCTGATGGGCGTGCCGGCCTTGTTCGGCCCCTCGGTGTTCAATTTCCAGCAGGCGGCGGCCGATTCCATGGCCGCTGGCGCCGGCCGCCAAGTGGCCGATGCCGACGAAATGGTGAATGCGGCTTTGGCTTTGCTGAATGACGCGGCGGCGGCCGAAGCGATGCGCCAAGGCGCGGCGCGCTTCCGCGAAGCCCACCGCGGCGCCAGCGAGCGCATGCTGGACCTGCTCAAGGCCGTGCTGGAGCCGACGGCTTAAGACCCGCCACCCCATCCCTGATCTTGCCTTGCGCCTGCTTGCCGTTCGTTGCCTAAGGCTTTGGGTCGGCGCGCCTTGGCTCGTGTTCCTCAACGAGCTTGGGTTTGCGGCGCGCAGCGCGCGCCCGCGCCAAGACGCGTCGCCAGGCGCTGGCAGTTGGCCGCATTTTCACCGCGGATTTCAGGGTTGTTGCGTGGCGTTGAGCGAAAAAGCGAACAGATCGCGGCGATAGGTCTCCACCACCAGGCTGAATGGCGTGCCGCCATCCTTGTACAGCACGGCGCGGTGCTGCAGCACCTGCTCCGGAATCTCCAGGCCGGCCTTGCCCGTTGCCGCGGGCAGCGGCCGCGTTTCCCATCCCGCCGGCAGCGGCGACCATAGCAGCTTGGCGCTCTCGGTGCGGCGCGTGAAATTGAGCGCGCGCACGGCGGTGCCGAAAGGCGTGTCGGTGCTGTCCAGCAGTTTGTTCATCTCCGGCGTCAGCCTAGAAGGCACGTACCAGTTGTCGGCCTCGGACAATATGCGCTCGCCGCAAGCCAGCTCGACGCGGCGATAGCCCACCGCTTCGTCCGGCCCCACTTGCAGCTGGGCGCGCACTTCCGCGTCGGCCGGCTTGCGGATGGACGCGTCGCGCAGCGCGCGGATGCGCGGCTCTACGGCCAGGCGATGCGCCTCGCACCATTGCTGCAAGGTGCGGGTGGCGCTGGGATGGCTCAATAGGGTGGCATTGACGGTTTGCAGCAGCGCCAGCGCCTTGACGCGGGTGGCGGCGTCGTCATGCCAGCCTGGATAGTTCCAGCCATCGGCATGCGCGGCGCCGGCGCTGAGCAGGCACAGCGCGAGGGAGACTTTTTTCAAGCTTTTGGCATGGTTTTCCAGCCGGGAAATAGGCTTCATGAACGCTCGCATGATTTCAAACAAAGACAAAAATGAGTCAGGTTCTTGACGGAAAGTTTCCGCCTGGGGGGCGGCTTTTCCACTACCTTTAAATGAGGGCGGGCCGCGACGGGCGGGCCTGCCCGATTCGTTTTTTGAATGCGCCCTGCGAGGAACCGTCATGGCAACAGAATATCAACCCTTGCCCACGCTGACTCTGCCACGCACCACCGATCTGGTGCAACTGGAGCAGCGTGCTCACCCCCCCATAGGCATGAGCAGTCCCGCCTTGAGCGTGATGACCGATCTCAGGCTGGTCAATCCGATCGGCATCCGCGGCGACGCCGGCCTGCGCGAGGCGCATCAGCGCATGATCAGCCACGGCATCCGCCTCCTGTTCGTGCATGACGCCGAAGGCAGCCTGCTCGGCATCGTCACCGCGGTGGACCTGCTGGGCGAGCGGCCCATCCAGTGCATGAAGGAGCACGGCAAGCATCATGCCGACATCCAGGTATCCGACGTGATGACGCCGCGCGACAAGCTGGACGCCCTGCGGCTGGAGGATGTGGCGGCGGCCAGCGTCGGCCAGCTGGTCGCCACCATGAAGCAGCTGGGGCGGCAGCACGCGCTGGTGGTGGAAGTGAACCCGGTCAACGGCCACCACGAGCTGTGCGGCCTGTTCTCCACCTCCCATCTGGCGCGGCTCTTGGGCATGCCCCTGTCTTTCATCCGCGTGCCCAAGGCGCTGTCGGAAATCCAGTACTCCCTGCTCTACACCGGTTGATTTCGGCAAGAATCGGGTCGCCGCCGCGCCGCCGCCTCCCTAGACTTCGGGCATCATGACGAATCTTGGGGAGCGGACGATGGCGTGGCGGATGGAAGCATTGGATGAGGCGTTTCTGGCGCGGGCGCGGCCAGGCGAGGCGCTGCTGCTGGCGAGTTACAGCCCGTTTCGCCAGAGCGGGCCGTACAAGGAGTACGGGCCGGTGTTTCTGGGCGCTCAGCCGGATGCCGCCGCGCTGCCATCGCTGGAGGCCTTGTTGGCGGGGAGCGGCGCCTATCTAGGCGAGCGGATGGCGCTGCGCGCCTATGACGCGGAACAAGCCATCATCGAGGCGGCCATCCTGCCGCGCTCCGCCCTTCAAACTTGTTTGGACCAATGGGCAGCGCGTACGGACATTGTTTTCGCCATGCTGCGCTTCCCCGCCCATGGCTGTTATGCCTTGAGGCTGAACCGGGAGGCCTGAGATGGAAACCCTGCCTAACGCCGATCCGGAAAGCGGCCGCGACTACGGCCGCGTGCGCGACGCCATCCGCTATCTGGTGGCGCACGCCGGCGAACAACCGCAGCTGGCCGATCTGGCCGCCGCGCTGCATCTGTCGGAATCGCGGTTGCAGCGCCTGTTCACCCAATGGGCCGGCGTCAGCCCCAAGCGTTTCATTCAGCAACTGACTTGCGAGGCGGCCAAGGCGCGGCTGGCCGCCGGCGCGGCCCTGCTGCCGCTGTCGCATGAGTTGGGCCTATCCGGCGGCGGGCGGCTGCATGATTTGTTCGTCACGCTGGAGGCGATGACGCCGGGCGAATACCAGCGCGGCGGCGCCGGGCTGGATATCGCCTGGAGCGTCGAGGCCAGCCGTTTCGGCCCGGCGCTGTTGGCGCAAACCGCGCGCGGCGTCTGCGCCTTGCAGTTCGTCGCCGAAGAAGCGGCCGGCGAAGCCTGGCTGCGCGCGCAATGGCCGCATGCCGAACTGCGTTGGCGGCCGGGGCGGGATGCCGCCCTGCGCGAACGCCTGTTCGCGCCCTTGTCCGAGCGCGGCGGCGCGCCGCTGGCCCTGCGGGTGCAGGGCAGCAATTTCCAGATCCAGGTTTGGCGCGCCTTGCTGAGCGTGCCTTATGGCGCTTTGGTCAGCTACGGCCAGCTGGCCGCCGGCATGGGCAGGCCAGGCGCCGCGCGCGCGGTGGGCGGCGCGGTGGGCGCCAATCCGGTGGCTTGGTTGATTCCCTGCCATCGGGTGATCCGCGCCGAAGGCGCCGTGGGCCAATACCGCTGGGGCGAAGCGCGCAAGCTGGATCTGATAGGCTGGGAAACCGCCTGCCTGGCCGGCGAGGAGCGGGCCGCATGGTCGGTTTGAAGCGCGAGTCTGGCCTGCTGGTCTTATTGGCCGCGCTATGGGGCGGCTCTTTTTTGTTCATGCGGGTGGCCGCGCTGATGGCGCCGCTGGGCTGGCGGCGTTAGCGGCCGCCTCCCGCTAGGCCGGCGGCCCCGGACTCAGACGGCCGGGTCCGCGGAGGCGGCTGCGCTTTCGTTGACCGCTTCGTCCAGCGGCAGGCGGATAGCCACCTGGAAGGCGCCGTCTTCGGTGTCAGACAATTCCAGCTTGCCGCCATGCTGCTTGACCACGCGCGAGACGATGGCGAGGCCAAGGCCGCTGCCGCCGTCGGTGCCGCGGTGTTCGGCCAGCCGCTCGAACGGCGCCAGAGCGGTCTCGCGCAAGGCCGCCGGAATGCCGTCGCCGTGGTCGATCACGCTGAGCACCGCTTCCTGCGCGATTTTTTCCAGCCGCACCTGGACCGGCGGGCGGCCGTAGCGGCGAGCGTTTTCCAGCAGATTGCTCAACAGCCGCTCCAGCGCCAGCGCGTCCGCCTGCAGCTCCGGCTCGCCGCGGATGTCCAGCCTCACGTCCATGCCCTCGCGGCGGAAGCGCGACACCACGCTGGCGGCCAGGTCGGCCAGCGCCACCGGCACCATCTGGTTGCTTTCCTCGGCGCGGGCGAAGTCGATGAACTGGCGCACGATGCGCGACAGCTCGTCGATGTCGGACAGCATGTCGTGCTGATCCGAGCTGGCCTCCTGCAATTCCAGCGTCAGCTTCAGCCGGGTCAGCGGCGTGCGCAGATCATGCGACAGGCCGGCCAGCATCAGCCGGCGCTCGCGCGCCGCGTTGTCCAGGGCCAGGGCCATGCTGTTGAAGTTGTGCGCCAACAACTTGACCTCGCGCGGGCCGCTTTCCGGCACCCGCTGCGGCATGGCGCCGCCGGCCAGCTGGCGGCTGGCCCGCACCACCTGGCTGATCGGCCTGGTGATGCGCCAGGCGAACAGCGAGGCCAGGATGGTGGCGAACAGCGCGGCCAGCAAGGACGCCTGCAGCATGGTGCCTATCATGCGGTCGCGGTAGCGGCCGAACGGAATCACCAGCCAGTAAGGCTGATCCAACACGTGCACATGCACCCACAGCTCGCCGTGGTCGTCGCGCCGCGCGTAATGGGCCTGGATGGGTTCGTTCAGGTCTTGCGACAGGCGCTGCGCCAGCATGGCGCCGATGTTGGGCAGCTCCGGGGCGAAGGTTTGGCCGCGGTCCGCGCTGAACGGCAGCAGGCTGGGCAGGCCGGGGCGGTTGTAGTTGAGCAGAAACGCCTGCTTTTCCTCGTCGCTCATGCCGGTCATCGAATCTTCGAGGAAGGACAGCGTGTCCAGCACCTGGATGTACAGCTGGCGCTCCAGCAGCTTGTGGCGCTCATTGCTGGCCAGCGAGATGGTGAAAACCTGGGTGACGATCACCACGGTCACCACCAGCAGCGCCAGCCGGAAAAACAGCGAGCCGAACAGCTTGCGTATCAAGACTTACTCCCTGGGCGAGCCGTCTGGCACAAACACATAGCCGTAGCCCCACACGGTCTGGATATAGCGCAGGGGGCTGTCGCCGTTCTCCAGCGCCTTGCGCAGGCGGGAGATGTGCACGTCTATGCTGCGGTCCAGCGATTCTCCGTTGCCCTTGCCCAGCGCCAGCTCCATCAGTTGCTCGCGCGTCAGCGGGCGGCGCGGGTGGCTCACCAGCACCGACAGCACGGCGAATTCCGCGCTGGTCAGCGCCACGGCCTGGCCGGAGCGGCGCAGCTCGCGCTGGCCCAGGTTCAGCGTGAATTCGCCAAACTCGACCACGTCGTCGGCATTGTGTTGGGCGGCCAGCGCCGGCGTGGCGTGATGGCGACGCAGCACGGACTGGATGCGCGCGGTCAGCTCGCGCGGGTTGAACGGTTTGGGCAGATAGTCGTCGGCGCCCATTTCCAGGCCCAGGATGCGGTCGATGTCTTCGCCGCGCGCCGTCAGCATGATCACCGGCAGCGTCTCGCCCTGGGCGCGCAGGCGGCGCACCACGGCCAGGCCGTCTTCGCCCGGCATCATCACGTCCAGCACGATCAGGTCCGGTCGGTTGCGCGCCAGCTTGCGGTCCAGGTCTTTCGGATCGGGCAGCGTTTCCACGCTGTAGCCCTGCTGAGTCAGGTAACGGGTCAGCAGTTCGCGCAGCTTGGCATCGTCGTCGACGACCAGGATTTTATTGTGTTCCATGGGCTGTTCCTTCAGGGTTCCGGTTGGCAGCTTAAGCGCAGGCGCGCGGGCGCTGTCCCGGCTTGTTTGTACAGATGTTAAGTCGGCGCGTCGCGCCACAGTCCTTAACAATTGTGAGGCCTCGGTTGATGTCTGAGCAAATGCTTGTGCTTAGGCTTGTAACAAGGCTGAGAGGCGCGGCTGCCGGCCGCTTCGTGTAAGCGGGCCGGCAGGCCGCGACGTTGTTGTCTGAAAAGCCTTTTTCATCGCCGCGCGGATGTGCCAAACGCCCATGCCGCGACGGCCACTTCCCCTACTGCGCTGCATCAGCAATTGGACGCGGCCGCAAAGACTTTGAACAAGCAGTGAAAGGCGGGCGACTGGCGCTCGCCGCATTATCGGAACCTGGCGGCGCAAAGCTGCCCTATGGTTCGCGTACCGGGTAAAATGGCGACATGAAACAGTTTCTGATCATTCTGCTGAGCGGCGGCTTGTTGATGGCACAGGCGGCCTGGGCGCGCCCGCCGAAGGCGCCGCCGCCGCATGACAGAATGGTGTGGAGCCAGATGCAACGCCGCGCCGCCTGCGGTGAAAGCCTGGACTGCAAGGAAGCGCGCCGGCTGAGACAGCTGCAGTTGCGCGAGGCCGAGCGCAACGGCGACGGCGGCTTCGATCCCGCGCGCGGCCGCTTCCGCATGCCCCCTCCTCCCGAGGGCCATCCGCAAACCATACCCAACAATCCCAATTTTTGGCAGGATAAGCATAAGCAGGAGCTGGAGCACAACCAGTCCGAATAAAACCGCGGGCCGCGTAGCACGCGCCATGCCGCTGCATGGCTGCCCACTCGCCGGCCGATCGGAAAAGGATCGCCGTGATGAAGCCGCAGGGGAACGCCAGTTGGTGGAAAGATTCGCGGGCCGCGATGATGCTGTCGCTTGGCCTGCTGTGCGGGCAGGCGCCCGCCGCCGCGGAAGGGGATTGCAGCCAGGCCATCGCGCCGCAACGCTGCCAGCTGTACCGCCAGGGCGCGCTCAGTTGCCAGGATCTGGACTCGGCGCGCCGGCGCGATTGTCTCGCCTACTACACGCCTCCTTTGAACTGCCAGCGGCAACGCGACGCCAAGCGCTGCGAAGCGCTGGTCGCCGCGCAGGCCTCTTGCGAGGGCGCGGTTGGCCAAGCCAGGCGGCAATGCGTCAATGAACGGCTGCCCGGCGCCGACTGCGCGCGCAAGCCGCCGCCTTGCCAGCCGCAGGACGAGCGCTGCGATGGCGATAGGCGGCGCGATGCGGGTTGGTGTCAGCCGCCCGTGCTGCTGGGAGACTGAGGCCGGCTCAAGGCAGCAGAATCACCGAGCCGGTGGTGAGGCGCGCCTCCAGGTCTCGGTGCGCCTGCGCCGCCTCCGCCAGCGGATAGCGATGCGAAGGCGAGAGCCGGATCGTGCCGTCCTGCAAGCGGCGGAACAGGGCCGCCGATGAGGCCTCCAGCTCGGCGCGCGTGGCGATGTAGTCGCCCAGCCGGGGCCGGGTCAGGAACAGCGAGCCGCGGCGGGTCAGTTCCAGCGGCGCCACCGCCGGCACGGCGCCGGACGCGTTGCCGAAGCTTACCATCATGCCGCGCGGGGCCAGGCTGTCCAGAGACGACTCGAAAGTATCCTTGCCGACGGAGTCGAACACGACCGGCACGCCCCGGCCGCCGGTGATCTCGCGCACGCGCTGCGCCACGTTTTCCTCACGATACAAAATCACATGGGCCGCGCCCAGGCGGCGGGCAATGTCGGCCTTGGCGGCGGAACCGACGGTGGCGATGACGTGGACTCCCAGCGCGGATAGCCATTGCAGCGCGATCTGCCCGACGCCGCCTGCGGCGGCATGCCACAGCACGGTCTGTCCCGGCTGCACCGGAAACGCGCGCTGCACCAGATATTCCACAGTCATGCCTTGCAGCATGGCGCAGGCTGCGGTTTCGTCCGACACGCCATCAGGCAGCTTGACCAGGTGTTCGGCGCCGATCAGCCGTTCGGCGGCGTAGGCGCCCAGCGGGCCGCTGGCATAGGCTACGCGGTCGCCTGGATGCAAGCCGGTCACGCCTGCGCCCACCGCCTCCACCACGCCGGCCGCCTCGCTGCCCAGACCGCTGGGCAGCGCCAGCGGGTACAGGCCGCTGCGTTGATAGGTATCGATGAAGTTGACGCCGATGGCGGTGTGGCGCAGCCGCACTTCGCCAGGCCCCGGGTTGCCGATCCCGGCGCTTTCCAGCCGCAGCACTTCCGGTCCGCCGGTAGCGTCGAAAACGATTCTCTGGCCCATGGCTTGCTCCTAGAAAAATGACGTTTCAGTGTGGCCGTCCGCGCCGCCGCCGGCAAGCCGGCAGGGCTGAACGGGGTGTCAAGACGCGCTGGACAATTGCGCGCGCCCCCATTCCACCACCGCCGGCAATACCTTGGGCCAGTTGTTCAGCCTGTGGTCGTCGCCGTTGAATACGGACTGGCGGCTGCCGGGGTAGTGGCACGCGGCCTCCCGCCAGTCCAGCACCTCATCGCGGCTGCCCAGCAGCAGCCAGTGCCTTCCGGGAGAGGGCTTGGCCACGCGCAGGGCCAGCAAGGCTTGCAGATCGGCCTCGCCTAGGGTGTAGACCTCGCCGGTGTAAGGATTGGTCTGCTCGCCGGCGAAGCGCGCCAGATCGCGGTCCGGGCGCACGGCAGGATTGATCAGCGCGGCGGGGCGGCCATGGCGCTCCGCCAGGCAGGTGGCGTAAAAGCCTCCCAGCGAGCTGCCGATCAGCAGCGTTTGCGGCGGCAAAGTCCGCAGCAGCGTCTCGGCTTGCATGATCGCCTCGGCTGGGTGCGGCGATAGCCGCGGACAGTGCAGCGCGACGTCAGGCGCATGCCGGCCCAGCCAGGCCGCGGTTTCTCCAGCCTTCAAGGATTGGGGACCGGAGTTGAAGCCGTGTAGATAGACGATATGCATGACAAGTTCCGCCGAGGAAAGTCAAAGATGGTAAGCCTCTTGCAAGCCATTGTCAGCGTGAAGGGGCATGTTGTTAATATGGAGTAAAAACTCCTTTCTAATGGTTTCCTACCATTGTCATGGCGTTGAGAGTGATGCTGAAATATGCGCCAAAAATATCAATATGAGGAGAAGCCACATGAATAAACTGATTGCCGGCGGCAACACCGCCACGCCGCATTCGCTGGAAAGCCTGATCATTGCTTGCGGTTATTTGCAGCACAGCGCCCAGTTGTTCGCCGACGACATCGATGCCGATACGGCCTTGATCCGCTCCGGTTTTTGCCCGCGCCATCAGGTGCAGCTGGATGCGCAGGGCTGCATGCGGGCTTTCCCGGACGTGCATGAGGAAGTGAATGCCTTGCTGCGCGACAGCCACACCCTGCGTTTCGCCCTGCACGAGATGTTGATGCAGTTTGGCCCGGCCGTGTGCAACGAATCGCTGGCGCGCATTCTGTTGCAGGGGGTGCGCTCCTTGCCGGAATGGCTGCAAGTCTGCCGCTCTCTGGCCGAGCTGGGACGCGGGCCGGTGAAGGTGGCCGCCTGATTCGATGCCGCCGCGCGTCCGGCGGCGTCGATTTTTGGGTGAAATAGCTTGCAATTAAATAGTGTACTATTTATCATGCGGACATGACTCATCTTGACCCATGCCCGACCCCGGACCAAATGCTGCAGTTGGACAGTCAGCTGTGTTTCGCCTTGTACTCCGCCTCTCTGGCGATGAACAAGGTTTACCGCGACAGCCTGAAGCCGCTGGGCATCACCTATCCGCAATATCTGGTATTGCTGGTGCTATGGGAACAGGACCAGCGCTCGGTATCAGATATTGGCGACAGGCTGTTTCTGGACTCCGCCACGCTGACGCCGTTGTTGAAGCGCATGGAGGCTGCCGGTTGGGTATCGCGGCAGCGGCTGGCCAGTGATGAGCGGGTCGTGGTGGTGGCGCTGACCGAAGCGGGGCGCGCCCTGCGCAGGCAAGCCGAACAGATTCCGGTGCAGCTGGTGTGCCGCAGCGGACTGGAGATAGACGAGATTGCGCGTTTGCGCCAGAGTCTGTGCGATCTGCGCGACCGCCTGCTGTAGAGCCCTGGCGGTTTTTTTTAAAATATAGCGTGCTATTTAATAGTAAACAATTTCTCGCCTCGGGCGGGATGTCTCAGGAGCTGCAAAATGAATCCTCTGCAAAAAGTGCTGTACACCGCCGAAGCCACCGCCACGGGGGGCCGTGATGGACGGGCGGAGTCCAGCGATAAGGCGCTGCAAGTCAAATTGAGCACGCCGCGCGAATTGGGCGGGCTGGGCGGCGAGGGCACCAATCCGGAGCAGCTGTTCGCCGCGGGCTATTCCGCCTGTTTCATCGGCGCGCTGAAGGTAGCCGCACAGCAAGCCGGCGTTCGCTTGCCGGCCGAGGTGGCGGTGAGAGGGCAGGTTTCCATCGGGCCGATCGCCCATGGTTTCGGCATTGCCGCCAAGCTGGCGGTGTCGTTGCCGGGCTTGGAGCGCGAGACTGCCTTGAAGCTGATCGACAGCGCGCACGGCATCTGCCCGTATTCCAATGCCACGCGCGGCAATATCGAAGTGGAGCTGAGTCTGCTTTAAAACCCGCTAACCCGACCCCTGATCTTGCGTTGCCTCACCTGGCCGTATGATGTGACTGCCTACTTAGGCAGGCTTTGGCTCAGGCGCGCTAACGACTGAGTTAGCGACTTTTGACCCTGCGCTCGATGCAAAACGCGCCGCTCCTGGATAAGGGCGGCGCGTTTTGGCTGGGAAGAGACAATCAATTCACGGCTTCGGACTGGCGGCTGGGCGATTGCTTGTTGCCGTACATCTTGCGGTCGGCTACCGCCAGCAGCTCGTCTATCAATAGGCCGTCTTCGGGGTAATAGGCAGTGCCGATGCTGACACCCACCATGACGCGGTGATGATCGACCTGATAGGGCTGGTGAATGGCCTGCTTCAAGCGCTCGACCACTTTGTCCGCCTCGCGGTTCGATTCGACATCTTCCATCAGGATGACGAATTCATCGCCGCCTATGCGCGCCACGGTATCTTCGTCGCGCACCACTTCGCGGATGCGGGCGGCAATCAGCTGCAGCACCCGGTCCCCCACCACGTGGCCGTAAGTGTCGTTGACCGGCTTGAAGCGATCCAGGTCCAGGAACAGCAAGGCCAGGCGCTTGCCGTTGCGGTCCACGCGGCTGATGGCGTGCTGTAGCCTGTCATAGAACAAGTTGCGGTTGGCCAGGCCGGTGAGTCTGTCGTGGTTGGCCAGGTGAAACAACTGGTTTTCGCGCTGGCGGCGCAGATTGCTGCTGCGCACGAAACTGTAGCCGGCAGCGGCGAGGCCGATGCCTAGCAGCAGGCACAGCATCAGCCAGACCGACCACTCGAACAGGCCGATCTGCGCCCAACCTTGCTGCCAACGCAGGGTCAGGATCAGCGGCTGGTTGCTGCCGCCCAGTTGCTGGGTCGCCTCCAGCTTGGGGAACAGCAGCCGCTCCATCGCGCTGGCGTGATCCGCGCCGAGGCGCAGGGCCAAGCCGTCTGGCGGCGGCTGCGGGTCGTCGCGGTGACGGATGCTTAGCTCCATGCCTATGGGCAAGTTCAGATCGCTTGGCAGCAGGGAGTCGGCCCGGATGAACAGCAGGGCGAAGTGCTTGGGCAGCAGGTCCTGCACGCCGCCGGACTGGCGGGTATCGATGCCGCGCAGCAGCGCATAGGCAGTCTGGCCTTGAGGCACGTTCAACTGGCGGGACAGGGTGGTGCGGCCGCTGTTCATCGTTTCGTCCAGCGCGTCGCGCAGCTGGGATTGCTGCCATGCATCCCAGCCCACCAATTGCAGATTAGCCGTGGATTGCGGCTCGGCGAACATCAGCGGGAAGTACGCCTCCTGGCCCGGAGCTGGCTTTTCCCCGCCCTGAAAGGCGTGCAGCCGGTACGCGCGGCCATATTCGCGGCGCAGCCGCTGTTCATAATCGGCCTGCTGGCTGACCGGCACGCGTTCGAGGTGGGCGAGGGCGATGATTTGCGGATAACGGCGCAGCAATTGCAGCACGAAGGGGTGTTTTTGCCGGGTTTCGCCGCCATGGTCCAGCGCGCTGAAGGTGGCATAGCTGTCGAGCACGGTTTCATTGGTCAGCTGACGCTGTTTCAACTGCTCGGTCACTTGCTGCAACTGGCTGTTGAATTGCTGCTCGGCGCCCAATAGGGTGCGGCTGGCGATGGACAACGCGGCGAGCGCGCTGAGCATCAGCCATAGAGCTATGCAACCAGCATAAACCAGTCTTGCTTGCATGTTAAAACCATCGACATAAATTCGGCAATGACTGATTCTATAAGAAGGGAGGTCTATTTTTTAGCAATAAATCAGGGAAAGCGCGGTTTAAGTAATAGTACGTACCACGCTGGAACCGGCCAGCGCGCGCTTGAGCGCGGGGATCTGGCGCCGGCTGACGGCCAGCGGCGCGTCTATGTCGCGCAGGTGGATCTGCCATTGCTCGTCGCCGGCCAGGGTCAGTTCCTGCACGGCCTCGCGCATCACCAGGCAGTTGCGGTGGATGCGCAACACGGCTTCGCCCAGCTGCTCTTCCAGGGCAACCAACGGTTCGTCCAGCAGGTATTCGCCGTCGCGGGTGACCAGGGTGACATATTTCAGCTCCGCCTTCAGGTAGCGCGCCTCGCTGAGCGGCACATGCAGCAGCCGTCCTCGCTGGCGCACCACGAAGCAAGGCGCCTCCAGGCGGGCGCCGACGCGGGCCAGCGCCCGCCTGAGCGCCTCGGCCAGCCGTTCGCGCCGCACCGGTTTGAGCAGATAGTCCGCGGCGTTCAGCTCGAAAGCCTCCACCGCGTATTCATCATGGGCGGTGCTGAAGATCAGCTGCGGCGCCTGCGGCAGCTGGCGCAGCTGGCGGGCCAGCGCCATGCCGTCCTGCCCGGGCATGCAGATGTCGAGCAAGGCCACGTCGGCGGGATGGCGCGTCAGCCAGTCCAGCGCCGCCTGGCCATCGCCCTGGCAGTGCACTTGCAACACGCCTAGGTCCGTCAGCTGTTGGCGCAGCCTCTCCCGCGCCAGCAGTTCGTCGTCCACCACCAGCACGCGTAGCCGGCTCAAATCACCCATTGCGGTTTGTCCATCTTGTTGACCAGCAGCCGCCAGGACTGCAGGATCTTCTGGAACTTGTTGTTGGTCGGGGCCAGCTCGCGCGCTTTGCCCAATAGCTCGTAGGCGCGCCGCATATGGCTTTCGTGCCAGCCGTTCTGGCTGACGTAGGCCAGCACGGAGCTGACTAGGTTCAGCATGATCTGCACGTTCTGCGGCATTTCCTCCAGCGCCTTGATGAAGCGCTCGATCGCCGCCTCGAATTCGCCCGATTGCGCCAGGTGCACCGCCTGGTTGTTCAGTTCGGCCACGGATTTGACGTTGTTGGCAATCAGCTGGTGGCCCTGCGCGCCCAGGCCGATTTCCTCGAACATGTCGCCGAAGCGGGCCAGCATGTCCTCGTCGTCGTGGTGATTGCGGATCAGGAACTCCATCACCGCATCGCCGCGATCCTCGCGGCCTTGCTGGTAGCAGGCGCGCGCGTACTCCAACTGGGCATCCTGTCCCAGCTTGGACGAGAGTTGGCGGAAGCGCTCGTCGGCGGCGTCCAGCAGTTCGGCCGCCTTGTCGGGATTGCCGTTTTTGGCTTGCAGCTGGCTATCCACCACGCCGGCCAGCCATTCCGCCTCTTCGTTGTAGCGGTAGTCGTGGCGCAGATTGCCCAGGGTGCGGCCGGCGGTGGCGGTATCGCCGCGCGCCAGCTGGATGCGCGCCAGCGTGGCGTAGTGGGTGGGGCTGCGGTGCCAGGTGTACTTGGCGATGTCCAGCGTTTGCTGGTAGGCCGTCTCGGCCGTGGCCAAGTCTTTGTTCAGCATGGCCACCTCGGCCAGCTGTTGCTGGCGGGCGAACACCACGGGCGACTTGTCCGCTGCCTGTCGCAGCATCTGCTGGGCGCGCTTGAGGTCGCCGTTGGCGCGGTACAGCTTGGCCAGCCAGTCATAGGCTTCCATGAGCTGATTGTTGTCGGCCAGCACCGCTTCGAACAGCAGCCGGGCTTCCTCAAACGATTTGAGTCCGGCCAAGGCTTTGGCCAGGCCCATCTTGGCCCAGGTGGCGGGCTTGACGCGCAACACCTGCATATAGGCGTCGCGGGCGGTGTCGAAGTCCTGGATTTTCAGCGCCAGAGAGGCCTTGAGCCGCATGAAGTCGTAGGCGAATTCATCGTTTTGCTCAATCTTGCGCTTGCAGGTATCGATGGCGCTCAGGTATTCGTGGCGCAGGATGTTCTCGTCCACCGGGCGGAACGCTTCGCGCTTGCGCATGGCGCGCTCCAGCCGCGCGCGCAGCACTTCGCCGGTGAAGGGCTTGAGCAGATAGTCGTCCGGCGCCAGTTCCGCGGCGGAAATCACTCTTTGAGAACGGCGTTCGCCGGTGACGATCATGAACACGCAGGACTGTTTCAGCAGATTGCGCGCCTTGATTTCCTCAAACAGGTAGAGGCCGTCGTAGCCATTGCCCAGATCGTAGTCGCACAGCACCACGTCGAATTCGAATTTGGCCATCTTGGCCAGCGCGTCGCTGGGTTTGCTGGCGTACTCGACGGAATTGGCGCCGAACGACGACAGCGTCATCGCCAGCGCGCGCTGCATTTGCGGCAGGCTGTCAATGATCAGGAACAGCCGCTTGGCGTAGGGATTGTCGTAGTTGCGCTGCGGCGCGGCGCGCGATTGGCGCGGCGCTTCGGCAGCGGGCGGGGGGCTGGAAGGGGAGTCGCTCATCGCACCTTGGTTCGCTTGCGGCATGGTCCTGGTTTAATCGAATGTGGCCGCGGTGTCTGCGGCTGCCCTGCCCCGCGCCACTCAGGCCGGCGTCAGCTTGGCGTAGCGCAGATCCAGCCACTTTACGCCATGTTCGGCGAAATTGATCTGCAAGCGCACGTCTTCGCCGTTGCCTTCGGCATCGATCACGACGCCCAGTCCGAATTTGGCGTGGCTAACGGCTTGGCCGATGGACAGGCCGTAGGCGTTTTGCGCTTGGCGGCGCGGCGCGGCTGCCGCCGGGCGGGCCTGCCAGGCTGCAACGGGTGCTTTCACTGTAGCAGACAGCGCATGGATCAGTTCGGCCGGAATCTCGTCAATGAAGCGCGACGGGATGGGATAGCGGCTCTGGCCGTGCAGCATGCGGCTTTGCGCGCTGGACAGATACAGCCGCTTGCGCGCGCGGGTGATGGCCACGTACATCAGCCGCCGCTCTTCCTGCAGGCCCTTGCCGTCCATGATGCTGTTTTCGTGCGGGAACAGGCCTTCTTCCAGGCCGCTGACGAAGACGGCGTCGAACTCCAGGCCCTTGGCCGCGTGCACCGTCATCAGCTGCAAGGCGTCGCTGCCGGCGTCGGCCTGGTGCTCGCCGGCTTCCAGGCTGGCGGCGGACAGGAATTCGGTCAGCGCCTGCTCGGGCTGGTCGGGCAGGAAGCTGGCGGCGGCGTTGACCAGCTCGTCCAGGTTGGCCAGCCGCTCCTCGCCGTCTTTCTTGTCCTGCTCGTACATGTCGCGCAGGCCGCTGCGGTCTATGACCAGGCTGATGGTTTCGGCCAGGCTGAAGTCGCGGCTCTGCTCGCGCAGACGCTCGATCAACAGCACGAACTCGCCGATCTTGGCGGCGGTGCGGCCGCTGCCGGCCCCGCAGGCGGCCTGCCACAGCGAGATGCCCTGCTCGCGGCCGGCGGCCTGCAGGTTTTCCACGCTGCGCGCGCCTATGCCGCGCGTCGGCACGTTGATCACGCGCAGCAGCGCGTTATCGTCGTCCGGGTTGGCCACCAGGCGCAGATACGCCAGCGCGTGCTTGATTTCCTGGCGTTCGAAGAAGCGCAGGCCGCCATAGATGCGGTAGGGAATCTGGGCGTTGACCAGCACATGCTCCAGCAGCCGCGACTGGGCGTTGGAACGGTAGAGCACGGCGATGTCGGACAGCGCCAGGCCGTCGCGGTGCAGGCTCTTGACCTCGTCGATGATGAACTCTGCCTCCTCGCCGTCGCTGCCGGCCTGGAAGAAGCGGATTTTTTCGCCCTCGCCGGCATCGGTCCACAGGTTCTTGCCCAGGCGGCCGTCGTTCTGTTCGATCAGCGCATTGGCGGCGTTCAGGATATTGCCCACGGAGCGGTAGTTCTGCTCCAGTCGCACCGGTTCGGCCACGTGGAAGTCGGACAGCAGCGCGCGCATATTGCCGACTTCCGCGCCGCGGAAGGCGTAGATGCTCTGGTCGTCGTCGCCCACGGCGAACAGCGCGCCGTGCTCGCCGGCCAGCAGCTTGAGCCAGGCGTACTGCAGGCGGTTGGTGTCCTGGAACTCGTCCACCAGGATATGGCTGAAGCGGCTGCTGTAATGGGCGCGCAGCGCCTCGTTGCGGGACAACAGCTCGTAGCTTCTGAGCAGCAGTTCGGCGAAGTCCACCACGCCTTCGCGCCGGCACTGGGCGTCGTAGGCGGCGTACAGCTCCACCAGCTTGGCTTCGTACGGGTTCAGCGCCGGCGGCAGCGACTCGGCGCGCAGGCCGGCCTCCTTATTGCCGTTGATGAAGCTTTGCACCGCGCGCGGCGGGTATTTCTCGTCCGACAGCTCCAGGCTTTTCAGCAGGCGCTTGATCGCGGCCTGCTGGTCGGCGGAGTCCAGGATCTGGAAGGTTTGCGGCAGGCCGGCGTCGCGGTAGTGGATGCGCAGGAAGCGGTTGCACAGGCCGTGGAAGGTGCCGATCCACATATTGCGGACATTGACCGGCACCAGAGCGGACAGCCGGGTCTGCATCTCGCGCGCGGCCTTGTTGGTGAAGGTCACCGCCAGGATGCCGGCCGGCGAGGTCTGAGCGGTGGACAACAGCCAGGCGATGCGGGTGGTCAGCACCCGGGTCTTGCCGCTGCCGGCGCCGGCCAGCACCAGCGCGCTCTTGGCGGGCCAGGTGACGGCGCGCAGTTGTTCGGGATTGAGGCCGGCTAACAGATCGCTCATGACGGGACGCTTTTTCGCTGCAAAAACGCCATTTTAGCATGCGTCCCGGCGCTGCCTGGGGCTTACTCCTGCGACAGGTAATGCGTCAGCATGGTCTTGAGCTTGCCGTTCTTCTGCAGTTTGTCCACGGCGCGATTCAGCTGCTCCAGCTTGATCGGCGATTTGGGCGACAAGGCGCACATGGTGGGCATGGACGATACCACCAGCGGGTGCAGCTTGAAGCTGGCGGCTTCCCGCGTGTGTTCATGCGCCCACCAGACGTAAATGATCTCGGTGACGATGGCGACGTCGCTCAGGCGCTTTTCCAGCGATTTGAACAGCAGGTCGAAACGGGCCTCGGTATCCTTGCTGCTGCGGTTGCTGGCCCACAGGTATTCCAGCTCCGGATAGTGGTAGCCGTGCTGGATGCCGATGCGCTTGCCGGCCAGATCGTCGAACTTGCGGATGGGGGGCAGGCCTTTGGGCGACAGCACGCGCTCGGTCAAGGGGTAGATCACGTGGCTCCAGCCCAGGCGGGCAGAGTTGCCGTACCAGTCGGGATTGGCGTTGCAGACGATATCCACTTTGCCGCTTTCGATGGCAGGCTCCACTCTTTTGCGCGCCAGTATGACAAACTCGGGCTTCATTTCCAGTTCTGCCGCCAGCAGCGCGCCCAGGTCGCGCGTCAAGCCGCCGTTCAGCGTGTTGCCGTCTTCTGAGATCACCGCGAGGGGCGGGCCGTCGCTGTCGGACACGCCGATCCGCAGCGGAGCGGCGGACGCGCTGAGCGCGAGCAGCAGCAAAGTGGAAAACCACCACTTATTATTCTGTATGGCCATATGAATACGCTCTCTTATTCTAATGGGTGCTGTCTGGGGCGGGTGACGCCGATGTTATGATGACCCTAACAGGCCGCGCGGCCATTAGATACCGTTTTAGACAAATACGCTGCAATTAACATGACAAAGCCATTACCTCATCCAGTTTTTCAGCACCTGTCGCAACGCATTCTGATTCTGGATGGGGGCATGGGCACCATGATCCAGCGCCACCAGCTGGACGAGGCAGACTACAGGGGAGAACGCTTCGCCGACTGGCCCTGCGACGTCAAGGGCAACAACGACCTGCTGGTCCTGACCCGTCCCGACGTGATCGGCGGCATCCACCAGGCTTACCTGGACGCCGGCGCCGACATCATCGAAACCAATACCTTCAACGCCACTTCCATCGCCATGGCCGACTACCGGATGGAGAGCCTGGTGTGGGAGATCAATCAAGCCGCCGCCAAATTGGTCAAGGACCTGTGCGCGGCGCAAACGGCCAAGAACCCGGCCAAGCCGCGTTTCTGCGCCGGCGTGTTGGGCCCCACCAACCGCACCTGTTCCATCAGCCCGGACGTCAACGACCCCGGCTACCGCAACGTCAGCTTCGACGAGCTGGTGGCGAGCTACACCGAGGCGATAGACGGCCTGGTGGCGGGCGGCGCGGACCTGCTCTTGGTGGAAACCATTTTCGACACCTTGAACGCCAAGGCGGCGGTGTTCGCCATCCACCAGTATTTCGACAATCGCCCGGACACGCCGCGCCTGCCCATCATGGTGTCCGGCACCATTACCGACCAGTCCGGCCGCACCTTGACCGGCCAGACCACGGAAGCGTTCTACAACTCGTTGTCCCACGCCAATGCCATGAGCTTCGGCCTCAACTGCGCGCTGGGTCCGGACCTGTTGCGGCCTTATGTGGAAGAAATGTCGCGGGTGTCGGCCACCTATGTCTCGGTGCACGCCAACGCCGGCCTGCCCAACGCCTTCGGCGGCTATGATCTCGAACCTGAAAAGATGGGCGAGTACGTGCGCGAATGGGCCGAGAGCGGGCTGATCAATATCGTCGGCGGCTGTTGCGGCACCACGCCGGAACACATCGCCGCCATCGCCCAGGCGGTGGACGGCGTCGCGCCGCGCGCGCTGCCGCAGATCGAAGCCAAGTGCCGCTTGTCCGGCCTGGAGCCGTTCAATATCGGCGACGAAGACTTGTTCGTGAACGTGGGCGAGCGCACCAACGTCACCGGCAGCCGCGCCTTCGCCAAGCTGATCCTGAACGGCGACTACGCCACCGCGCTGGATGTGGCGCGGCAGCAGGTGGAGAACGGCGCCCAGGTCATCGACATCAATATGGACGAGGGCATGCTGGACGCCCACGCCGCGATGGTGCGCTTTTTGAACCTGATCGCGTCGGAGCCGGACATCGCCCGCGTGCCGATCATGATCGACAGCTCGAAGTGGGAAGTGATCGAGGCCGGCCTGAAATGCATACAGGGCAAGGGCATCGTCAACTCTATTTCCATGAAGGAAGGCAAGGACAAGTTTGTCGAGCAGGCGCGGCTGATCCGCCGCTACGGCGCGGCGGTGATCGTGATGGCCTTCGACGAGAAAGGCCAGGCCGACACCTACGCCCGCAAGATCGAGATTTGCGACCACAGCTACCGCATCCTGGTGGACGAAGTGGGTTTCCCGCCGGAAGACATCATCTTCGACCCCAATATCTTCGCCGTCGCCACCGGCATCGACGAGCACGCCCGCTACGGGCTGGACTTCATCGAGGCCACCGGCTGGATCAAGCAGCACCTGCCGCACGCCAAGATTTCCGGCGGCGTGTCCAACGTCAGCTTCAGTTTCCGCGGCAACAACAAGGTGCGTGAGGCCATCCACGCGGTGTTCCTGTATCACGCCATCCAGCGCGGCATGACCATGGGCATCGTCAATGCCGGCGCGCTGGAGGTGTACGACGAGGTCGACGCCGAGCTGCGCGAGCGCATCGAAGACGTGGTGCTGATGCGCCATCCCAAGGCCGGCGGCGACGCCACCGAGCGGCTGATCGAACTGGCGGAGAAGTTCAAGGGCGAGGCCGCCGGCGAGAAAAAGGGCGAAGACCTGGCCTGGCGCGCCCTGCCAGTGGAAAAGCGGCTGGAGCACGCGCTGGTGAAGGGCATCACGACGTATATCGTCGAAGACACCGAGGAAGTGCGGCAAAAGAGCGAGCGGCCCATCCACGTGATCGAAGGCCCGCTGATGGACGGCATGAACGTGGTGGGCGACCTGTTCGGCGCCGGCAAGATGTTCCTGCCGCAGGTGGTGAAGTCCGCCCGCGTGATGAAGGCCGCCGTCGCCCACCTGGAACCGTTCATCGAGGAAGAGAAAATCCGCCTGGGTCTGGCCGACGCGCCGGCCAAGGGCGTGATCATCATGGCCACGGTCAAGGGCGATGTGCACGACATCGGCAAGAACATCGTCGGCGTGGTGCTGCGCTGCAATAACTACAAGGTGATCGACCTGGGCGTGATGGTGCCGTGCCAGACCATCCTCGACGCCGCGCGCGAGCACAAGGCCGACATCATCGGCCTGTCCGGCCTGATCACCCCCAGCCTGGAGGAGATGAGCCACGTGGCCAAGGAGATGCAGCGCCAGGGCTTCGACATCCCGCTGTTGATTGGCGGCGCCACCACCTCCAAGGTGCACACGGCGGTCAAGATCGCGCCGCATTACCAACATCCGGTGGTCTACGTGCCGGACGCCAGCCGCGCGGTGGGCGTCTGCTCCAATCTGCTGTCCGACACGCTGCGCGACGGCTTCGTCGCGGAAAACCTGGCCGAGCAAGAACGCGCGCGCGAAGGCCACGCCAACAAGGCGGGCCGCAAGGTGGTTTCCTTGGAGCAGGCCCGCGCCAACAAGGAAAAAATCGACTGGGCCGGCTATGCGCCGCCCAAGCCGGCGTGGCTGGGCGTGCGCCGTTTCGAGAATTACTCGCTGGCCGAGATCGCCGCCTACATCGACTGGACGCCGTTCTTCCAGAGCTGGGAGCTGGCCGGCCGCTTCCCGCGCATTCTCGACGACGAGATCGTCGGCGAATCGGCCCGTGCCTTGTACGCCGATGCGCAAGCCATGCTGAAGCAGATCATCGACGAGAACTGGCTGGCCGCCAACGCGGTGATCGGCCTATTCCCGGCGGCGAGCGTGGGCGATGACGACATTGAAATCCGCAACCCGGACAACAGCGCCAGCCTGATGACCTGGGTGGGCCTGCGCCAGCAACTGCCCAAGCTGGACGGCAAGGCCAACTGGGCGCTGGCCGATTACATCGCGCCGCGGGATAGCGGCGTGGAAGACTATATCGGCGCCTTCGCCGTCACCGCCGGCATCGGCATCGAGCCGCATGTGAAGCGTTTTGAAGAGGCCAACGACGACTACTCGGCCATCCTGCTGAAGGCGCTGGCCGACCGCCTGGCCGAGGCTTTCGCCGAGCTGATGCACGCCCGCGTGCGCCGCGAGTTCTGGGGCTATGCCGCCGACGAGCTTCTCGACAACGAGGCGCTGATCAACGAGCAATACCGCGGCATCCGTCCCGCCCCAGGCTATCCGGCCTGCCCGGACCACACCGTGAAGACCGAGCTGTTCCAGCTCTTGGACGCGCCGGCCATAGGCATGACGCTGACCGAGGGCTACGCCATGCTGCCGACGGCGGCGGTGTCCGGCTTCTACTTCAGTCACCCGGCTGCGCGTTACTTCGGCGTCGGCAAGGTGGAGAAGGACCAAGTGAGCAGTTACGCCCAGCGCCGCGGCGTGACGCTGGAGCAGGCTGAGCGCGATTTGGCGCCTAACTTGGGGTATGATAAATAAATTTATTGATTTGCTTATTAATTTAATTAGCACTTATACATGAAGGGAGTTGAAAATGGCTCTTGATGTTGAGATTGAGAAGTGGCGTGGTGAAATTAAAACCGATTCTTATAGTATGTCTATTGGGGAGTTAATTAACTTATATCGAGATGGTGAGTTAAATATTAAGCCTAAATATCAGCGATTTTT